>JAGRHE010000224.1 GCA_020445165.1 Gammaproteobacteria bacterium
GTGCGGATAGGCCTGGTGACCGACATCCCAGATCAGCCGGTCGTCGGGCGTATTGAACACGTAGTGCAGCGCCACGGTCAGCTCGACCACACCCAGCCCCGCTGCCAGGTGGCCGCCGGTCTGCGACACCGTGTTGACCAGGAAACGCCGCACCTCGGCCGCCAGCCCGGGCAGCTCACCGGCAGCGAGCGCGCGCAGGTCCGCCGGCGACGCAATGTCGTCGAGCAGGTCGTAGGGGGCACCGGGCAGGCTGTGGGGCATGGCGAAGGGTCGCTGGCTCAAAGACTTCCAATTTTAACTCAAGCAGCAAGAGTCCGGCGGATCCGCTGACCCGCATCAGCGGCGGCAGCAAGCGGGCAACCCCTAATTTCTTCACTGCTTACCCCTTGGCGAGCCCCTGCGCAACCGGAATGTCATACATACGACAAGGCCATGTCATGCCAACGACGGACACTTGTGTCACGAATATCAACGGCTGGACACGACCATGAGCGTTCTACTGCAACAATACCCGACCCGACCCGGGAGTCGCCTGCGCGTCGAGCTGGCAACCACGCTGGAAGATATTCACGCGTCGCAGGCGCTACGCTATCGCGTGTTCGCCGAAGAGCTCGGTGCCTCGATCGACGGCGGCCCAAGTGCACGCGATGAAGATCGCTTCGATGCCTGGTGCCAGCACCTGTTGGTGCGCGAATGTGACGGTGGCCGCATCGTCGGCAGCACGCGCCTGCTGCTAGACGGCCAGGCACAGCGCGCCGGAGGTTTCTACTCGTCCGGCGAATTCGACATCTCGCCATTGCTCTCCTTGCCCGGGCGACGCCTCGAAGTCGGGCGTACCTGCATCGACCCGGAATACCGCAAAGGCGCGGCGATCGCGGTGCTGTGGTCGGGCCTGGCCGAGTTCATCAAGACCCATCGCATCGACTGGATGTTCGGCTGTGCCAGCGTGGCGATGCACGACGGTGGCGCCCATGTCCAGGCGATCATGAACCGCGTGCGCCAGCACGCGCTGACTCCGGCCGACTGCCGGGCCCGGCCGAAACGGCCGCTGCCCGCGCTACCGCCGGGCTCGGGCGACACCGTTTCGGCGCCACTGCCACCGCTGCTCAAAGCCTATTTCAGGGCTGGCGCGCGTGCCTGCGGGGAGCCCTGCCACGATCCGGCATTCAACTGCGCCGATATCCTGGTGCTGGTGAAGGTGAGCGAGATGGATGCATCATATACCCGACATTTCATCGATCGGATCACCGAAACCGGGGTATGACGGCACTCAGGGTTACCCGACGCATCCTGCTGATCACGTTGCATGTATTGGTCGGCGCACTGCTCACGCCACTGAGCCTGCGGCGCCATGCCGGCGGCGTGTTGCGCACCCATCCGCGTGTCACGTGCTGGTGGCACAACCGGCTGGCCGACATCCTCGGCCTGACCATCACGGTCTCCGGTCATCGTCCTCGGGCGCCGGCGCTGCAGGCCAGCAACCATGTCTCGTGGCTGGACGTGGTCGTGCTCGGTGCGCTGACCAACACCGACTTTCTGTCCAAGGACGAAGTCCGGCGCTGGCCGCTGGTCGGCTGGCTGGCCGCGCACGCGGGCACCCTGTTCATCCGCCGCGGCAATGGTGAGGCCGCTGCGGTCAGCCAGCAGATCGCGGCACGCCTGCGTGACCAGGGTCTGCTGACATTGTTCCCCGAAGGCACCACGACCGACGGTCTGCAGGTGCGGCCATTCTTTTCCCGCCTGTTCGCCGCGGCGCTCGACACCGGTACCGACGTGGTACCGGTCGCATTGCGTTACCACATCGACGGCGAGCCCGATCCGGTGGCGCCGTACACCGGCCAGCAGTCGCTGCTGGACAATATGCGTGGCCTGATCACCCGAAAACACTGCGCGGTACACGTGACCTTCGGCGAACCGATCTCGCTGCACGACCACACCCGCAAGCAGGTTGCCGAGCTGGCGCGCAACGCCATCGTCGATGCGCTGCAGCAACCGGTGAGACTGGCACCACCGACGCCGGCCTGAACAGCAGCCACCCTGCATGTCCGGTATGCGTGCGAGAATCTGTGCATGTCGCATACCGATTTCGACACCTTCATCATCGGCCAGGGGCTTGCCGGCAGTGCACTTGCCTGGCACCTGGCCGCCGCCGGTGAGCGGGTGTGCGTGATCGATGACGGCCATCGCAGCTCGTCGAGCATGGTCGCCGCCGGGCTGATCAACCCGCTGGCCGGCATGCGCTTCAACCGGCGGCCGGAGATGGATGACTGGCTGACCGCTGCCGAACGTTGGTACACCGACCTGGCGCAGCAGTTCGGTCGCCGCTTCCACCACCCGCTGCCGATGCTGCGCCTGTTCCGTTCACCCGGGCAGCGGCCGTTTTACCGCCGCCGCATCGAGGACCCGGCCAGCGCAGGACTGGCCGGTGCGGCTTTTGCGGCAAACCACTGCCCGGAGCCAATCGAGGCGCCGTTCGGCGGGTTCGTGCAGCAACGTACCGGCTATGTCGATCTGCCCTTGTTGCTGGGCACACTGCGCGACTGGCTCGCAAGCTCGGCCACGCTGTTACAGAAAGCAGTCGAATACGGCGACATCGACTGCCGACCCGGGCAGGTTCGCATCGACGGCAGCAGTGCACGGCGGATCGTGTTCTGCGACGGTGCACGCAGCCGTGACAATCCCTGGTTCGGTCACCTGCCATGGGCCCCGGACAAGGGTGAGATCCTCAACCTGGTCGACGACGCCTGGCAGCCACGCCACATCATCAACGGCGCGCACTGGCTGGTCCCGCTGGCCAACGGCGAGCTGCGCTTTGGGGCCACGCACGCACACAGCGCTGTCGACCTGAACACGACGGCGGAGGCACGCGAGGCACTGCTCGCCGGGTACCAGGCACTGCGCCCCGGCACCACCGTGGCGGTCGCTGCACATGTCGCCGGCATCCGCCCTGGCACGGCCGACCGCAACCCACTGCTCGGCCGTCATGCCGACATGGCGTCGGTCTGGATCTGCAATGGCTTCGGTGCGCGTGGCGCGCTGACCATCCCCTGGTACGCGCAGCGTCTGGCCGCGCACCTGATCGACGCCGAACCTTTGCCGGCGGAAGCGGACATCGCCCGGCTGTGAGATCCCCGCTACTGACAAAGGTCGCGCATGCTGCAGTGAGCGAGGTACTGAAGAGCGGCGAGCTGGCGATCGATGCCACGCTCGGCAAGGGCCACGACTGCCTGTTCCTGGCACGCCACGTAACAGCGGTCGGTCATGTCTGGGGTTTCGATATCCAGCCGGCCGCGCTGGCAGAAACACGGCGACGCCTGGTTGAAGCAGGCCTGATGGACACATGCACACTGTGCGCACGCGGCCACGAACACATGGCTGCCGAAGTTCCAGCCAACTGGCGTGGCCGGGTCGGTGCGGTGATGTTCAATCTCGGTTACCTGCCGGGTGGCGACAAGAGCATGATCACGCACGCCGGTAGCACGCTTGCGGCCCTTGACCAGGCCGCGCTGCTGCTGCGCCCCGGCGGCCTGGTTTCACTGCTGCAGTATCGCGGCCATGCCGGCGCGGGCGATGAGGTCGTGGCGGTCGATGAGTGGATCGATGCCTTGCCAGAGGGCTGGCGGATCCAGCGCCATGCCTCTCCCGGGCCGGTGTTGTACCTGCTGGAAAAACGGATGATTGATGACGGTCGGAGCTGTGCAAATCCGGATTTGATCTGATAGCCGGTGTCAGGAAGCCGTACCCAACTGCAACCCGGCGGGTGATCATCGCCGATCCGATAGTTGTTCTCGGCATCCCGTTCAGGCAGGCCATGGCGTTTGAACTGGCGACCTGTGCGGTGCACCTGGCTGTGGATCAACAGGGTCGGTTCGATTTCCGTAGGCGCCTTGATCCTGCAATAAACGAAGTGGCCGTGGGCGGCTATGCCAAGTGCAGGCACAACGAGTAAGATCACGGCAGTTTTTGCTTGTCCCGGTATATCCCCATGGGCCGCGCCTATCAGAACAGAAAAGAATCGATCGCCAAGACGTCCGATCAGAAAGCCAAGGTCTACAGCAAGTATGGTCGTGAGATCTACGTGGTGGCCAAGTCCGGGGGAGCTGATCCGAGCTGCAACCTTGCCTTGCGCGGGCTGATTGATCGCGCCAAGAAAGACCAGGTGCCCAGTCATGTGATCGAGAAAGCTCTGCAGAAATCCCAGGGCGCCGGCGGCGAGGACTACTCTCCCGCCATGTACGAAGGTTTCGGCCCGGGAGGCTGTGCGGTCATGGTTGCGTGCCTTACCGACAACCCCAATCGCACGTTCGGCGATGTTCGCCAATGCTTCACCAAGACCAAGTGCAAGATGGGTACGCCGGG
>JAGRHE010000225.1 GCA_020445165.1 Gammaproteobacteria bacterium
AGGTAGCCGCGCACGATCGCCTCGACCGGCAGTGCCTTGAGTTTCCTGACCACGATGGCGCGGTCACCGAGCACCTCGCGCTCGTCGGCGTTGGTCACGACGCTCGCCAGCGGCCGGCCGCTCAGGTGGTTGGGAATGATGTCCTTGGTGCGATCGAACCAGAAGTTGGCCACCCGGGTCAGCACCTCGCCCTTGCCCGGGATCGGTTGTGGCATGACCACGTCGAACGCCGACAGGCGGTCACTGGTGACGATCAGCAAGTGGTCCTCGTCAGCCTCGTAGATGTCGCGGACCTTGCCGCGATGCAACAGCTTGAGGCCGGTGAGATCGGATTGGTACAGGGCGGTCATCGGGCAGCCGTCATCGGTTAAAGGCCGGCAGTATAGCTGCGCGCACGGCATAATGGGACGCATCGCCAGCCGTGTAGTGCGGAGATCTTCAGCGTGACGACCGACAGCCCCGACCCGTATCTCGCCGCTTTTTGTGGCAGTTTCACCTCGGCCCTGCGCTGGCCGCAGCTCGATGCGCTGTGGGAAAAGGTCAGGGCCCAGCCGGACGACTGGTACATCTACGCCGTCGGCGAGCCGCCGCCGCAGGCCGTCGCCGATGCAGCGACACTGCGCCGCTTCATCGACGAGATCGATGCGCTGTTGCGGCGCGAGCACGACGAGGACTATTGCGGCATCGTCTATGCTGACCTGCCGGCCGAGCCGCGCATGGTCAAGATCTACGATCCCAACAACCTCGGCGTGTCGTGTGGCTACAGTGACAACCCGCCCTTGCCTGGCTGGGTACTGAGCCGGCTGGCGCCGGTCGACCTGGAGGCCGCCCGTCAGCCGGCCGCGCGGCGCCGCTGGTGGCAGCGCTTGCTGGGTTCCTGAATAGCCCCGTCCCGAGTACGTGAAGTAAGTCGGGCTTCGGTGCTAATATCCGACTAAATTACCCGGGTTTGGCATCAGCCCGACCCCAACCACCACGCCGGCGGCAACAGGCGTGGTGCGACCGGAGCCGATTTCATGGAACAGCAGCAAAAGCAGGCGCTCAACGACATCACCCAGGCGGTCATGGGGCTGCTCGATTCATGGCAGCTCGACAGCCAGGAGATTCAAGGCGTGTTGTGCCTGCCCGAGACCGTGCGTGCACGTGCGCTGAACAAACTGCGCGAGGGGACCGAGGTGCTGCCGGATGACCCGGTCGTGCTGCGCCGCGCCAGCTACCTGTTGCGCATCGCAGATGCCCTGCGCACCACTTATCCGCTCAATCCGCGCATGGCCGGGCGCTGGGTAAGGCAGGGGCATCGGCGCTTCGGTCGCCGCTCGCCGCTGTCGATCATCCTGGCCGACGGCGAGAGCGGCATGATCGCCGTGCTGTCGGAACTCGACTGCACATTTTCGTGGGACCTGACCGGTTCCACCACGTCCGGATACACCCCGGTAAAGCATTGATCGGACGGAGTTGCCGCTGACCTGCGGCAGCACCGGGCGGGGTCTCCCGCCGCTTTCAAGTGCGCCGCCAAACCGCCGCTAACCGCCCCAAGGGCCGCTCGCGCCCGCACGACATCAGTCTGGGTGGATCCCGATGGCACGACTTCTCGATAGCTGGTCTATCAGACGCAAGCTCGGCGCAGCCTTCGGGCTTGTCTTGGCGATCCTGCTGGCCGTGTCACTCGCCGGGCTCAGAGGTGCCTGGTCCACCGAGGAAAACGCACATCGAATGGTCGCGAAACTGCAACCGGCGGTGTTGGCGGTGATGCGGGTGGACAATCGCGTGCATGCCGCGGCGGCGTCGATGGGCTTCTACCTGAAAAGCGGCGAAAGCCTTCATCGCGAACGCTATCGCGGCGATATCCAGGACCTACAGGAAGCGGTCGAACAGGCGCGTTCGGCACTCGGAGTCCTCGGTGACCTGGGTCTGAAGTCAGAGTTCGAGGCGCTGGCAGAACAGGTGGACGCCTTCGCCGCGTTCGAGCCGCGCCTGCTGGCGCTGTCTTCCGAGCCGGCCAGCAACATGCCGGCGATGGCGCTCGCCGAACGTGAACTCAATCCGCGACACATGGTCATCCTCCAGGCCATGGGCGAGATGTTGACCTCTGAGCGCGAAGCACAGGAAGAGATCCAGGCCGAGCTCGAAGCCGTGCTCGATGCCCCGCTCGACGAGTTTGGCCTTCCCGTGAAGACGATCGATCCGGAGTTCGGCGATCGACTGGCCAGCCGCACGGCGGTGCTGGGTGCGATCCAGGACCTGCGTTACAGCTGGGGCCAGGTGATCAACGGGATGCGCGGATTCCTGGCATTCCGCGACCCGGCGCTACGCGAGAACACCGGGCTCTACCTCGCCCAGAACGAAGCGGCCCTGCAGCGCCTGCAGGAGAAATCCGACCAGCTGACATTCGAACAGACCGATGCGATCGAGCGCATCCTGGTCGAGCGCAGCGCATACGTCGATGCCCTGCAGCAGATGTTCGAGGTGCATGGCGGCGAGCGCGCCTTCGCGGACGTCTACCTGGTCCGCCAGGAAATCGGTCCCTTGATGCATCGCCTGTCGGACAACGCCGGGGCGCTGGTCAGGGAGTTGCGTGAGCGCATCCAGGTCCAGAGTGAGGATCTTGCGGCACAAGCTGCGTCGACGCGTGGCCTGGTCTGGGTGCTGCTGCTGTCGGGCATGTTCATCGGTCTGCTGGTTGCCTGGCTGATCAGCCAGGCGATCAGTCGCAAGCTCAATGCCGTCGTGGAGGCGATGCAGGAGATCGCCAACGGTGACGGTGACCTGACACGCGAACTGCGTTTTCCGGGGCGCGACGAGGTGGCGCAATTGGCATGCGCGTTCAACCAGTTCCTGGAGAAGATCCGGGCCATGGTGTCCGAGGTCGAGGGCACGACTACGCGCGTTGCGCAGGCGGCCGAAAGAATGGCGACCGTCGCCGGCCAGGCCGCTGCGGCCACTCAACGCCAGCGCGAAGAGTCGCAACGTGCGGCGCAGGCAACCGACGAGATGGCGGCCGCTTCCCAGCACGTGGAAGACATGGCGCAGACCGGTGCCGATGCCGCTGGTGCCGCGCAGCGATCGGCCAGGCGCGGGCACGAGGTGTTGAGCACGACCCAGACCGAGGTCGGTCGCCTGGCCGCCGATGTGGAGCAAGCCGCAACGGCAATCCAGCAACTGGGCGAGGATTCTGAACGTATCGGCGGGGTGCTGGACGTGATTCGCGGGATTGCCGAACAGACCAACCTGCTGGCGCTGAATGCCGCGATCGAGGCGGCCCGCGCTGGTGAACAGGGCCGGGGATTCGCCGTCGTCGCCGACGAGGTACGCAACCTGGCCAGCCGCACCCAGGAGTCGACCGCGGAGATCCAGTCGATGATCGAACGCCTGCAGCAGGCAACCCGGCAGGCGGTCACGGTCATGCAATCGGGCCGCGGCCAGGCGCGTGAAACCGTACGCCACGCTGAGGAAACCCGTGCGACCCTGGTCGAGATCCTGCAGCATGTCGAAACGATCAGCGACACCTCGGGCAGCATTGCCAATGCGGCCAGTCAGCAGCATCGTGGTGTCGATGCCATCAACCACACCATGCTGACGATCACCGAGATCGCCGGGCAGACCGACCACGGTACACACGAACTCAAGGCCTCGGTCGCCGAACTGGCCGAGGTCGCCAGCGGACTGCAACGCCTGATGGGCAGTTTCAAGACGCGCTGACCGTACTCTGTTTGTGGATCTCGCGCAGGGCAGGTGGCGACGTCATTCGCGGTGCCGGGCGAGGTTTTCCACATCCGGATCCACGGGAGTTATTTCTGACTTGCGATCGCTATTTTCCGTTACATCTGATAAAACACACGAAAGCTTTTGAAAAATAGAAAGAAAATTTCTCATTGCCGCATGCCGCCAAAATACCGTCGAATGTCAGAATTTGCAGGCCCAGGTTTGTCCCCAAAGTTATCCACAGGCTTTCGCGGCCCGTTTGCGGCGCTGCTGATACTGACTCTGTTGCTGATTGGCGTTCCGGCCCCTGCCATCGCCGACCGGGTGCCGCCGCTCGGCAAGCTGGTCGAACAGGCCAACACCGGTGATCCCTGGGCGCAGCTGAATCTCGGCGCGGCCTACGACAACGGTGCGGCCGGACTGGCCATCGACCCGGTCCAGGCAGTGCGCTGGTATCGGCGGGCCGCCGAGGCGGGACTGGCCGAGGCGCAGTTCAATCTGGCGCATTGCCTCGCCACCGGCAATGGCACGGCGCGACGCGATGATGAGGCCCTGCAGTGGATGCTGCGCGCTGCGGAACAGGGGCTGGTCAGCGCCCAGTACCTGGCCGGCGTCATGTTGGCCGAAGGCATCGGTACGCCGGTCGATCGAGCCC
>JAGRHE010000226.1 GCA_020445165.1 Gammaproteobacteria bacterium
TATCGGTTCTTGATGAAGCCTTCGGTGAAACGCACATTCAGTTCGTGGGCCAGGCTCATGGCCGAGGTGCGGCTCGTGTCCGGGATCGGAATGACCACGTCGATCTTGTCCTTGCCCAGCACCTTCTCCGTCTTGCGTGCCAGCTTCTTGCCCATGCGCAGGCGCGCCTTGTGCACGAAGATGTCGTCGATGATCGAATCGGGTCGCGCGAAATACACGAACTCGAAAATGCAGGGACTGCGTTTCCAGTTGTCGGCGCACTGCCGGGTATGCAGCTTGCCGTCAAAGGTAAAGATCACGGCCTCACCCGGATCGACATCGCGCACACGCTCGAAGTCGAGCGTGTCGAGCGCGACGCTCTCCGACGCGACCATCATCTCCGGACCCTTCTCGCTGTCGCGCACGCCGAACACCAGCGGCCGGATGCCGTTCGGATCGCGGAACGCGATCACCCCGTAACCCGGGATCATGGCCACCGCGGCATAACCGCCGAGACAGCGCCGGTGCACCCCGGAAACGGCGCGGAAGATGTCGTTCTCGTCGAACGACAGCTTACTGGTCTCGGCATGCAGCTCGTGTGCGAACACGTTGAGCAGGATCTCGGAATCGGAGTCGGTGTTGATGTGGCGTCGGTCCTCGCGGAACAGGTCGCGCTTGAGTTCCTCAGCGTTGGTCAGGTTGCCGTTGTGGGCCAGGCAGATACCGTACGGCGAGTTGACGTAGAACGGCTGTGCCTCGGCCGAACTCGAGCAACCCGCGGTCGGGTAACGCACATGTGCAATGCCCATCCTGCCCGGCAGCCGGATCATGTGCTGGTTGTCGAACACGTCGCGCGCCAGGCCATTATCCTTGCGCAGGTGCAGACGACCATTGTCACAGGTCATTATCCCGGCCGCGTCCTGCCCCCGGTGCTGCAATACCTGCAGGGCGTCATACAGCGACTGGTTGACCGCTGATGTCCCGACGATTCCGACGACTCCGCACATGCTGCACCTCAGGCTCGACCGCTTGCTTCACGCGGTATAACGAAAACGATCCGCCAGCTCGGGCGGCAACAGGTCTCGCAACCAAAACGCCATTTCCTCGAAGTAGCCCACCAGCGTGGACTCCAGCCACCAGCCCTCCCTGGGCAGCGGGGTCAGCCCCGCGAGCAACACCAGTACCGCGACCAGGAGCACGCCTCTGGCGGCACCGAACACCATGCCGAACAGGCGATCTGTGCCGGACATGCCGGTGCGTTCCACCAGTTGGATGATCAGGTAGTTGACCAGGCCACCCACGGTCAGCGTTACGATCATCAGCGCGGCGAATGCAATGCCGAAACGCGCGGTCGGCGAACCGATCCAGGCGCGCAACGGTACCTCCAGACCACGAAAAAAGCTCCAGCTGACCCAGAACGCCAGGACCCAGACCGCCAGCGAGAACGCCTCGCGCACGAAGCCTCGGGCAAGGCTGATCAGCGTCGACACCAGCACGATCGCGACGATGACGATATCGAGCCAGGCCACGCGTCAACGACCCTCCGTCAGCGGCAGGCATCTTAACAAAAGCGGATCGATTTCGAGGTACATCGTCGCCGACCGCAGGAGCATCATGGATAGCGCCGCACCTGGGCTTTGGCGCCCGCGATCTCGCTGACCTTTTCGATCATGCCCTCGGCCTCTTCGCGCTCGATCACAGGTCCGACGCGTACCCGGAACCAGCGCCGACCGCGGATCTCCACCATCTCCGGTTCCGGGGTCGGCAGGTTGGCTTCACGCAGCCTGGCGACCAGCTTGTCGGCGCTCTCCTGCGACGAAAGACTCGCCGCCTGGACCACCCAGGCACTCAGGCCGGTGCGTGGCGCCGGCTCGGGCGTGGCTGTGCCGTCGTCCGCGTCGTCAGCCGGATCGCTTTCGTTTTCGACGGCAACCGGCGCCAGCGGTGTTATCGCGGGGATTTCGTCGCGCAGCTTCTCCGACGCGAAGTCGCTGATCGGCGGCGGGCTGGGCAGCGGCGCAAGCGGCGGCGGACTCGACGGCGGCTCCTCGAACAGCATGGGCACGAAGATCACCGCCAGCGACGCCAATACCGCCGCCCCGATCAATCGCTTCTTCAGACCGTCGTCCATCATTCGCCGTCGTTCGCCAAAGCCGCGATTATACCTGTGCCTCCGGCGAAGATCCGAAGAACCCGGAAGGCGACAGCGGTTTTCGGCGGTTTCGGTTCATTGCCGCCCGCTCAGCCGGATGTTGGGCAGTGATCATCGGCCCGGTCGAGCCAGGCCATGGCGGCGGCGACCGTCAGGAATGATCCGAACACGACCACGCTGTCGCCGTCTTTGCAGTCGGCCTCGACACGGGCGAGGACATCCTCCGGCGAACCCGTGGCCACGATCCGCTCCTTGCCAATCACCGGCACGATCCGTTCGGCCAGCACGGCGCTGTCGAGGCCGCGCGGCTGGTCCGACAGGTCGACCAGGTACCAGCGGTCGAACCGGTCCGCCAGGGCGGCGGCAACGGCGGCCGCATCCTTGTCTTCGAGCATGCCGCACACGGCAAGCCTGTCACCTTGGGTAAACATGCCACCCAGCGTGTCGGACAGTGTCTGCGCGGCCTGGGCATTGTGCGCCACGTCGAGAATCCAGGTCGGCGAACCGGGACGCACCTCGAAACGCCCGCGAACCCGTGCCGACAACAGGCCCTGGCGCACGGCCGACTGGTCTACCGGCAAGCGATCGGCGAGACGATCGATCGCCAGCAGCGCACCGGCCGCATTCTCGACCTGGACGGCGCCACGCAGGCCCGGCAACGGCAGCGCCCGTCGCACCTGCCCGGGCGCGACGAGGTCCCACTGCTCGCCATGCCGCTGGACACGGTAGTCCTCGCCGGCGACCAGGAGGTTGGCGCCGACCGCTGCGGCATGCTCGCGCACGCTGTTCGGGATATCGCGGCCGGAGAAAATGGCCGGTCGTGCGCGGCGCATGACGCCGGCTTTCTCGTGGCCGATCGCCTCGCGGTCATTGCCGAGCCAGGCCTGGTGATCGAGCGCAATGCCCGTGATCAGCGCCACATCGGCATCAACGATGTTGACCGCATCGAGGCGGCCACCGAGCCCCACCTCGAGCACCAGCGCGTCGAGGCGCGCGTCGGCGAACAGCAGCAGCGCGGCCAGAGTGCCGAACTCGAAGTAGGTCAGGCGGATGTCGCCGCGGGCCTTGTCGATGCGTTCGAACGCAGCGCAGATGGACGCATCATCGGCCGGTTCCACATCGATCTGGATGCGCTCGCTGTAGTGCAACAGATGCGGCGACGTGTAGCAGCCGCAACGGTAACCGGCCGCGTTCAGGATGGCTTCGATGAAGGCGACGCTGGATCCCTTGCCATTGGTTCCGGCGACAGTGATCACCGCGGCGTCCAGCTGCGGGGGGCCGAGCCGGTTCCATACCTCCGACACGCGCTCGAGGCCGAGATCGATCGACTTGGGACTTAGGCCGACCTGCCAATCCAGCCAGGCGGCCAGCGTCGGGAATCTCATTGTTTGCTCAGTTGCGCGACTCGCCGCTCAGCATGCCCAGGATGTTGGCAACCCGTTGGCGCATCTCGCGCCGATCGATGATGGTGTCGATCGCGCCGTGCTCGAGCAGGAACTCGCTGCGCTGGAAACCTTCCGGCAGTTTCTCGCGCACGGTCTGCTCGATCACGCGTGGTCCGGCAAAGCCGATCAGCGCTCCGGGCTCACCGATATTGACATCGCCGAGCATCGCGAAACTGGCCGAGACGCCGCCCATGGTGGGGTCGGTCATGACCGAGATGAACGGCAAGCCACGGCGCGACATGCGTTGCAGTGCGGCCGAAGTCTTGGCCATCTGCATCAAGGAGAACAGCGACTCCTGCATCCGAGCTCCGCCACTGGCGGAGAAGCAGATCATCGGGCAGCGTCGTTCCATCGCGGCATTAACACCCTGGACGAAGCGTTCACCGACCACCGAGCCCATCGATCCACCCATGAACGAGAACTCGAAAGCCGCGGCGATGATGTCACGCCCTTCGAGCTGGCCACGCATCACGACCAGGGCATCCTTCTCGCCACTGCCCTTTTGGGCCGCGCTGATACGTTCCTTGTATTTCTTGCTGTCCTTGAACTTGAGCGGATCACCGGATTCGAGGTCGCCGGCGATCTCGTCACGCGGTTCCGGGTCGAGAAACAGGTCGAGGCGACGGCGCGCACCGATGCGGTTGTGGTGTCCACACTTGGGGCAGACATCCATGTTGCGTTCCATCTCGGCGCGGTATAGCACCGCGCTGCAGCTCGGACACTTCGCCCACAGACCCTCCGGCA
>JAGRHE010000227.1 GCA_020445165.1 Gammaproteobacteria bacterium
TTCCTTTCCATTTCTTCGAGCGGCATCAGCGTGATCACCGATTTCGCACCGGCCTGCGCCAACTGTGAGAGCGATTCACGCAGACTGACGCCCTTGGTGCCGGGACATGGTGTCATGATCACGGCAGTGCCATCGTCGAGGTCGAGTCTGTCAAAGGGGTGTGTTGTCATTGTTCTCCATCTTTCCAAAAAGCCTTCACAGGCGTTCACTGATCGCGCGGCTATTTGTTGCCAGCGCGCTCATGCACGGCGCTCGTACCAGCCGCGTGAGGCATTGACGATCTTGACCACCGACAGCATCACCGGAACCTCGACCAAGACGCCGACGACGGTTGCCAGCGCCGCACCAAAGTTGAAGCCAAACAGCGCGATCGCCGCAGCCACCGCGAGCTCAAAGAAGTTGCTCGCGCCGATCAGCGCGGACGGCGCCGCGACGCAGTGTGCGACACCGAACTGGCGGTTGAGCAGGTAGGCCAGACCGGAGTTGAAGTAGACCTGGATCAGGATGGGCACCGCGAGCATCGCAATGACCAATGGCTGGGCCAGGATCTGCTCGCCCTGGAAACCGAACAGCAACACCAATGTCGCGAGCAAAGCCGTCAACGAGACGGGATGCAGTTTGGCCAGCAGGGCCTCAAGTGCCGTCTCACCACCTTTCGCCAGCAGACGCCTGCGCCACCACTGCGCGAACAGCACCGGCAACACGATGTACAGCACGACCGACAGGAACAGTGTCTCCCACGGCACCGTGATCGCCGACAGGCCAAGCAGCAGGCCGACGATCGGCGCGAACGCGAACACCATAATGGTGTCGTTCAGTGCGACCTGGGTCAGCGTGAAGTTGGCGTCACCATCGGACAGCCGGCTCCAAACGAAAACCATCGCCGTGCACGGTGCGGCGGCCAGCAGAATCAAGCCGGCAATGTAGGCGTCAAGTTGATCGGCAGGCAGGTACTCGGCAAACACACCGCGAATGAACAACCAACCGAGTAGCGCCATCGAAAACGGCTTTACCGCCCAGTTGATAAACAAGGTCACGCCGATCCCTTTCCAGTGCTCACCCACCTGGTGCAACGCGCCGAAATCCACTTTCAGCAACATCGGGATGATCATCAACCAGATCAGCACCGCGACCGGCAGGTTGACTTGGGCGACCTCCATGCGACCGATCGATTGGAAAACATCCGGCAGCAGGTGGCCGAATATGATCCCGGCAACGATGCAGAGCGCTACCCATAGCGTCAGGTAACGCTCGAAGAACCCCATCGTTGCGCCGGCCGCACGCCGGCCCGTCACTTCACACTGTGCGCTCAAGCCCTCTGTTCCTCCGCCGCGTTCAAACGAGTCCGGCCGATGCGGTCGAGTTCCTGTTGCAGCTTGAGCCGATCGAGCGATTCCAGCGGGAGATTGACGAAGATGGAGATACGGTTATGCAACTCACGGAAGACCCTCGAGAACACAGTCTTCTTCGCAATATCGTCACCGGTCTCTTCGGCCGGATCTTCGACGCCCCAGTGCGCAGTCATCGGCTGTCCGGGCCAGACGGGACAGACTTCGGCCGCGGCGCGGTCGCAAACCGTAAAGACGAAATCCATCCTTGGCGCATCCGCTTCACCAAACTCTGCCCAATCCTTGCTGCGCAGTCCGCTGGTGTCGTAGTTGTTGCGGACCAGTTCCGCCAATGCGTATTCGTGAATCTCACCCTTGGGGTGGCTGCCTGCGCTATACCCTTGAAACTTGCCGCGTCCAAGCCGGCTCAAAATTGATTCGGCAAAAATGCTGCGCGCCGAGTTGCCGGTGCACAGAAACAGCACGTTGAACATTTTGTCGGACATGCGAGTCTCTCCTGGTTAAACCTATTGTTGTGATACGTCGTCTACAACCGAGCCGCCGCCCACGTCAGGCGCAGCGTGGTGCCCCAGGTCGGTTGGGCATCTTGGCCAGTGCCGTGGCGTCATCGCGAAACGGCGCACGCTCGGCAACCCCATCAAAAACGTCCTTGAGCACCCGGTTCACCCATGCCGGCAGGTTTGGGTGAATCCGGTAGTGCACCCACAGCCCCTCGCGCCGATCACTGACCAGGCCGCTGTCACGCAGCAGGGCAAGATGACGCGAGACATGGGGCTGAGCAACGCCGAGCGCCTGCGTCAGCTCGCACACACAAAGCTCGTTATGACGCAGCAGCAACACCAGGCTGCGCAGGCGCGTATCGTTGGCTAGGCTCGCAAATAGCAGATCCGGTGCAATATGCATGCAGCGGAATATACCGGTAAGCGTATATATGAAAAATGAAATATTTATGACCAACTCTCGACGATACGCCTTCTCAGGCATGGAGAAGTGCACGCGGCTTGAGTTGATCAAACGCGGATCGCTAAATTGCAGGGTAGTCGCCATGTACCTGCACATGGCTCATACCGGTTTTGGAAGGGCTTAGAACGGACCCGCACGCCGAGTGCCAGAACGCTCACCAGAATGAAAGCCATCCCTTCAACCAGTCGACGAAATCGTAGACTCGCCCAAAAAAGACGTCTTTTGGTCGGTAGGCCTGCTCGGGGGTTGGCCTGGTCGCTGCCTCGATGGCCGCGAGCAAGTGAATGAGGCGACGTCGGTGGATACCAAATTGGGCCTGCATGGGGTCATGCACGAAGCCCGCGAATGCGGAAACGATCGCAATCGTGGCCATCACGACAACCAAGGTGGCGACGATAACGGTCAATGGCGGCTGGACCGGGACGATCGCATAGAACATCTGCCCAACGGTGTCACCCAACCAGAAGTCCGATATCGCCTGCTCCCGCGCGACCGCCCTCGCCAGCGCCGCGCCAGCGGAGATTGAACCCGGCGTGAACTGGCTAAAAACCACTAAGCCGACAACGGCGGCAATCGTCCCAGCGGTGATGTCAGCGGCCACGTTGCGCGTCTGAACATAGATCGCGATCGGCTCTTTCGCTGCAGCAGCGATTCGGCGCAAAAGTGGATCCGAATCCTCGCCGAGGTTGGTGGGCAGTGCCAGCAGGTCGCCCATGATTCTGATTGTCAACGTCCGCTGGACCTTGGTCTGAAAACCGAGGTGGCGCCGCACTAGCCACCGTGCTGCCCGGTGGGCACGCATCAGTTCCAGCAGCAGTGCAAGTATTCGCAACAGAAAGTTCGGAAATCCCATCAGGAAGTTGACTGGCGCAATCAGAATGTCAGTGCCCCATGCCTGGCGATTCAGCGAGATGGCGCCTGGCCAGCCGTAGTTGGACGCTACAAATGCCGGGACTCTGTGCCTGCAAGCGGCAAAATAGTGGTCCGATTGCGGATCATTGGCTGATCGAAGCTGAGTCATTATTTACATCCGGAAGTCCGCAACCGCCGACGTTTGCGCTCCGCTGGTCGGGCTGTGATTGAGGGCCACATGCAATCCTCGCGCGACCCCAGATCCTGCCGCCGATCTCAATTTGCCTCTCCACCGGTGTGGACCAATTTTCCGCATCACTTATTGAGGGAGCAGTCGCTCAACCTGGCTGAGATGGCCGCCAAAGGTCTACGGGCAAAGCCCCACGGCGTTCATGTCCCCAGCCGGGGTTGACCAGACTCAAGGCGTGTGGCGCCGAGCCGGGGTGGGCGGGTGTCACGGCCTGAGTTTGTGTGATACGCGCCCCGCAGTCTGCAAAATGATTTGCCCCCAGTTCATTTCCTCCGGGTGCGCGGATTGTATGCTGCGGTCAAGACATTTCTCCATCGGGCCAAGAGCAAGTCGGGCGATCAATTCACCCGCCGGATCGCAGTTGGCCCACGACAGGGGAGCAAGGTATTGACCCTGAAGACGCTGCCGGCGTGTGGCGAGGTATTTGATATCGAGGCCGGGAAGGAGGTGAGTGTGACCAACTTTTTCCTGCGGTGAAAGGTCTGCTCAGGTCGCATTGCCGACAAGCCGATCTGTCAGACCACGTCAGATCAAGCCCGCCATCCATGCGTCAAAGATCGTCGAAGCCCGCCTTGCGGAACCATTCGCGCGCCTTGTCCTCATCGCGCTCCACGCCGTTGCCTTCGCGGTACATCATGCCGATCGTGGTCATGGCGCCCTGCAGGCCCTGTTCTGCTGCACGACTGAACCATTCGAGCGCCTTGGCCGCGTTCTGCTCGACGCACTCGCCCTGCATGTACATGAAACCCAACCCGTGCTGCGCCAGACCCATGCCGGCCTCGGCCGCGCTCTTCATGTGCTTGAACGCAAGCAGCTCGTTTTCG
>JAGRHE010000228.1 GCA_020445165.1 Gammaproteobacteria bacterium
GTCAACAGGTGCGAATGTCCGTAAAGCCCCGTTGGCATGGATGCCGGCGGGGCTTTGTCACGTCTGATTGAGCATTATTAGAGATGCCCTTAAGGCTCGGTTCAAAAAAAGACGTCGTCAGTGCTCGCCCTTGGTGCGCAGCAGACCTGCCAGACGGTTACCCTGCTTCTGCGGACCACCGCGCGGAAACAGCCGATGCAGGTAGCGGTTGGTGCCGTGCTCCTCGTCCCACACCTTGCGGAAGTGCCGGATCATGTCGCGTACGCTGGCCTGCGTGCCATGCCGGCTGTAGTGCTCGCGCAGAAAGCGGATCACCTCCCAGTGCTCGGCATTCAAAACCAGGCCTTCACGCCCGGCCAACGCCCGGGCAAACGCCTCGCTCCAGTCGGCAGGGTCAACCAGATAGCCCTCACTGTCGGTCAGGACCTCGCGCCCACCGACCTCGATCGCCTGGGTTGTCATCCCCGGATAGGCATTGCTGCCCGCCGGGAACACGCCGGGGGACCCGGTCGAATCATCCGCGGACTGGGTCGCCGACCAGAGCTCGATCGCGATCTCGCCGTCGAGCCGACCGTGGAAGCGCTCGACGCCTGATACCAGCACCTTGCCGCTGGCCGGAGGCAGATCGAACACGGCCACACCCGAACGGTCAGTCAGCACCGGACCAACCGGCTGGTCTTCCGCGTCCAGCTCAAGCACCACGGGTGTGCGCTTTAACGGCTCATGTCCAAACTTCATTGCTACCCGCACCGAGATCATGGCTTGTACCTCTCGCCAAACGAAAACACGCTGTTCATGCCCGGATCGCAGCAGTTCGATCACACGTCCATCGCCGCCCGCATCCGGTCCACCTGTGCTTTAATCTACGTCCGACAAAAAGTTTTATAAAACGAATTTAATTGGATATTTATATCGATATTCTCGATATAAAGATACGCGGTCGCACCTCACCGGGTGCTACTGGAGGGCGGTATGCAAGACTTGGTTGTCGTGGCCGATGCGGTACGCGATGCGTGCGTCGAGGCGGCCCTGAACGCCTACGAGGACGCCGGCATCAGTGGCCTGTGTGCCGAGGGACGCTGGGAAATCGCCATCCAGACGATGCGCCGCCTGGACGTGCACGCGCTGGTCGTCAAAGTCGCCGAACAGTCCGCGCGGCCGCGCAGCCCTTGAGTTTCGCAGTGTGCACCGGGTTCGTCGCTCTCCCGGTCCGATTCAGACCGGACGCGGCGAGGAATTCGCACCATGTTTCGGGAGCGCTCGAGACATCGATCCGAGATGGTTTACCCAGATCGGCTGGCTCGTTTATCGCCGGGCTGGTCGAGCGGCGACGCGACGGGCGCATCCTGCAGTGCCTACCGAAGATCGATGCCGTGGATGAAACCGTCGAATACCTGAGAGGATGCTGCCAGCGCCTTTGCGATGTGGACGCCGGCCGCGCCCCGCGCACCGCCCAGGCGAAACCTATTCCGCGCAAGGTGTGTCGACCATCTAAAATTTCGTAAGCCGGTTGCGCGGGATCAGGCTGTTCGCACTCTCACTTCCGGCATTCGGCATCACAACCGACTACCTCACCAAGGTGATTTTCCAATGCACCCTACAAGTTTCCATCGCATTTCCAGAACCACGCGCCGACTCATCCAGTTTATCGGCCTGCTGTGCCTGTTGAGCTGCATGCCCGCAATGGCCGAACCGGTCCTGCAAGAGGTCGAGCTCGCCAACGACGTATTTGCCCTGGTTGCCCCATCACCAACCGCGATCCGCGCAACCTGGGCAACAACGCCAACTTCGGCGTGATCGTCACCGCACAGGGTGTGGTCCTGATCGACCCGGGCGCGACCTACAAGGGCGCTCGGATGATTCATGACGCGGTGCGCGCGATCACGGATCAGCCAATCAAGCTCGTGATCAATACCGGCGGACAGGACCACCGCTGGCTCGGCAACGACTACTTCAAGAAGCTCGGCGCTCGCGTGATCGCCAACGAGAACGCCGTCACCGATCAACGCGCCCGACTCAGTGATGAGCTCGCCAGGCTCGGCGGACTGGTTGGCAAAGACGCGATGGAGGGGACACAACCCGCCTACGCCGACGAGACCTTTGCAGAGACCAAGGTCATCGAACTGGGTGGCAAACGCATCGAGATCCACCACAGCGGTCACGCACATACGCCGGGAGACAGCTTTGTCTGGCTGCCTGAGCAAAAAATCGTTTTCAGCGGCGACATCGTCTACGTCGAGCGTATGCTGAATGTCGGGCCGCAGTCGGCCCATCGCCGCTGGATATCCGCGTTCGAGGCGATGGCAGCCAAAGCGCCCGAGATCGTGGTCCCCGGCCATGGCAGGCCGACCACGCTGGCCCAGGCCAAGGCAGATACCTACGATTACCTCGTCTTCCTGCGCGCAGCGGTACAGCAGTTCATCGAAGACGGCAACGGAATGGAAGCGATTGGCCGGATCGATCAATCACGATTCGCCTACCTGGCAAACTACGACGAACTCAAGGGACGCAACGCGCAGCGCGTGTATGCCGAGCTCGAATGGGAATAGCGCAGCGCCGATGTCACGGAAGATCCATCTGCCAACTGTTGTTATCCACGCACCCCGACTGAAATGACAGCGATATGAACGCCCGGATCACCCGCCCCTCCGGGTCGGGTGTTTTATCGTCGCCTGCATCTCACTGATCCGCCTGTTTCCGGGCATCTTCAAAACAATCGGTCGCCTGACAGTCGCACGGGTCAACCTGCCCGCCGCGGTGCCGATCTTGCTCATGGTCATTCCGGCGAGTCGCCCTGCGACTGGAAAAACGAACGAACGTTCGGTATGATTTCTGACATGAAGTCATCAACCAAAGTCCGCCGTCGTGGCGAAGCCTTGCGCGATCACGTCCTCGATGTGGCGCTCGAGCTGTTTTCCGTTCAGGGCTACTTCAACACATCGATTCACGATATTCGCCGCACTGCCGACGTCAGCATCGGTGCCATCTATCACCATTTTCAGAACAAGGAAGCACTCGCGAAATCCTTGTATGACCGTGCCGTGGAACAGATAGACAACGCCATCACAACGGCCAGCGCCGGCCATTCCGGCTGCTTCGCACGCGCACGAGCTATCATCCAGATCCTTTTCGACCTTGCCGAAAGAGAACCGCAGATGATGCAGTTCGTGTTGCTCGCGCAGCACCGCGAGTACCTGCCGGATGAACCGCCGATCTGCTCGTCGCAGCCGTTCCTCTATATGCGTCGCGTGGTCGAAGAAGGCATCGCTGCCGGCGAGGTACGCAAGATCGAACCCTGGGTGGCGGCGTCGGCCATGTACGGCGGCGCCCTGCGCATGATGAACCTGAAACTCGACCACGCGCTGCAAGGCTCTCTGGCCGATTACCTCGAGGAAGTCGCTGACTGCGGCTGGCGGGCCATCCACGCCTGATTTTTTTACCGCAAAAAAGAACGAACGTTCGTTACAAGGAGCTCCCGCTATGATGAAACTCGCGCAACCCATCGCCATTGCACTCTTGCTGTTGCTTATCCAACCCGCGCTCGCGACGTCGAAACCCGATGACGCCGATGCCCTGCGCAATGTCGATCGGGGCAAGGTGATTTTCGACATCAATATGACGGATGCGAAGAAGATGACGCTGTATCTCAGCGTGATCCGCGAGACTGTCGACGACCTGAAACGGCAGAATGTTGAGCCGGACGTAATCCTGGCATTCCGTGGCCTGTCGGTCCGGTTGATCTCGAAAGATCGCGAGCAGATGGAACTGACAGATTTCGAGCACCTCGACAAGATCGCCGAACAACTGGCCGACCTGCGCGAACAGGGTGTTCGCATGGAGGCCTGCTCGGTCGCGACCCGCCTGTTCGGTGTGGACAACGGTACGCTGCTCGACGGCATCAAGCCGGTTGGCAACACCTTCGTGTCGCTGACCGGATACCAGGCACAAGGCTACGCGAACATCCCGATCTACTGAGTCGCGGTCACGCCCGCTGACGCGTTCGCAGCGTCACTTACAGGATAGTGAGAGCAGAAACACGCTCTCGTAGAATGCACCAGCAACACCGCGGGCTTCGAACCCACCACTGCTGAAATCGAGGGTTCGAATGGCTCGCTCGAAGCAACAAACGAAAAAAGCCCGCCGAACAGACTGTGTGAAAAGTCTGTACAGGCTCTGAAGAGACGCCCCGCATCAGCGGGGCGTTTCATTTCCGAGAAAAA
>JAGRHE010000229.1 GCA_020445165.1 Gammaproteobacteria bacterium
ACCCAGGACGAGGTCTACGACCAGATCGCTTACCTGGTTGCACAGGGCCTGACCCCGGCGATCGAGCACGAGCATCCGAGCCGCTCGATGGACCATTACTGGACCATGTGGAAGCTTCCGTTCTTCGGCGAGAAGGACATCAACAACATCATCGCCGAACTGGAAGAGTGCCGTCGTTCGTACCCGGACCACCACGTCCGCCTGATCGGCTACGACAACTACACCCAGAGCCAGGGTGTGTGTTTCGTGGTCTACGAAGGTCGCGCCTGATACGCGTGAACTGCACGCGTACTGACGCCTGACGGGTAAACGACGACTTTTACGGGGAACATCATGGCAGACAGCCAAAGCACCAGAGCGCTAGCACTGGCAAGGCGTAAGGCCTTGTCGACCAGCGGCAAGGGAGCGATGGCCGGCAGCAGTCCGGCGCGCACCCAGGCCAGCACGGGAACCGCGAGCCAACCGGCATCCGCTGCGCCGGCCAAGCCGCGCGTCCGTTATGCAGCCCCGTCCACCCAGGCAGGCGGCAGTACGCGCGCCGTAGCGCTCGCGCGCCGCAAGGCGATGTCGAGCCAAGGCAAGCGTGCCGACTCCAGTACCGACCGCACTTCGGCGGAAGGCACCCGGCATCGCAAAGCGGCTGCCGCGGTAGCGGTAGCTCCGGAAGCGAAGAAGGAAGATTGTGGTTGCGGTTGCAAAGGCCGAAAGGCTGCCGAAACGGCGCCGAAGCGCACACAGCGCAATGGCAAGTCGCAGGCTGCAGCAGGTGGTCGTCGTTCCACGATCCAGAGCAACCCGACCCGCGCCGCCGCACTGGCACGTCGCCAGGCGCAATCGACGCGTGGCAAAGCTGGCATCAACAGTGGTGGCGTTTCAGCCGCGCAGACCGCGCGTGCCGTCAACCCCGGCCTGAGCAGCCGCGAACTCGCGCGTGAACTGCGTGAACTCCGCAGCCGCAACGGCAAGTCCGGCGGTGGCGGCGGCAGCAAGTCGCGTGGTGGTGACTGTAGCGGTCGTCGACGTCAGCGTCCCAAGGACAGCGAACAGGGTCCCGCGCAAGATCAGCCCTGGAAGGTCGGCGTCAGCGAGACCAGCCACGGTCAATCGGTGACCGGCACCATGGTCGGGCGCAGCAAACGGCGACGAGCCGAGCACCTGTCGCACCGTGACCGGTACCGAGTACATGGGTGCCGACCTGTTCCGCAGTTTCTGCCAGACCGAGCCTGCGAAGTCGCAGGTGCGCGCGGGGGTCAGCTCGACCCGGCGCAACAACACCGTGACCGGCAACGAAGTCGGCCGCAGTGAAAAGGTGACCGGTGACGAGCCGGGTACCTGCAAACGGATTACCGGCAACGACTACGTCAGCCCGGCTCAGACCCAGGCCTTCTGTGGCACGTCGCCGGAACCGGGCCCGTCGAAGGTGAGCCGCGTCGAGACCATGAAGGGCAAGGGCGTCACCGGCAGTAACGTCGGCCGTTCCAACAAGGTCACGGGTGACGAGGCGGGTGCAAACCGCGCCACCACCGGTACCCAGTACACGAAGCCGAGTGACATCGGCAATGCGCCGAAGAAGGTCGGTACGAGCGCCACGCTGCGCGGCGGCTCGGTCACCGGCACGATGGTGGGTCGCCGCAGCAAGATGACCGGTGACGAGCCGGGCAGTTGCCGCAACATCACCGGTGACGATTACATCGGCCGCGAGCAATACGACAGCTTCTGCCAGGCTGCTCCGGCACCCAAGGACCAGAAGGTCGGTATTTCGCGCACCGCGGGTGGCAAGGGTGTTACAGGCACCATGACCGGTCGCTCGGGTCGTGTGACCGGTGACGAGCCCGGTACCTGCAAGGCCGTGACCGGCACCCCATACGCCGGTCTCGAGCAGACCGAAGGCTTCTGTGAAGCACCGCAAAAGCGCGAGGTTCAACAGCGCTCGCGCCCTAGCGTACGCCAGGCTGGTATGCCCATGACCGGTCAGCAGCCTGGTGTTGGCGGTAAGTTGACCGGTGCGGAAAAGGGTGCTTGCGAAACCGTCAGTGGTACGCCCTACGTCGGCGCGGAGCAGGTTGCAGAAGTCTGTCCGGCAAAGCCGGCGCAGCCGGGCAGCCCGGATTTTCCGCAGTCGCTGGGCGACGTGCCCTGGGGCAAGTTCAGTATCGATAACCCGGCCCACGCGTCGGATGGTCAGCGGCAGACGTCTGCGGTGACCGGATCGCGTTACGAGCAGGGCAACATCACCGGCCCGTTCGGCATGGCCAGCGGCAAGGTGACGGGGACCGAAGAAAAGCGCTTCGGCACGGCGGTCGGCGTTGAGCAGGAAGTTCCTGAAACGCGTCCGCAGGTGGAAGGTCGTGTCGTGTCCCGGGTCACCGGCGAAGGTATGGACGCTGGCGTTCGCGTTACCGGTGATGACTGGGATCGCGGGGACCGCGTAACCGGCACCGAAGGCAGTTCGGCGACTCGCCGCAACCCGACCCGTCGTGGTGGATCGGTGAGCGCAATGGATTTCCGGAAGCTCGAGCCGCGCAATGAAAACCTGCCGAAACCGGTGAGCAAGGTCACCGGCAGCAGCGGCAACACCGATACCGGTTCGTTGATTACCTACAGTGGTGGGGCTCGCGGCTGAGGCCTGGTGGCTTCGACCCGATATTGACACGACATGAATCGCGCCCACGCCAATCGTGCCCGAACAGCCAATGCCGGCCGTGCGCCGTTGCGCCGTCCGGGTGGTGTCGGTTCCGCTGCTTCCCGCCGTGCCGGCGGCACCGCGGGTGCCGAGCATGCGCTGGTCGATAGCCGCGAGAATGCGCGTTTGTTCCGCTACGAGGACGGCGTGAAACAGTCGTTTGACAAGATCACGCCGGTGCTCAAGCAGATCTCTGCATTCCAGCACGAAGCGGATTTCGAACAGCGTGCGCAGCAGCTCGCTGCTCGCGAACTGGGCTTCGAGCTGCCGCAGGAGATTCTTGTCGATGCGTGGATCAGCCAGCTCGACATGAAGCGGCTGTTCGCCTGGTGCGTGTTCGAGACCTATCGCCGCTATTGCGATGATTTCTTCAGCCAGCAGCCGCTGGCCGCAGAACGGGCCGAGGACTTCGCAGGGTTTCTGCAGGGTTGCGGATTTCACACCCTGGATATTTCGCCATGTGCCGATGGTCGCCTGGCCCACGTGATCCGTTACGTGCTGCGTCTTCCGCAGGACCAGGTGCGCCGCAAGTCATATGCCGGCGCCACGTTCGACGTCGAAGACAGTATCCAAAAATGGGTCGAGGTCGAGATGCTGCGCTACCGCGAAGGTAAGCCGAACCTGGCCGATGCGCCGACCCGCTACCTGAAGTCGGTGGTGTATCACTACAGCTCGGTCGATCCCGAGCACCAGGGATGCGCTGCGCACGGTTCGGATACGGCGCTGGCTGCCTCCGAAGGGCTGAAGCGACTCGAGGCGTTTCGTGAGGCGATTGAGAACAGCTATTGCTGCGGCGCATCGATCGACCTGTTATTGATCGGCCTGGATACGGATACCGATGCGATCCGCGTACATCTTCCGGATGCGCAGGGTCGAACTGATCTGGAAAGTTCGGTCGATGCACTTGCGTTGTTCGATGGAACCGCGCGTCTCGGCCAGGCGGATGCGATGGCTGCGATCGAAAAGGCAGTGGCCGAGGCCGCGCAAGGCACGCCTGAGGGTATGCAGCGGTTCGTGGTCCGGCTGTTGAAGAACAACCTGTCGCAGATTGCCTATGTGCGCGCTTACCACGGTGCGAGTTATGCCGACATCGGTCACGCCGAACGCTTCATCGGTGCCGGAGTCGGGTTCGAAGAGGTGCAGCTGCGCAACCTGATGTATTTCGCCTACCTCAATACGGTGGAAGAGGCGGCGAAGGATATGGATGTCGGTATCAAGATTTTCTCAGGCCTGAATGCCGCACATGGCCTGCCGGTTCCGGTGGTGATCCGGTTCGACTACCACGGCCAGGTGCCGGGCGCGAAAGATCGCGCGGTCGAGCGATGTGACCAGGTGGCGAAGGCGACGACCTCGCGTTACGCCAAGCTGTTCGAACGTGGCCTGCTGCACATTCTGCAGGTTGTTCGCGACTGCACCGGGAAGGGGCCGATCGAAGTGGTCGGGTGCTCGGTGCGTGCCAACGAGTTTGCAGGAGCGCACTGATGAAAATCTGTCAGGTCGAGCGTCCGCTGGTGGCCACCAATCGCATTGCGATG
>JAGRHE010000022.1 GCA_020445165.1 Gammaproteobacteria bacterium
GGTTGCCGGTACCATATCCAGGTTTGGGTCCACGGACGTCGCTTACGATGGAAATCGTCCTCCTGGTGATATTGTTCCTGGTCGGCACCGTCGGCGGCGCGATCCAGGCTCTGCGTTACCTCGAGCGCAGACAGAAACCGCCACCTGCGGCGGAGTCGCGCGACGACGAACACACCGAATGAGTACCGGACATGTTGCTGTACGACATCATCGAATCGCCGCTGCATCCGGACCTGTCGGCGCTGTGCGAGCGCCTGGGCTACCGGCATAGTCGATTCACCAGCCAGCGCAAGGCCATGGCGCAGATCAAGCGCGAACCGCCTGATCTGGTGGTTGCTGACTTCTTCTTCGGTTTCGGCAACAACTACGCCGGTGCGAATGTCAGCAATCTCGATGTCCTGCTGCGCAGCCTGCAGCGGTTCGCGCCGGACGCGCGGATCGTCGTGCTGGCCGACAGACAGCAGGCCGGCTACGTGGACCGGCTGGCCGAACTGTTCAGCCTGCATGCCGTCATCACCCTACCCAGCCCGATCGGCCAAATCGAAAGCGCCCTGCGCTGATCGCGCCCCTCAAGCGCTGTCGTCCCGGTGCCGTTAACAAGGCCAGGATGCGGCACTTTGCAGACGTCGGAGGACGTGATGAACCAGGATATCAACCGCCTGCTGATGGAACTCGAACGCAGCATGCGCTCGATCAACCACGAGGTGATCAACCCAAAGATCACGGAATTGACCATCGACGGCCTGCGCCCGGTGTTGTGCCTGGTCGCCAATGCGCGTGCCCGCTACCTGAAGGCCCTTTTCGACCTCGGGGCAAGCCAGTCTGAAGAGCGGCCGACCGAAGCCCAGTTCGAAGAGCTACGCCAGTTGCGCAGCGAGTACGACGAGCTGGTCAACGGCGCCAAGGCGCTCGAAACCGCCATCCAGCGCGGCTACCTCGACGTCTTGCCGAGCAAACGCTGACCACCTCGGCCATCGGATCCCAGGTGCAAGAACAACCGCCTGCTACGGCAATCGAGAGGCGCAGCAGCAAACGCCAGGCACCGATTGTCCGCACCTTCGCCAGCCTCGACGGGCGCACGGTCGTCGTGCATGACATCAGCGTCGGCGGCATCTCGATCGTCGGCCTTGGCGCCACCATCGCTGGCCGTCACCTGTTGGAACTGCACCTGCAACGGCATCACCTGGTCCTGAAGATCGAAATCGTCGCGCAGGGTGACAACGGCACCGTACATGCACGCTTCATCGACCCACCCGATTTGCTGCGCCGGTTGCTGCACGACAGTGCAAGCGCGCGCTGAATCGCCCCGTTCGCTGGCATCCGGTTGGTTTAGGGCTAGCCTCCCGGGATGCAGACCGAAGGCTTCCGTCATTCGCGCCGGGCTCTCGGTGCGCTGATCGTCGCGATTCCACAACCTGCATCGGCCAAGGCCGATAGCGTGTCTGCCGGCAATTTCCACCTGCGCAGCCCTACCTGCGAGGCACCGGTGAGACTGTCCCGTGACTGTTCAATCCGGGAGGGCGCGACGCGGCCGATCGCACTTGGCGCTCATTGCATGCTGCTGGCCGCCAATGAAGACGGGGTGACCCTCCTCGTGTCACGCCTGCGGCTTTGCCCGGACCACAACGACATTGCCTTCGTTGCCGACGAGAAGCGCTCGGTCGAGGCAATCATCCGCCAGATCAGCGCAAAGCTGGAAGGCCACAAAATTTACCAGCAGCACAGGCGGCCGGTAAGGAATGGCCGTAAGATCGCGGCATGGCTTCTCGAATTCTCCGGCAACGCATACGGTCAGCGGAAACAGCTGGGCGTGCTCGAATTGGAGTACTGGCTGCCCGATCAATCGCCGTGGTGATTGCGTGATCTGGTACCTGTACCTGGTGCGCTGCGACGACGGCAGCCTCTACACCGGCATCAGCACCGACGTGGAGCGACGCTTCACCCTGCATGCACGCAACCGCGGCGCCCGCCGGCTACGCGGCCGGGGACCACTGGAACTGGTGTTCTCACGTGCCGTGGGTGACCGCAGCCTGGCATCGCGGGTCGAGTACCGCGTCAAGCGGCTCAGCCGCAGCGACAAGGAACGACTGATCGCCGGCGAGCTTCCACTGCCGGTCTGACGCCAACGCCGTCAGTCCCGGCCGGGTCGCTATTGATCCTATGCAAGCTCCGGCAGCGCAGCGCGCAGCTGCGCCATGCGTTCGGCGAGTTGATACTGGCCGTAGCGCTGCGCCGGCGAATCCCCCCATACGGGGCCTGGCCAGGCGGGATCACCCTGTCGGCGTACGATGTGATGCAGGTGGAGCTGCGGCACGAGGTTGCCGAGGGCGCCAATATTGAGCTTGTCGCCAGCATACAGCGACATCAGCACCTTGCCGACCTGGCTCGACTCCTCCACCAGCTGCTGCCGCTCAGCAGGCTCCAGTTCGTAGATCTCGCGCAGATTCGGCCGCTGTGGCACCAGGATCAGCCAGGGATAGCGCGCATCATCGAGCAGCAGCACACGCGACAGCGGCAGGTTGCCGAGTAGGTGACAGTCGGCAGCGAGCTGCGGGTGCAGGGTGAATCGGTCCATGGCGTGACTGGTCCGGGAAATGGCGGGATCGGGGATCCTCACAATGGTCGGTTGTGAACCACCGGACGGTCAAGCGATTTGCGGCCCGGACGCCTTGATCACCGGATTGTCGACTGCGATCCCGGCGCGATGGATGTTCAACGTTGGACGATCCGCTTGCGCGGACTGAACAGGCCCAGGATGCCACCACGGTGGTTTTCCCGCTGCCACAGCTGGTACTCCTTCACCACCTGCCGGGCAAGCATCAGGATGCTGCGCACACTGCGAGCTGCATGGATGTCCTTGCGCAGATCTTCCTGCGTGCGTGGGTCGGCCCATGGCCCGCCCTTGGCCTTGCGAATGAAGGTCTTGACCTGGTCCTGCAGGGTTTGCCGGAGGTGTTCGACGATATCCTGCTCGGCCTGCTGGCTGGTCTTGCCCGTCATTCCCTGGATCAAACGCTTGGCGACATTGCCATCGATCAAGCCGACGCGCACACAATCTTCACGCAGCAGGGACTGGATCGGCTTGCGCTCGTCCTGCAGCTTCTCCTCCATGCTCTTGACCGTGGGCACATAGCCACTCGGCGCGCGCGGTGCACGCCGCGTCAATGTTGCCTCGTTCTCCTCGACACGCTGCACCTCCTCCGACGCGCCGGACTCGGGATTGGCGACCGCGGCATCGTCTGACGCAACGGCTGCTTCGGGTAGGCCTTGTCGACCAAGCTCGTCAGCGAAAACCACGTGGGCAGTCTCGTCGGCATTGTTTGCGGCGCGCGCGCCAAGCGCCCGCTCGAGCAGCGCCAGCTGTTCGTCCAACAGGCGCTCGAAATCAGCACTCATACCCTGTGCGCCGACATCGGCAAGACGCCTGCGCACGGCCTCACTGACGGCGCACTGGTAAAGCGAGAGACTGCGGTTGTCGAGCAGATGTTGTCGCGTGAGCAGCAGCATCAGGCGACCGGTTACGTTGACCTCGATGGCATCAGACACGTTCACAGCGTCCTTCGGGCGGGATTCATTTTCTTATCGGTTAACATGGCCGATACTTGAACGGCACCCCGACGAACGACGGAGCAACCATGTCACCGAATGCACAAGGCGTCTGCTGGTCATGCGGGACGCGACTGCAAGCGATCGACTACCAGCGCGAGTCGGAATGCCCGACCTGCCGCAAGCAGACCCACGTCTGCCGCAACTGCCGCTTCTACGAACCCGGCCGACCCGCCGATTGCCGCGAACCGGTTGCCGAACCGGTAAGTGACAAGCAACGGGCGAATTTCTGCGGCTACTTCGAACCCTCCGACAACGCCCATTCACCCGATGCCTCCGACCATGCCGCGCTGCGCGCAGCCGCCGACGACCTGTTCAGTATTTGAATATCCAATACTCCAGCGGAGTGCGGATCATCGGCGTATCCGGGTAACACTGATCCAGATCAAGGCGTGCTTGTCCGCTGGCATCAACAATCTCCGGGATACTTACCCGGGAACATCTGCCATGGATCTGACCAGCCTGATCATCGCCGTGCCACTTGCCCTGCTGATGCTGTACCTGCTGGTGCGCCTGCCGCTGGCAATCGTCGGCAATCTTCGTGCTGGCCACCGGTTTCGCGAAAGCCTGGCCGCTTCGCTCGACCAGCTGCGTCTTTCGCGCATGCTCGGGCACCTCGGGATCGACCGGCAGGAATACCTGCACACCCAGTCCGGGCTGACCATTCAAAACCACATGACACGTTGTGATGGTTGCGATGAAAAGGTCCGTTGCGACCAGGTCCTGGATTCGAAGACCACGGCTGACGCCGAGTCACTGGGTTTCTGCGCAAATATCGACGACCTGAAAGCCCTCCCCCGCCGATAACCCGGACCAGGACGGCTGATCAACCCGGTCTAGGTCATGTTGCCGCCGGCCGCTTTTTTACCACTGCCACTATCTGTCGCGACCTTCTCGTCGGGTTCGACATGGGCCGTCAACGCCTGCAACGCGGACTCGGCCTCTACGTAGAGTTCACGTACGAAATCCGTGCTCGGACCGCGCGAACGCAACACCTGCATCAACGTCGTCACGTGGCCACGCGCGCGCGTTCTGTCGCCCGACCGTTTGTACTGCATCGACTGCACGAGATGAAAACGTGCATTGACTTCGGCGCGCCTTTCACCGAGCTCGCGCCGAAAGATCTCGCGCACATCGCGCGGAACAGGCTGCAACAGGCTGCCGCTCGAGATCATGCCCTGAAGTTCATCGAGTGCGTTGAGCATCTGGCGGAAACTCCGTTCGTCGTCGATCGGCCCGACACCGTTTCCCGACGGGGCCGCTTCGGCAGCGAGCGCCGCCTCGGCGTCCGTGATGCGCGCCTCGATCCCGGGATAGCGACGATACAGGCGTGCGATACGCTGCAGGCGCGCGAGCACATCGCCACGCAACAATACGCGAAGCTCGCGCGACAGGGGCACGGGACGCAGGATATCGAGACTCCCCAGCAGATCGGCAAGACCCTGCTCGAGACGCTGGATCGCCGAGCGGACAACCGCCTGATGAGCCTGGTATCGCTTGACCACCGAGGCCATGAACAACAAAGCCAACAGCATGCCAAGCACAGCCAATGGGACACCCCACTGCTCGATCGTCGCCACTCGGCCTCCTTTTCTCGGCGCATCCCGGATCGCAAGTCTTAGCGGCACGAACTCTTCAAACCTGACCAGCAGGTCACGACGCCCGCTGTCAACGGTTTTTACAAAATCCAGGAAGTGCGTGCCCGCGAACTTTGTGAACGATTGATTTTCAAGATTTTTTTATCCAACGGCACGCAACCTGCTTTGCAAACCGCAAACCAGCAGCCCGATTGGGCCGGACACGCGGACATGCGCATCGACACAGCCACACGCCTACTGCCGACTACAGCGGCCTTCGCCGCCACGCCGGCGCTTGCGGTGCCGATCGAGGGCGACCTGGGCAACCATGCCGCGGCCTTGCTGGTGGCATTGGGCGTGAGTGCACTGTTCCTCAGTTTCCGCAACCTGCGCGACCTGCGCCATAAACGCATCGCACCGCCGCGTCCTCAGCAAGACGCGGCAAGCGACGGCGACTGATTCTGACCGCAAGATCCGCTTGCGCGGGCATTCCCGGATTCCCAGGCCGCCACGCGCCGGCTAATCTGCGAACAATCATTGTTCACCGCGCGAGACCGTCATCCCCGTGACACTGTTCGTCTACGCCATCCTTGGCCTGGCCGGTACCTGGGGCCTCTATCTTGCCTACATGCACATCGCCACGCGTGCAGCCGAAGGCAGATCGGCACAACCACTGTACGACGTACTGCCAGGGCTCGGAGACGTCGCCGGTCCCGCATTGGTTTACTGCTTCAGTCCCCAGTGCGGCCCCTGTCGCCCCATGTCAAAAGAAGTCGACCTGCTCCGGGCGCGCGGCGCCCCCGTTTTCAAGCTCGATATCACCGCCCACCCGGAAGCCGGGCGCGAGCTCGGCATCCGTGCCACCCCGACCTTGATCGTGGTCGAGAACGGCGCCGTTGCACGCATGATCCTCGGCGTGAAGACCGCAGATTACATGCAACGCCTGCTCGACCGGAAGCGATTGCACAGCTCATCCTGAAGCATGCGCCGGCCTGGCCGTTAAACAACTGCTATGAAGCCAGTGCTGCTGCCCGGCAATGCCCGGTCTAAACTGCCTGCAATTTGATGATGGGAACAATGATCCAGTAACCCGCCATGATCCAATCGCTCGTCCGTGCCCTGTGGGTGTTGCTGGGGTGGATCGAACTGATCCTGTTCACCGCTCTGATGTACCTGCTGAGCTTTCTGCCGCAAGGCTGGCGCGACCCGTGGTACCGGCGCCTGTTTCGCGTATGGAGCAGGACCTGGGTACATGCGCTGGGTGTCGACCTTCGCCTGCACCACAAAAACATCCGACCTCTGCCGGATCGTTTCATCCTGATCGCCAATCATCCCTCTTCGTTCGAAGACGCTGGCATACCTTCGCTGTTCGATGTCGACAGCCTGGCCAAACGCGAAGTGCGCGACTGGTTTCTGGTCGGGCGCATCAGCGCCGCGGCCGGCACCATATTCGTTCAACGTGAATCGCGTGATTCGCGTGCCGCCGCCGCCCGCCAGATCCATCGTCACCTGGCACGTGGGCGCAACGTCGCTCTGTACCCGGAAGGTGGCATCAAGGGCCCGCGCTTACAGCCGTCCTTTCGCTACGGAGCATTTGCCATATCACTCGAGACCGGGGTGCCAATCGTCCCCGTATACCTGCACTACGAGGCATTGCATGACTTTCATTGGGGCCGCCACAGCCTGATCGAAAACATCCGCAACATCATGAACACGCGCAACAACAGGGCGAACTATTACGTGTTCGATGCCGTGGAACCGCACCTGTTCCATGACAAGGAGAGCTACTGCAATCATGTGTACGGGCTCTACCTGGGATGGCAATCGCGCTTCATGGACTGACAATCCACCGATGACGCTGCGCAAGACCGGGGGACACAGGAACCCGGTATGCCACCCGACGTTCAGCCACGCTGTTTAGCCCGGTTGGACAATCGGGTTAAAGTAGCGACAGCCGCGCGCAGCAAGGTGCCCGACCATGTCATTCCCGAATCCCGAAGCCGCCGAATCCGCTTTCTATGCTGCCTTCAAGGCGCTCGACAGCAAGGCCATGTCACTGGTCTGGATATCGTCGCCTGATGCCAGCTGTATCCATCCAGGCGGCCCACTGCTGCAGGGGACCGACAGGGTTCTGGAAAGCTGGCTCGAGATCTTCCGCGACAGCACCCCACCGACGGTCAAGGTGCGCCTGATCCAGGCCAGCTCCGACTCTCATCTGGCAGTCCATACAGTCGAGGAGTCAATCAGCAGCGGCGGCGGCACACGGCATGCCGTGGTGCTGGCCACCAACATCTATGTGCGACGGGACGGTGGGTGGCGCATGCTTGCGCATCATGCGTCACTGCCGTTGGTGGAAAAATCCATCGAACCCGCTGAGCCACCCGCACTGCATTGACGACCGGGCTCGGCAGCGTGGGCGGTGTGCCCCACGCAAAAACAGCGGCCGAAGGCCGCTGTCTGGCGGGGCCGGCAACCCTCGGGTGCTTATGGAAACGCCGGAATCTGCGCCTCCAGTCCCCTCGCCTTGGCCTCCGGGTGATGCGAAGTGATCAGACTGCGGATCTCACGCACCCGCTGGACCGGCACATCGACCATCAGCAGGATCTCGCCACGGTCGATGGCAGGCTGGAAACGCTTCAGACGCGAGTTGGGGATGCTGACAGCGATCATCCCGGATATCCAGGATCCGATCATCGCGCACACCACGGCAAGCACCAGGATGCCGCCCATGCCGATCGAATTACCGATCTCGGGATAGAAAGACAGCGCAATACCGGCCATGGCGCCCGTCAGCCCACCCGCAACCATGCCCAGGCCGATACCGTGCAGCAGGTCGGAGCGCTGCAGAAGATTGGCCACGTGCAGCCGCTTGAGATTGATGCCATCCCGGGCCAGGAAATGGATATGCGGATCGTCAATCTTGGCCAACAGGAGTTCTTTTTCGATGGTTTCCGCTGACGCCACGTCGGGCAGCGTGAAATACAGCCTTCTGCGCATTTTCGCCTCCTTTACAGTGTTGTAGCGGCCGGGGACGCGCGCGTGCGCCTGCCGGTCGGTCTCTCCGAGTATAGAAAACCCCAGCAAAACCGTATGGCTTTGCAAAAAATTTTGAACTGGACAACGGAAAGACAGACTATAAGCAGAAGCTCATAGACCACCGTATCGCCAATCCCTTGCCGGTGGGCGGTCAGTCCAACGAGGAAGAGATCATGAAGAAATGGTTGTTGTTTACCGTCGTCATCGCCCTGTTCGCAGGCCGGGCGGCCTATGCCGATGTACTGGTGCTCGTGCATGGTTACCTGGGTACTTCCCAGAGTTGGGCCGAGGCCGGCGCGTTGGCTCGTTTGCAGGCACGCGGCTATCGGCTGGCCGGGATCGTCGGTTACGGCCCGCAGGGGGTCATGCTCCAGCCGACAACGGCGAAGGCACCCGACAAGCCCGTTTACGCGGTCGACCTGCCATCGCAGGCCCCGATCGCGCTGCAGGCCGACTGGCTCGCCGCCCAGCTGCGTGAAATCGGCAAGCGTCATCCGAAGCAGGCGATCACCGTCGCCGCGCACTCGGCCGGCGGAGTCGTCGCACGCATGATGCTGGTGCGGCATGGAAAGCTCGGCGTCGAACACCTGATCACGATCGCCACCCCGCATTTCGGCACCGGGCGTGCGATCCAGGCTCTGGAAGCCACCGACAACAGCGGCATGTTCGGCTTCGTCAAAGGCCTGCTGGTACGTCGCGCCACCGGCAACGCGCTGTACCACACGGTGCAACAGAGTCGAGGCGTGCTGTTCGATCTGACCCCGCCTGCACCCGGCAACCTGCTTTTCTGGCTCAATCAGCAGCCCCACCCCGGGATCCGCTACACCAGCGTCATGCGCATCGGCACGTTCAACATGCCGGGTGACCGCGTGGTCCCGCCGCTGAGCCAGGACCTCAACCGCATACCGGCGCTTTACGGCAAGGTCCAGACCTACTCGATGGCCCAGGGTCACCTGCTGACGGCGCAGGACGGCGACCTGATCGGCAACCTGATGCAAAAGCCGGCTGACAGTGACTGAACAATGGATTGCACGCCCTGGCATTCGCGGATAGCCGACGAAAGGCGGCCAGCATGCTCGAGGCTCTGAACGAGATCGAGCGCCTGTTACGCAGTCACGGCCACACCTACCACGCCAACCTGGCCGGGATCGCGGCGGTGCTCTCCGTCAAAGACCCGATCGCCGCCTGTCGCGCGATAAATTCCGACGATTGGTGGCAGGGTGCCGACTCGCTCGCCGCACTGGACCTTGGGTTGAGCGGTGGATTCACGAGCCAGGCGCGCCAGGATGCGCACGCCCTGCGCCTGGCGCTGATCGACGTCTTCAGCACCCTGCTCGCCCATGGCGAGTGCAACGAGGCTGGCGAGATCGTCGTGTCGCAGTTTCGCAAGTGGTTGGAATCTCATATGTGAGACGCCGCAGCACTCGATGCCGACGCTAAACTGTCGGTAATGTTTATGCAGATACCGCCGCCATCCTGACAGCAGCCAGGGAGACCCGCATGCAGAGTTTCGACGTGTATTTTCTCGGCCAGATACTGCCGAATGCCGACCCGGACGCGGTCCGCCGCAACGTGGCCGCGCTGTTCAAGGTCAGCGAAGACAACGCCGCACGCCTGTTCAGTGGCAAGCCTCTGCGGGTCAAGCAGAATATCGATGCAGAAGCCGCCAGCCGCTACCGGGCGGCGTTCCGCGATGCAGGTGCGCTGCTCCAGATCCTGCCGGCAGGGTCACCGCCGCCGCAGCCCACAGCCCCAGCCCCGATGCCGCCCAGTACCGACAACGTCGCCACCACGGCATCGGCCGAAAACGGCATGAGTCTCGCCGCTCCCGGTGCCATCATGGATTCAACGCCACCACCGCCACCGGCACAGATCGACACCAGTGGCTTGTCGGCGCAGCCGCCCAACAGCGGCTCGCTCGAGGACTGCCGGGTCGAAAAAGACCCGTACCCGATTCCCGATATCAGTCATCTCAGCATCATCGACAACTGAGGCACCAGAGGGCCCGCTCAGCGATCTGCGCGCCGGGTTTCCGCACCCGCGAAGAAACCATTCGGCGCCAGGGCGAGCTGGCGGTCCGCACCGACCAGTTCGGCCCGAAACACACCGATCGGATGGCGCACCTCCACCATCAGCGGCGTCCGCTGCCGATCGTCCCCGAGCCAGATGTATGCCGGCCGGTGCGCCGGCTTGTCGCGCCCCCTGGCGTCCAACTCCCAGGCGTCCAGCCGCACCTTGACCGTCGCATGCTGCTCACCCTGCAGCATGAGACTGGCAGCACTCTCCACGGAAATGTCGTAGCGCATGCGATCACGCCCGTTGGTCACCGGCAGGCTGAAACGCTGACCGACCCGCAGATCGCGCGAACGCAACTGGGCCAGCAGGGCCAGGCGGTCGAACAGGCGTTCACCTGCCCACGACGCGACCGGCGCCCGGTGCAGACGTTCGACCCGGTCTTGACCCTCACCGGCAAGCAGGTCGTAACGCATCATCCCCTGCCCGGAGACATCGCGCTCATAGAATCGATGTCGGGTGTCGCGGGTGCGCTCAAAGGTCTCGAAGGCGACCAGCCCGACATCAGCGTCCAGCCACGAAGTGATCCGGTAGCGCACCGGGTACAGTGACTCGACTACCGGGTATCGCTCTGAACTTGCCTCCAGCATGAGCTGCGTCAGGTTCGCCCCGGAGACCGCCGCACTCGCGATGGCGACGTCGGCGATCGGCATATCCTGGCCGAGCGAGAAAACGCCGCGATAGGTCACGCGGTAATCACTTGCCTGGGCTGCCGTGGTCAGACAACAGAGCAGCATCGCGACCGCACTCGCAAAACCGGCTCGTCTGGGGAACTTGGCAGGGTTCATAAACAGGCTCCGGTTAGCGAAACACGATTGGGTATTAGGGTCGTCCGAGCAAAATGGGTTCCATGGCACAGTCCGTGCTTTCATTCTCGCATAGGATACAAAAACCGGCTGAAACGCCGATAAATTGACGAGAAAAGGACAAATTCGTGACGCAGGCAGTCATTGGCGACAAAATTCTGACACAACGGGGTGTCGAACAACGGAATTTTGACGCAGCTACCGACAACAAAACACCCTCGGCCAAGCAGTCCGACCCCAAGGTCAAGGCCGATAGCGCTGACGTGCTGCGCGGACATCAGCGCCTGCTGCAGCAGGCCGGCACGTTCCCGGCCACGACCATAGAGTCCCTATCCCAGGCGCGTACCAACCTGGCGCGCCTGCAGACTGACATAGCAACCGATCCGGCCACCGTACTGCGCGTAGCCGCGAACGTCGACCGGAACACTTTCGAGGCCGCCATCGCCACACCGACAGGCTGATTGCGGACAACGATTCTCGGCACAGGCGAGAGCTACTCTCGCCCTTCACCCGGCACCGTTCTTCGGCGCCGGGTTTTTTCTTTCTGCAGCACCGGTAGCGGCACTCGACCAGCCGGACTGCGCGGCCATCAAAGCATTCACGTGCGCCAGCCCGGCTGGCTTTACAAGCATTCGCCGCGCGACCGAAACTTGCGGTATGCGCATCATCTACCTGACCTTGGGATTCTTCATCCTGCTCGGCATCGGCGCCGCATGCCGCACACCACCGTTGACCGCCGGCAACTGCCCCCCCGGCCTCATCGATGACCCGGCCTGCGTGGGCAAGAAACCTGGTGGCTCGCCGCAATGACCGCCGAACCGACCCGCCTGAGCAGCGTCCATTTCATCGATCTCGACGACGCACCGGCCGTAAACGAAAGGCTGTACCAGGCCTTCGAACGCGAAAACCGGGTCGAAGACGTGCGTCGCACGCACAGCTTTCACGGCCGTTTCGAGAACACCTACATCAAGCGCGAGCGGATCCCGGAACTGGCACCCGTGACGCAGCTCGCGCATGCCTGCGCCTGTCGAATCCTCGGAATGGAAAGGCTGCACCTGGGCTTCTGGTTCAACGAGATGATGCCGGGCCAACGCACCAGCCTGCATGCACACCAGGAACTCGATGAACTGCTTTCAGCGGTCTACTACATCCGCTGTGCCGACGACTGCGGCGACCTGGTACTGCACGATGATCCGGCACGGGTCACTGTCAGCCCGCGTCCGGGCCTGATGGTGCTGTTTCCACCCGACCTTCCTCACGAAGTCGAGGAGAACCGCAGCGGGCAGACACGACTCTCGGTCGCGTTCAATTTCGGTCCATGGCGCTCGCCGACCTGATCGTCGAGGTCTCCAGACGCTCGGTGTCGGCCAGGATGATGTGACGACCATCGACGGTCGTGAAGGAACGGTCGTCGATATCGCCGCGCGCCGCCCGGTACTCTGCCGCCCGTCCGCTGCCAGCATCGACGACACGGATGTAGATGACCTCGCTGGCGTCTCGCCAGTGTTCGTACAACAGGTAGGCCGACGCGGCCAGCATCAAGGCGACCACTCCCAGGGCCAGACCGCGTACCGGCCAGCGCCTGGCCGGACGCACCGGATCCGGATTGATCAGACGCGGCTCGCGATGACCGATGTCGTTGTGCGGCCGGCGTGCGCGCCAGAACAGCACGACGACCAGGATCACCGCGATCGTGAAGAGTATCTTGCCCAGCATCGCGCCATGATAAGGGAACTATCGGCGAGCCGTACACGTCCATTGGAAAAAAGGTGATCAAAGGCCGCAACGCTGCCTTCTGCCGATTGATCGACTGCTTCGCGCGATGCCCAGGTCTCGAGCGCCAGCTGACTCTGCCGCAGAGGCAGACGTTTTCGTTATCATGTCGCCACGCGATACAAAGGAAGGAAAACCATGAGACGGCTCAGTGCATGCCTGATTTCGGCCTGCGTTTCATTGCTCACAGCACTGCCAGCGCTCGCTGCTGACAGCACCGAGCCTCAGGTCAGGATCACACCCGAGCTCTCGGGTATCGACGTCAACCACGCAGGCCAACCGGTACGTATTCAACGCAACCAGGACCAGAGCAACGAGATTCATCCAGCGTTTCAGCGCACTTCGCGCCGCTGTCCGCCGTTTTGCGTGCAGCCGATGCAGATGCCCGATGGTGTCGAGACCATCGGCGAACTTGAAATGCTCGGCTACCTGGAACGGATCGCGAAGGGCGACGAATCGATCCTGGTCATCGATTCCCGCGGCTCCGACTGGCTCGAACGCGGCACCATTCCGGGCTCGGTCAACATCCACTACAAGCTTCTCAGCCGCGGGTCGGCAAGCGAAGAGGACATAGCCAGAATCATGCGCGAGCGTTTTGACGCCGAGCGCGGCGACCAGCTCTGGGACTTCGGTTTCGCCAAGACCCTGGTGCTGTTCTGCAACGGAAGCTGGTGCGGTCAATCGCCGACCAACATCCGGGCGCTGCTGCGCCTGGGCTACCCGCCGTCGAAGATCAAATGGTACCGCGGTGGCATGCAGTCATGGGAAGCGGCAGGGCTGACCACGGTGGTACCCGCCCGGTGAGCAGCACTTCGAGCAGTAAATGGCTGTTGTGGCTGCCGGCACTGTTGCTGCTGGTCCTGGCTGGCGCATGCAGCGAGCCGGACCGGCCCAGCATCACCTTGTTTCTCGCCGTGCAGCGCGGCGATCTCGACCAGCTCGAACGCCACATCCATTGGGGTACCGATATCGACGCCGCGCTACCCAACGGCCAATACCCGTTGCACGTCGCAACGGAAAAAGGCCGCATCATCCTGGTCAAGACACTGCTCAAACACGGCGCCGGCATCGACCGCCTGACCAGCAATGGCGAGTCCGCGCTGGAACTCGCAGTCCTTTCGGGACGGATAGAGATTGCAGAGATCCTGCTCGCCAAGGGCGCCACGCTCGATCCGTCTCAGCTGATGCTCAAGGCGGCAACTTCGGGCCTCACCGATCGCGACTCACTGCGTTTTCTGATCGAGCACGGGGCCGACCTGACGCAGCGTGACGAAAATGGAGACACCGCGCTACTGATTGCGATTCGACAGGACAATCACCGCCTGGCGACTCACCTGGTCAATGCCGGTGCCGATGTGAATGTCGAAACGCGCGATGGCGAAACTGCACTCGAGCTGGCACATTCGATCAAGGCCCCGGAACTGGTCAGCCTGTTGAGGCGCTTCGGGGCACGATAGACGACACGGCCTGGATTTGCGTGAACAGACCCTGGCATCGCCAGGGTGCCTTTGTTATCGTCGCGCGCCTCGATAAACGCCAGATTGGCCACGGCTAGCGGAGCAAGGTGCATGGCAAGTACGCCAGATGAACTGACCATCAATTACAGTGAAGGCGGCATCGACGTCGTCAAGGAACTCGACAAAGAAGTCTTGTCCAAGGGCGCCTGGACCACCATCTTGTATCGCTACCAGGACTGGGACGCGCGCAAGGAAGCGTACAGCAAGGACAAGTACTCGATCCGCCGCTACCAGAAGCGCAACGGCGTCTACAGCCAGCGCTCGAAGTTCAACATCTCGAGCCCGGACCAGGCGCAGCAACTGATCGCGACACTGAACAAGTGGCTGGCTGACTGAACGACGCCATCCCCCCCGGCGTGCTGGTTTGCGCGCCGCTTCCTACCTCACGATGACGAATCCTATTTGTCGCGCTGGGCAATGAATGCCTGCGCCTGCGGAATCCATTCCTCGCGCTCGATGCGCCCCTTGAACTGCAGGTGGTCATTGACCCAGGCAACGTTCTCCGGAGTCCACGCGGCAATCTGGTCGAATCGCACAATCCCGAGTCCATTGAGAATTCCGGCGATCTTCGGCCCGATGCCCTTGATCCGCTGCAGGTCGTCCGGTTCACCGTCGCCGGCGGCGGCCGGCGCAGCCATTGCCGCCAGGGGCGCCGGTTGCGGCTCGGACGCCGGTGGCGCCGGAGCTTCGTCAGCAGGCTCTTCGTCGGGCTCAGACGCACCCTGGTCGGCGGCCGCCGCCAGTGCATCGCGGCACTGATCCAGCTCTGCCTGCAGCATCGCCAGTCCGGCAGGATCACCCGCCGACGCCTCCAGCTTCGCCACCCGCTCCAGGCACTGCTGACGGTCAGCCTCGCTCTGTCCGCGCGCGGTCACAGCCGCATCGAGCTCACCGCGCAACTTGCGCGCGTCAGCCTCCGCATTTTGCAGACGCGTCTGCAATGCCGCCCGGGCGCCATTGCCGGCCAGGCGCGTCAGGTACCAACCGAGAATCAAGCCGAGCAGGCCTGCGATCAGCAGAAGGAAGAAGGTTTGGGTGATCAGGTAGGTCATTTCCCGCTCCGCGGTATTACTGTTGGGGCAAGACGTCGAAAGTGATACGTCGATTGGCTGCACGCCCCTGCGGCGTGGCGTTGCTGGCGATCGGCTGGCTGTCGCCGAATGCGACGATCTGCATGCGTTCGCCGGCGATTCCGGCCAGGTAGAAAAAGCGCTCGACCGCCTCGGCGCGCGCCTGACTCAGGCGCAGGTTGAACTCGCGGTCGCCACTGGCGTCGGTGTGACCACCGATCACAATGCGCGTGTTCGGACACTGGTAGGCCACGGTCGCCAGGTCATTCAGTACCGGGTAGCTTTCCAGCATCGGCGAAGCGCCGTCGGATTCGAAACGAATGCTGCTGACCGATGCGAGCCGTGCCATGGTGCGCTGGCAGGTGCCGGCATCCATCGGGTTGGTCAGGTTGCCACCCAGGCGCACGATCCGACGCACGTCGAACTGTGCATTCATCGGGTTGTCCGGGTCGAGCATCGACGCGCGCTGAACCAACTGCCCGACATCGACCGTGCGTACGCCCCACACATCGGCCGCGATCCCGGCGGCATAATCGGGCGACACGGTGCGCGGCAACTCGCCGCTGATACGCAGATCGCGCCCCTCGACCTCGATCTCGACTCCCTTGATCGCCCGCGATGCCAGCGCCTGGGTGACACGTTCGTGCAGGTCGTCGGCAATCGGCACATGGCGCACGGCCACGGTGATCCAGGTGAGCAGCAACAGGCTGGCCAGGGCGACCAGGATTGCGGTACTTCTCGACACGACGTCTCCCCCGATTCGACGCAATTGATAGCTGTTGTTGTTGACCGTTCGGGCGGCAATCAGACCATCGACACCCTGCGTCTGCGGCGTTGCCGCGACGCTCGCTGGGGCCGGACGGAAACGGGTTCCGGACCGGCTGGTTCACCAGCAGGCGCTAATCTACCCCATTTCGGCACTGAAGTTGCGGCAAAATGTCTCACGTCGCCGCACCGCCACCAAGCCGGCCAGAATCGCTTACGGCCGTGCCTCACGTAAATCGTTGGCGAAGGATTATTGGATCGGTGCGCGGAAGAAGGAAGCGAGTAACCGATGCTCGACGGGTTCGGCACGGCAATGATCACAGGCCGAGTTCCTGGGGCCAGTCAATCAGGGCATCGACCACGGCACGCTGCGCGGTTGTCAACGACATGTCTATCGCCATCCGCGAGAGCAGCCGCCGGTAGTCGTCGAGCACGATCGATCCGCCCATGCCGGGCTCGGTCAGGCGAGCCATGCGGAACTCCTGCCAGCGCAGGCGCTCGTCATGGCTCAGCGTTTCCGGCCAGTTGCGCGCACGGTAGCGGAACAGCAGTTCCTCCAGCTTGCCTGCCTCGAAACCGAACTGCGCACCAGCCAGATCCTGTGGCGTGGATTGGCGCACGCGTTCGCAGCGCTGGCGGTCGGCATCGGACAGGAACCCGCCGTACAGGTCTCGATCGGGATCGGACTGCGGAGGAAACGCCTCCCCCTCGCCGAACACCGCACGCAGTTTCTGCTCCAACCCCGGCGCATTGCGCAGTACGTCCAGGTGGCGCTGCTCGGCAGCGGCGTCCATCTGCCAGCGTTCCCGCGCCGCATCGGTCAAGGTACCCATCGGTACCACCACCGGGCTGCGGTTGATATGCACGACCTTGAGCGGGATACGCTCGGCGCCGTGCGGAAGGTCGGCGCTCGCCGTGTACAGCCGGCTGCGGATTTCGTCCGCCGACAGAGTCAACAGCGGCTCCGGATCGGCGCGCAGGTCGCACACGATCACGCCGTTGCGGTTGACCGGATGCATCGCCAGCGGCACGACGGCGGCAATGCATCCCAGGCGGGCCGGATAACGCGCCGACACGTGCAGCACCGGTTGACCCGCGCGCACGTTGAGCTGCCGGGCGAGCTGCTGCTTGTCGCGGTTGCCGAACGCAAACTCGAACAACTTCGGCTGCCGCTCACGCACCAGGCGCGCAATCGCAATCGTCGCTTCGACGTCGGCCAGGGCATCATGCGCGCCACTGTGCTCGATGCCATTGGCCGCGGTCAGGTCCTCCAGGCGGAAGCTGGTGACACCGGGTTCGCGCTGCGGCCATTCGATGCCGTCCGGGCGCAGAGCATGGGTCAGGCGGACCACGTCGATCATGTCCCAGCGCGAATTGCCGTTCTGCCACTCGCGTGCGTAGGGATCGAAAAAGTTGCGGTAAAGACCGTAACGGGTGACCTCGTCGTCGAAGCGCAGCGAATTGTAGCCGAGCGCGCAGGTTCCCGGGCGCGCCAGCTCGTCGTGGATGAAGCGGAAGAAGTCCGCCTCGGGTGCGCCTTTTTCACGCGCCAGCTGTGGCGTGATCCCGGTGATCAGGCAGGCCTCCGGCTGCGGCAAAAAATCGTCAGCCGGGCGCGCATAGACCACCAGCGGCTTGCCGATCGGCTTGAAATCCAGGTCGGTACGCAGGCCGGCAAACTGGGCCGGACGATCGACCGCTGGTTGTGCGCCCCAGGTCTCGTAGTCATGCCAGTAGAAAGAGCGGGTTTCGCTCACGTCTTGGCCCAGGCAACCTGGTTGCGCAGGTAGACCGGCAGCGCCTGCTCGGCGGAAACGCCGGCACCTTCGTCGAACAAAGCCGCTGCAAGCGTGGCCACCGCGCCGGCATGCACCATCGCGTCGGGGTAGACGGCCGTCAGAGGCCGGCAACGGTGTTCGAGCACGTCGGCATGTGCCCGCCAGCCACTGCCGGCGGCGCTCCAGCCATCACCTGCAGGCGCCGCTACGTCGCTCGCCGGGACGACCACCTCGTCGGACTGCGCGCGCATGATGCTGTCCGGGTCGACACGAAAGGCGCCCCAGTAGACCTCGTTCATGCGTGCATCGAGCGCGCAGAGCACGCTGTCCGCGCCGTGCCGGATGTGAGCCCCCTGGGCCAGGGCCTGCAGGCTCGACACCGGTACTACCGGCAAGTCGGCACCGAACGCGACCCCCTGGATCACCGAGCTGGCGATACGCAGGCCAGTGAACGCCCCCGGACCGCGTGCGAATGCCAGTGCGTCGAGCGCACCCAGCGTCAGCCCGGCGTCGGCCAGCAGCGAATCCATCATCGGCAGGATCAGTTCGCTGTGCCGGCGCGGGGCGAGCTCGAAGCGTTCGTCGATCTCACCATCCAGCCATAATGCCGCGGAGCAGGCATCTTCGGTCGTATCGATCGCGAGCAGCTTCATTCGACCAGCAGTACGCTCGAACCGGTCGTGTTGCGCGCTTCGAGGTCACGGTGCGCCTGCGCGGTGTCCGCCAGCGCATAGGACTGGTTGATCTGGATATGCAGCTTGCCATCGGCAATCGCATCGAACAGCCGGTTGGCGCCCTCTTCCAGCAGCGCACGCGTGGCGATGTGCGTGGCCAGGGTCGGCCGGGTCACGTACAGCGATCCTTTCGGTGCCAGGATCGCCGGACTGAACGGCTCGACCTTGCCCGAGGCATTGCCATAGCTCACCAGCACGCCGAACGGGCGCAGCGAATCCAGCGAGTCCATGAAGGTTGCCCGACCGACCGAATCATAGGCGACCGCCACGCCTTCACCGCCAGTCAGCTCGCGCACCCGGACCGGGATGCTTTCCTCGCGGTACAGAATGGTGTGATTGCAGCCATTGTCGCGGGCCAGTTCCGCCTTCTCTTCCGAACCGACACATCCGATCACGCTCGCCCCGAGGTGTCGCGCCCACTGGCACAACAGGCTGCCGACGCCGCCGGCGGCCGCGTACACCAGGATCGTGTCGCCGGCCTTGACCGGGTATGAACGAAACAGCAAGTAGTGCGCGGTCAGCCCTTTGAGCATAACGGCAGCGGCCTGGCGGTCACTGAGCGTTTCCGGCAGGCGGACCAGGCGGTCCGCCGCGATCAGCCGCGCCTCGGCATAGGCGCCCTGGCACATCGGGTATGCGACGCGGTCGCCCACGATCAGGCTGTCGACGCCTTCGCCGATCGCATCGACGATACCGGCCGCCTCCATGCCGAGTATCGCCGGCAATGCGCCTGGCGGATAAAGCCCCTCGCGCTGGTAAACGTCGATGTAGTTGAGTCCACAAACCGTCTGCCGCAGGCGCACCTCGCCGGGCCCCGGCTGACCGACGTCGACTGTCTCCCAACGCAAAACTTCGGGGCCACCGTGTTGATGAATGCGGATTGCGTGTGTCATGACTGATCCCCCCAGGTTGGCGGGATTCTCGACGCCACGGCCCGGCGTTACAAGTTCAGTTGCATCGCGACCCCACAAAAGCCACGGGCATTCTCTGGCAGAATCCGGCACCCTTGCATCAGCCCTGTGTGCCACTGGTGGCCTGCCGGGCGCTGACAACCAAGTCCTGCCGAACCGAGGAGCAATCTGACGATGGACATAAAAGCCCTGTTCGACGCCGAGCCGAAATCGCCGCTGTACGTGGCAATCAACAAGGTGCTGGTGCGCAACGATCCCAACCTGCTGCGCATGATGAAAGAGGCCAGCAGCAAGATGTGCCTGACCACGGCCCTGACCCCGGGTTTTCGCGGCTTCGACCTGATGCGCCAGCGCGGCACCTGCCCGATGGGTATGCGCTGGGCGGCCAGCTCAGACATGTCGGCCGAGCTGTCGCATATCTGGATCGACCAGTTCACCTACTGGGACACGATCGATGCCCATGAAAATTTCCACGAGACCTTCGAGGACGTGGTCGTCGACTCTTGCGCCAAGTGTGGCAGCATGCTGCTGGACGGGCCGGAAGAACCTGTCTATCGCATCGTCACCAGCGACCTGCCAAAACTGATCTCGAAGAACCAGATGATGAAGCTGGGCTTCGGCAACAACGGCAACACTGATGGCTACGCCATGGACTCGGGCGAGACCGTCACGGTGATGGCCACGCACCACGTCAAACCGGGCAAGGAGGCCGAGTTCGAAGAGGGTGAAATCCAGACCATGGAAATGCTCAAGGAAACCGCCGGCGTGATCGGCTACCAGATCCTCAAGCGGGTCGGCCTGTCCACGCTGGGCAGCGGCCATGCCACGGTCGAGTCACTGATGGAGGATCTCAAGGACAGCTCGGGCAGCAAGCTCAAGCGCACCGCCGAGGTGTGGGAGGGTTATACCGTCCCGGCCGAATACCTGACCATGGTCGAGTTCGAGGATCTGCGCTCCGCCCAGGGCGGGATGCCGCACGTCAACGTCAAGCCGGAGATCCTGTTCGTGCACGGCATGAAAGTGCTCAACAACTGCCTGACGATACCGACCGTACGCATTTCGGAGAGCATGTTCCGCGAACATACCTACCGCGAAGTGCTGCAGGGCAAGAAGTAAGTCAGGCGTGGCGCGGGCGGCATGGTTTGCCGTCCGTGGCACGTCCTTAGGCTCAGAACAACTGGACGACACCCGCGGTGTCGTGATCGCTCTGTGCCACCTCCGCGTAATTGATAACCCGGTTGCGGCCGCTGTCCTTGGCAAAGTACAGCGCCCGGTCGGCACGGTCGACCAGCGTGGTCGGCAGCGTGTTGTCTTCGGCAACGACGAAGCCAATGCTGACCGTCACTTTTCCCACCCCAGGGAAATCGTAGTCTTCGATCACGTTGCGAAACCGTTCCAGGACCTTGGCCGTATTTGTTGCGTCGGCATTGGCCAGCAGCACGACGAACTCCTCACCACCGAAGCGAAACAGGTCATCTGTATAGCGAAAAGACCTTTCCATCAGGCGCGCAAAATGAATCAGTACCTCGTCGCCGTACAGGTGGCCGAAGGTGTCATTGACACGCTTGAAATGATCGATGTCCAGCACGGCCAATGCCAGTGGCTGGCCGCTGGCCTTGCGCCGCTCGCTGGCGAGCTCGAACAAGGTGGCGAAGGTCTGCCGGTTGAGCAGACCGGTCAGGGCGTCACGCTCGCGACTATCCATCAGCTTGATCAGGTTGCCGTAGATCTCGACCACCTGCATCAGCTTGATGCGCATGAAGGGATCTATCGGCACACCCTCCATGATGACCAGCCGCAACGGCCCCATGTCGGCGGCGAGCGGCACCATCATGCGCCCGACACCGGCATCCTCACGATCCTCGGCCACCGGTTGCAGGCTGCGCAGGACCTCGTTCAGATCCTCCTGTGTCTCGCGATGATTGACACGCTGACCGCTTTCGTCGAAGCGTCGTATGCTAACGCTCGGCGCAACAGCCGTGGTGGGATGCATTTCCATCTTGCGATGGCCGTAGACCTCGGTCACGGAGACCTCGATACCGGGACTCATGGCGCGCAAGGTGTCGATCAGCACCCGCGTCAACGAGATGCCGTCCTGCTCCCTGCTCAGCCCGGCAATCGCGCTGAGTTGCTCGAATCCGTCTTGACTCATCAATCCACCTCGATCGCTTATCGGCACCCAGTCACCTCGCTTGAATCCGGCAGACTCGGTGCGGTCCCTCGATGGATTGATCAATTCATCAGTTATTATAGATGGTTGGAATCGAAACTATCACCTTTTAATCAATCTCACGTCGTCTTATAACAGGCTGGGCGTAAAATCGGGGCACCCATACCGAATGGCATTGCTGAACGAAATTCGTTTCGACAACCTGCGCGGTGACGTGTTCGGTGGCATCACGGCCGCAGTGATCGCTTTGCCGATGGCACTGGCATTCGGCGTTGCCTCGGGTGCCGGTCCGGCAGCCGGCCTGTATGGCGCCGTGCTGGTCGGCCTGTTCGCCGCGCTGTTCGGTGCGACGCCTACCCTGATCTCGGAACCGACCGGCCCGATGACCGTGGTGATGACGGCGGTCATCGCCCATCTCATCGCGACCAACCCGGAACAGGGCATGGCCATGGCCTTCACCGTAGTCATGATGGCGGGCCTGTTCCAGATGTTGTTCGGAGCACTGAAACTCGGCAACTACGTCACCATGATGCCGTACACGGTCGTATCCGGATTCATGACCGGTATCGGGGTCATACTCATCGTGCTGCAACTGGCCCCTTTTCTCGGCCATGCGACGCCACCCGGCGGCGTGCTCGGCTCACTGCAGGCATTGCCGCAGCTGCTCACCCAGATAAAGCCGGCCGAATTCGCCCTGGCCGCGTTCACTTTCCTGCTGATCGCATTGTTTCCCCAGCGCCTGCGCCGGACGATGCCACCGCAGCTGATCGCACTTATCGTCGGCTCGCTGGTGTCGGTGCTGGTATTCAGCGACATGGATATCCGCCGCATCGGTGAGATACCGACCGGCCTGCCGGAACTGCACCTGCCGACTTTCACCGCCGGGCAATGGCAGCTGATGGTGATCGATGCAGCGGTGCTGGCCGTACTCGGCAGCATCGACGCCCTGCTCACCTCCGTGATCGCGGAAAACCTGACCCGTAAGGAAAGCGACTCGAACAAGGAGCTTTTCGGCCAGGGAATGGGCAATCTGGCATCCGGCCTGTTTGGCGGCATTCCCGGCGCTGGTGCGACAATGGGCACCGTGGTCAACATCCAGACCGGCGGGCGCAGCGCGCTGTCGGGCCTTACCCGCGCCGGACTGCTGCTCCTGGTCGTGCTCTGGGCCGCCCCGCTGACCGCCAATATCCCGCTCGCGGTGCTGGCCGGGATCGCGCTCAAAGTCGGGGTCGACATCATCGACTGGTCCTTCCTCAAACGCGCCCATCGCGTCTCACCCAAGGCAGCCGCGATCATGTACGGCGTGATCGCGCTGACCGTGTTCGTTGACCTGATCGCCGCGGTCGCCATCGGGGTATTCATTGCCAACGTTCTGACCATCGATCGCATGGTCAAGCTGCAGAGTGATTCGGTGAAAGCAATCAGCCACCCACCGGACGGGTGCCACGTGCTCAACCGCGACGAGCAGACGCTGATGAAGCGGGCCAAGGGCAAAATCCTGGTATTCGCGCTCGGTGGCCCGCTGATCTTCGGCCTGGCGAAAGCGATCTCGCGCAAATATGCCGTACTCGAGGACCACGAGGTGCTGATCCTGGATTTCACCGACGTACCGATGCTTGGCGTGTCGTCATCCCTGGCGCTGGAACAGCTCGTGCTTGAAGACCTGGCGGCCAACCGCCCGGTATTCATCGCCGGTGCCGATGGCGACGTGAAGCAACGCCTGGAAGTGCTCGGTCTGACCGGGCGCCTGCCTGCCGGGCACGTCGTTGCAACGCGCCAGGAGGCACTGGAGGCGGCAACTGCGCTGCTCGACGACGATGCCGGCAACGGCGCGGAAATCCGCGCATGAACGCCTGGCTGTCCTGCGCGGGAGCGACGACCGGCGCCGCTTGGACGGCCTCGGATCAAGGTCGATTGAACAGGCAATCGAATACCGTCATGGGGTACAATCTTCCGCCTTTTGCGCCGACAGCGCAGTTCTTCCATTGCCGCGCTGAACAGGCGTAGGCGAAGGCCGCGAAACCGGATGATCAAGCTCAGAACCTACGTCTACATCGATTCGCTGCAACCGCAGCTCGCCGCGTACATGGCGACGGTATCGCAGGGCTTTCTGCCGGTCCCGGGCGATGCATGCCTGTGGGTGGAGGTGTCACCCGGTATGGCGGTGCACCGCCTGACCGACAGCGCGCTGAAGGCAACCCGCGTCCACCTCGCGCAACAGGTCGTTGAACGCGCCTATGGATCGATGGTCATTCACCAGCGCGACCAGAGCGACGTGCGCGAGGCAGGCCGCGTGATCCTGTCGAAGATGGGCGCCCGCCAGACCGACCGCGAGACCTGCCGCATCGCGTGGCACGAGGTCATCCGCGGCATGACGCCCGATCACACGGTGCTGATCAACCGCCAGGACCGGCGCGGCTCGATGATTCTGCCCGGGCAGAGCATGTTCATCCTCGAAACCGAGCCGGCAGGCTACATCGTGTACGCGGCCAACCAGGCCGAAAAGGCAGCCAACATCACACTGATTGACGTGCGCGCAGTGGGTGCCTTCGGCCGCCTGATCCTGTCCGGCCGGGAAGGCGATGTCGACGAAGCGGCCGCCGCGGCGATTGCAGCCGTCGAGAACCCTTCGGGCACGACCTGAGGGAAGTGCAGCGAGCATGCACCGCCAGGAACTCATCCGGCTGCTTCAGGCCCACCAGACGCGATTCATGGACGAGTCAGCGTTTGTCGCCCGCGCTCTGACCTTCGTTGCAGAACACCACGATTGCTTCCATTGCGACCTGTGGCCCGGCCACGTGACCGGATCCGCCTGGGTGGTCAATCCACGCCGTGACCACGTGCTGCTGATGCATCACCGGAAACACGACCAGTGGTTCCAGCCTGGCGGTCACGCCGACGGCGACGCGGATATCCTGCGTGTCGCGTTGCGCGAGACGTCCGAGGAAACCGGCATGGGTCCGGAACACATCCGGCTCGTTGGCGGAGACGTGTTCGATGTCGACATCCACACGATTCCGGCGAGCGTGCGCGGTCCACAGCACGAACACATCGATATCCGGTTCCTGGTAGAAATGGACGATGATCTGGTCATCCCCGGCAACGACGAGTCGCACCAGATCCTGTGGGTGGCTCTGCACGAAATCGCACGCTACAACAACAACCGCTCGACCTACCGCATGCTGGAAAAGACGCGCCGCCTGCGCCACGCCTGATTTCCGCAATCAACCGTCCGTAACCGACACCCCGCCCCAGTAACCTTTCAGCGCGCCGTTTTGCGGCGCACCGGCGAACGCGACTTCTTGACCGACTTCATATACTTGCAGATCCGCGGCCAGACCGTCTCCATGCGCTCACGCAGGCGCGGCTCCAACTCCAGTGCAAATTCGAGAAATGCCTCGGCCACCAGCGACAGTTCCTTGCCGCGCGGATACACCAGGAACCACTGGCGCATGATCGGGAAACCCTCGACATCGAGGATCGCAACCGGCCCCTCGGGACCTTCCAGGGTCAGCGTGTGCAGTGATTGTACGGACAGACCTAATCCACCGA
>JAGRHE010000230.1 GCA_020445165.1 Gammaproteobacteria bacterium
CATGGAGCAACTGGACGCTTGAACGACGTGACCCGGGTGCTCGGTATCGACCCCGGTTCGCGGGTGACCGGTTATGGCGTGATCGAAAGCGACGGTGTGCGCAGCCGCCACCTTGCGTCCGGCTGTATCCGTACCCTGTCAGGCGAGTTTCCGCAGCGTCTCGGTGAAATCTTTCAGGGCATCGCCGGCGTTCTCGACCAGTGGTCACCGCACGAGGTGGCAATCGAGCAGGTGTTCGTTGCGCGCAACGCGGGTTCGGCGCTGAAGCTCGGCCAGGCGCGTGGCGCGGCGATCAGTGCTGTCGTGGTGCGATCCTTGCCGGTGTTCGAATACACGCCGACCGCGGTCAAGCAGGGCCTGGTTGGCAATGGCCGCGCGCAGAAGGAGCAGGTACAACACATGATTCGCGTAATTCTCGGCCTGCAGGGCAGCATGGGACTGGATCAGTCGGACGCACTGGCGATCGCCTTGTGCCATGCACATGGCCAGGCGACGCGGCGCAAGCTGGAGAATGCGCGATGATCGGTCGCCTGCGCGGACGCATCCTGGTCAAGCAGCCGCCGCACCTGCTGCTCGATGTGAACGGCGTCGGCTATGAGATCGAGGCGCCGATGTCGACCTTCTACGTGTTGCCGGCCGGCAACGACGAGATCGTGCTGCACACCCATCTGGCGGTCCGCGAGGACGCCCACATCCTGTACGGTTTCGCGCGTGAATCCGACCGCACCCTGTTTCGGGCGCTGCTCAAGGTCAGCGGCGTCGGTGGCAAGATGGCGTTGGGCGTGCTGTCGGGCATGACCGCCGACGAGTTTGCGCAGGCGGTCCAGGCGGCCGACATTGCCGCGCTGACGCGCCTGCCCGGCGTCGGCAAGAAGACCGCCGAGCGTCTCGTGGTCGAGATGCGCGACAAGCTCGACGCCATCGCCAGTCTGCCCGGTGCGGTCGCGGCGAAACCGGCGGCAGCACAGCCCGCCGGGGCCGACCAGGACGCGGTCAGTGCCTTGATTGCGCTCGGCTACAAGGCGCCCGAAGCGAGCCGCATGGTGAGCAAGGTCTACAGCGACGGCATGGATACCGAGTCGGTCATCCGCGCCGCGCTCAAGGGCACCGTCGCCTGAGCAACCGGCGCTGCGGAACCAGCGCCGCTGTCACCGTTCCAATCACCCGTGTTACGGGAGAGCGCGATGAACAGACGACAGTTCCTGGCCGCCAGTGGCGGATTGATCGGTGCCTTGTCCATGGCCGGGCTCGGCGCGGCGCCCCAGCCCCACCGCCTGCGCAACCCCATTCCATCCAGCGGCGAGATGCTGCCGGCGATCGGCATGGGCACCTGGATCACGTTCAACGTCGGCAACGATGCGCAGGCGCGGGCCGCCCGCGGCGAGGTGTTGCGCACCTTCTTCGAACACGGTGGCGGCATGGTCGATTCGTCGCCGATGTACGGCTCGGCCGAGGCGGTGGTCGGTGACCTGCTGGCACGCCAGCATTACCCCTCCGGCCTGTTCTCGGCGACCAAGGTATGGACCTGGTCGGGCGATGATGGTCCGCACGAGATCGAGGCCTCACGGCGCCTGTGGGGTGTCGATCGCTTCGACCTGCTGCAGGTGCATAACCTGCTCGCCTGGCGGCCGCACCTGGAGACCCTGCTGGCGATGAAGGCCGACGGTCGGTTGCGCTATGTCGGCGTCACCACGTCGCACGGGCGCCGCCATGCCGAGCTGGAACAGGTGATGCGCGACTGGCCGCTCGATTTCGTGCAACTGACCTACAACGCCGTCGACCGCGAGGCGGAGCAGCGCCTGCTGCCGCTGGCGGCCGAACGCGGCATCGCGGTGATCGTCAACCGTCCGTTTCGCGGCTCGTCACTGATCGACCAGGTCAAGCAGCATCCGCTGCCTGCCTGGGCGGCCGAGATCGATTGCCAGGACTGGGCCGGTGTGCTGCTCAAGTTCATCGTGTCGCACCCGGCCGTGACCTGCGCCATCCCGGCCACCAGCCGGGTCGACCACATGGTCGAGAACATGCGCGCCATGCAGGGACGGATGCCGGATGCACAGCTGCGCGAACGGATCATCGCGCACGTGGAGAACCTGTAGTGGGTGATTGGTCGAGCTACGCGCTGACCGACTTCATGATGTTCACGTCCGCGACCTATTTCCGGCAATACGAGCTGGTCAACGCGGCGTTGTGGCCGTGGCAGCTGGGCTTGCAGTTGCTCGCACTGGCGGCGATCTGGGTCGCGCTGCGCGCCGGACGCGGCGGCAGGCTCGACGGGTCGCTGCTGTTGCTGGCGCCGGCATGGCTGGTCAGCGCCTGGTGGTTTCTGCACCGGCAGTATGCGCCGATCAATCTCGCCGCCGACCCGGTTGCCTGGCTGTTTGCGCTCCAGGCGTCGTTGTTGCTGGCGGCTGCCCTGGCCGGTCGCCGGTCAGCGCCATGCCAGACAGGGCGTTGCCTGCCCGGCCTGATCCTTTTCGTCTACGCCCTGATCGTGCACCCGCTGCTGGGACCGCTCATGGGGCGGAGCTGGTCTTCGCTGGAGGTTTTCGGCGTGGCGCCGGACCCGACCGCGCTGGTGACGCTGGCCGTCGTGCTGACCCTGAATGCACGCCCGGCATGGTGGCTGGTACCACTGCCGCTGGCCTGGTGTGTGTTCAGTGGCCTGACCTACCTGGCGATGGACCTCGGCTATGGCCTGGTGGTACCCGCAGCCGCGATGCTGGCAGTTGCGCTGCGGATCGTTTCGGGCCGGATGGCACGCGGCGCAGCCGCCTGAATACGTGCCAGCACTGTGGCCGGAGGCGAGGAATGGCCCCGATTTTGCGACCTGTTCAACAGTCCTGGTTGGAACAGGCGGTTGTGAGCTTGCGAGGGACCGCTACACGCGCCGGTTTGGTGCAACAGATCTCCGCTGCCCCAAGTTGGGCGGCGGCCAATGGGGAGCCAAGAGTGAAACTGAAAAAATTACTGAACAAGACGCACGCGGTAAGGATCGTCAACGACCAGCTCGATGTCGGCATGGTGGCAAAACCGGTCCTGGTGACGGTGTTCGACGCACGCGAGGTGGAACCACGCAGCCGCGCCATGGGGCCGCTCGGTGGCATAGACCTGACCGGCTACAGCGAGTACCGGCTGACGCTGCATATCGTCGGTGAGAAGGGAACGCCGTTCTCGATCCAGGAGCTGTTCGGCCCGGCCGGCTCGGTCGACCAGGTCAAGTTCGAGATCGGCGGCGGCCAGATTGGCCCGGAGGGTGTGCTCAACTACCGGGCCCGGTTCGATATTTTCGGTCCGAAGAACATGTTCATCCAGATCACCAACGAAGGCGCGGCAGCGTTCAGTGTCGATGGCAGCCTGTACGCGGTGCGCTGAACGCCGCCGGAGCGATTGAGCGGCCCTATAGCCGTCATTGGTATAAGTCATTGGCATGGAAAAAATATTTATATTAGGTTATACTTATATTAATGAGAGCGTGTTGTCGGGCTTTCGTCCTTGCGGGCGGCACAGTGCCGCACCCGATCAACGGTAAACCTTACATGTCGACGAAAAACTGCACGGCAGCCCAGACCACCCTCGGCAAGCGCGTTTCGCTCAGCGGAACGGGTGTACACACCGGCCTGTCCGTGCGCGTGACCCTGTGCCCGGCCGCAGCCAACAGCGGCGTGACCTGGGTGCGCAGCGACCTGCCGGCAGGGCTCGGCGAGATCGTCGGACGCTGGGATCGGGTCTCGAACACGCGCTTGAGCACGGTCCTGGCCAATGCCCACGGTGCCAGCGTTTCCACGGTGGAACACCTGATGGCGGCCCTGCGCGCGACCGGGGTCGACAACGTGCGTATCGAGATCGACGGTCCGGAAGTGCCGATCGTCGATGGCAGTGCCGCACCCTGGATGTTGCTGATCGCGCAGGCCGGCATCGTCAGCCAGGCGGTACGGCGGCGCGCGATTCGCGTGCTGCGCCCGATCCAGGTCGATGATGGTGACGGATTCCTGCGCGTTTCGCCGTTTCCGCACGAGCGCTTCTCGGTCGAGATCGAGTTTGCCGATCCGGCCATCGGTCGCCAGCTGTACAGCTTCGAGCCGCGCTCTGCGCGCTTTGCCGAAGATATCGCGCCGGCGCGCACGTTCGGTTTTCTGGCCGACATCGAGGCCCTGCGCGAGCGCGGGCTGACCCTGGGTGGATCGCTCGACAATGCCGTGGTCGTCGA
>JAGRHE010000231.1 GCA_020445165.1 Gammaproteobacteria bacterium
CGTAAACGAGGAGCCTGAGAATGCATTTCAAACTACTGCTCGCATTCACCGACGACAGCAAGACCGATGCCGTACTTAAGGCAGCGCGAAGTGCCGGCGCCACCGGCGCGACCGTGATCAACAACGCGCGCGGCGAGGGCCTGAACGAAACCAAGACATTTTTCGGGCTGTCCGTGGATACCCAGCGCGACATGCTGTTGTTCCTGGTCGAGGAACATCTTGCCCGCCATATCATCGAGCAGATCGCCGAGGCCGGTGAGTTCGAATCCAAACCCGGCTCCGGGATCGCTGTCCAGATCGATGTCGAGGATGCGGTCGGGGTGGCCGCCCAAGTTCAGCAACTGCAACGAGTCGTGGAGGACGAGATATGAGCAGCACCGAAATGGTACGCGTACGCGACGTGATGAAAACCGAGTTCGACATGGTCGATGGCCTGGCGACCGTGGCCGACGCCCTGCGCGGGATGAAATACATCGACACCAAGGCGCTGATCGTGCGCAAGCGCAACGATGACGACGAGTTCGGCATTCTCGAACTGGAAGACATCGCCACGAACGTGCTGGCACGTAACCGGGCACCGGAAAGGGTCAATGTCTACGAGATCATGAACAAGCCGCTGATCGGCATCGACCCTGAAATGGACATCCGCTACTGCGCACGTATGTTCGAACGCTACCAGCTCAACCGTGCCGCCGTGGTCGAGCAACGTTCGGTCATCGGAATCGTCAGCTACGCCGACATCGTGATCAAGGGGATGAAGCAGCTCTTGTCCTAGCTGGGCAAAGAGGCCCTGCATACCAGAGACGGCACGTTCCCGTAGGTCGGGCTTCGCCCGACAATGGCAGGCCAAGCCTGCCCTACGCGATTTTTCAGATCCTCGCGGAACAGTCGCTGCCGATCGTCAAAGTTCGCGTACCAGTTCCAGCACTTGCTCGGCGTGCCCCTTGGGTTTCACGTCATACATCGCATGCCGGATGATACCGGTGCCATCGACAATGAACGTGGAGCGCACGATGCCCATCTTCTTCTCGCCGTTCTTTTCCTTTTCCTGCCAGACATCGTAGGCGTCGCACAACTGCCCCTCGACATCGGCCAGCAGCTGCACGGCGATGCCATGCTTGTCACGGAAAGCGGCATGACTGACGCAGGTGTCCTTGCTGACACCGAACACCGTCGCGCCGAGTGACTCGAAGTCGCTCAGCAGGTCGGTGAATTCGATCCCCTCCATCGTGCAACCGGGGGTATCGTCCTTCGGGTAGAAATAGATCACATAAGGCTTGCCGGCGAGGTCGGACGAATCCGACACGGTCATGTCCGCATCGGGCAGATTGAACTCCGGTGCCTTGTCTCCAGCCTGCAGCATGTGAACTCCCCTCTGTGTGTTGTCTCGTTTTGTCGCGAATTTAGGTTGCACCCGGCAAGGCGTCAACCGCTGTCGCACAGGCTGGCGACCTGGTCCTGAACGTATTGCTGCAATGCCCTGCGGCCGGCGAAGCCGAATTGCGCGCACACCTCTTGCTGCGTCCGGTGCTGCAGCATCCAGGCGCACAGTGGCGCTGCATCGCCCGGGGTGTCCTCGTGCGCAGCAAGATGGACGGCTGCACGCCACAGCAGTGCCTCTGCCATCAACGGCTGGCGTGCACCATCGCGAATGCGTTCAAGTTCGCGTCGCTGCAATGCACCAAAAGCCAGGTCGGTGCAGTCGCGCCTGCGCAGCAGGGCAATGGCAAGCCGGCTGTCGAGGGATGCCAGGCTCGCGCCGAGCAGCCACGGCAGGTCGGCGCTGAAGGTGCGCGCGGCAAGCCCGGCGAGGTCGTTGCCGGCAGGACTCAGGCCACGCAGCATGAACAGCGAATGCGCCGCGCTGGCCGGGTCGACCTTCGCGCCCAGTCGCACCGGCGCGAAACCCAGGCTCTGCCAGAACGCCAGCAACGAGTGCTCGACACCGAATGCACAGCCGAGCAGGTCGAATCCGTTTCGCTTCGCCCATTGTTCGGCGGCAGCCATCAGTTCACGGGCAATCCCGCGCCGGCGGCGCGCAGGGTGCACCGCGATCCGTTGCACGCGCAGCACGCGTTGCTGCAGGCAGTCGGCGATGCCGGCGTGAACGGCGAGCGATTGCGGCAGCAGGTGACCACGCGGGCGACGATCGGCGGCCATGATCTGTCCGGCCAGGCGGTCATCGAACCCGCCTTCGCCGAGTGCCAGCAGCACGCCGACCACATATCCGTTTGCACGCGCCAGCCACAAGTACAGATCCGGGTTGTCCAACAGCTGGCGCAGGTCCGAGGGACGGGTCTGGTAATGCGCATTGACCAGCAGGCCGACCACCTGCCGCAACAGGCCCTCGTCCCGCAGCAGTGCAACGGCATCGCAGACCTCGATCGCAACCCGCCCGCCACTGTCGGGCCACCCTCCTTCGTCGGCGTCCGGCAGCTCGGCATCCATCAGCAGGGCACGATTCAGCAGGTGCTCCAGCGGATCGTCGGCCGGCCAGCGCACCGGCACGTCAAGTTGCAGCGCGCGCCATTGCGGCATGCTGCGCGACAGGGCGGCGCGAAAGCGCAGCTCGAAACCGCGCCCGCTGCCCTCGTAGCCGTGTACGGTGGAAGCGAACACCAGCCGGTTCGCGTTCGCAAGCAGACGATCGAGTACCGCCACCGGTATCGCCGCCGCCTCGTCGACGATGACCAGGTCGGCACCGGCGGCGACCGCTTCGTCAAACTCACCCGGCAAACCCAGGCGCAGTTCACCGTCAGCGATGGGCAGCACCGATCGTTCGCCACCGGGCACGCCGGCGGTATCGGCCGCATGCCGCCACAGGGTGGCCACGGCTGCGCTGTGCGGCGCCAGCACGAGGATGCGCCGCAGGCCGCCCAGCAGCAGCCGCGCCGCCGCCACGCCCAGCGCAGTCGATTTGCCGCGCCCACGATCGGCGGTCATCACCAGGGGACGCCTGGCGTGACCATGCGCCACCCGCTCGATCGCGGCCACTGCCTGTTCCTGGTCGGCATTGAGCCGGATGCCGGCTGAGGCGGCTGACGCCAGGCGCGGCCGCACAGATGCGGCACTCGCAGCACTGACCCGGTGCACCCCGGTGCAGCCGTTCAACAGGCGCTGCAGGCGCGCCAGGAAATGCCCCGGCATCGCGTCGACCGAATGTGGCCAGGCGGCAAAACGTTGTTTGTCGGGGTCGGCGAAGGTCGTCCAATCGGCAAGGTCCGGCAGGATCAGCACCAGGTCGCCGCCACCGCGTAAGGTACCCGCAGCGGCAGCCAGTGCATCCGGGTGCAGACCGTCGTGGGCATTGAATACCAGCAGTCCACACTCGCTGCCGAGACGCTGAATCACGCTGGCCGCATCGATGCAGGTCCAGGGAGGCGGCGCACTGTGCGCAACCCACAGCACCTCGTCGCGCCGCTCGCCGACCACTGTCGGCAGACAATCGACCAGCCAATCGTCGGCCCATTCACGCGTGCCACAGAGCAGCAACAGGCGCCGGCCGGCGGACACGGGACTGCTCACGGGAGACGACAAGGACGCGCTTCCTCGATCGGATACTAGGCGGAGTTAAGCACCTGCATCGGCGGGACGCCAATCAAGCGCCGGGTGGCGAGCCAGCCGACCAGCGCCACGACCAGGGTGCCACCGCCGACGCCAAGCCACCACACGGTCGCACTGATCCGCCCGGGCAGATCGAACAGTTCGGTCGCGATCAGCGCACCGGTCACGCCGGCGAGCAGTGCGGCCAGCAGACCGCCAACCAGGCCGAGCACGCCGAATTCGGTCAGGACGGCAGCGAGCAACTGGCGCCGCGACACGCCCAGGGTGCGCATCACCGCGACCTCGCGCGCACGCTCATCACGACTGACCTCGGCCGCCGCGACCGTCACCAGCGCGGCTGCGATCAGCGTGAACACGAACACCATCTCGACCGCCAGCGAGCCGCGCTCCATGATCTCGCGCACCTGGCCCAGGATCGGTCGTACGTCGAGCACCGATACCGCGGGAAAGCGCTGTGCCAGTTCCACCGTAAGCCCCTCGCTCGACGCGTCCAGGTGCATGCTCGACAGGTAGGTCACGGGCAGACCGTCGATCAGGGCCGGTGAACCGGCCACGAAGAAATTCACGTTGAAGGAATCCCAGGCCACCGAGCGCAGGCTGGTCACCGGCGCCGTGACCTGCTGCCCGGCGACATCGAAGG
>JAGRHE010000232.1 GCA_020445165.1 Gammaproteobacteria bacterium
TTTCTTGGTACCCATCGACAGGTGACGGTGCACGTTCTCGACCACGACGATCGCATCGTCGACGAGGATGCCGATCGAGAAGATCAGCGCAAACAGCGAAACGCGGTTGAGCGTGAACCCCCATGCCCATGACGCGAACAGTGTCGCTGCCAGCGTCACGACGACCGCCGAACCGACGATCATGGCCTCGCGCCAGCCAAGCGCCAGCCACACCAGCAGTACCACCGACGCAGTGGCGAACACCAGCTTGGTGATCAGCTTCTTCGCCTTGCTGTCCGCCGTCGCGCCGTAGTTGCGCGTCACCTGCACACCGATTCCTTCGGGTATGTAGATTCCCTCGAGCTGGTTGAAACGATCGATCACACGCTTGGCGATCTCGACTGCGTTGGTGCCGGGCTTCTTGGCCACGGCGATGGTCACTGCCGGTGCCTCGATCGCATCGGCCAGCGCCTCATCGCTGCCGGCCGGCCCGGCGCCGGTCCATACGTAGGTCGAGGGAAGATCGGGGCCGCGTCGCACGCTGGCCACGTCGCGCAGGAAGATCGGTCTGCCGTCATGCACGCCAACGACCAGGTCTTCGATCTCGTCGGCATGACTCAGGAACACGCCAGCCTGGACCAGCAACTCCTGGTCGTGGGCGACGATACCGATGTTGTCACGCGTGACATTGGCTGCCTGCAGGGCGGCACGCAGGTCGCGCGGGTCCATGCCGCGTGATGCCAGCGCCTGCGGATCGAGTTCGACCGCGACCACGTGCTCGGCCGCTCCGATGGTGTAGATGTCGCGCGTACCGGGCACACGCTTCAGTTCGGACTCGATCGCATGCGCCACCTGTCCGAGCTCGAACGCGCCGCTGTCCCTGTCCTTGGCCCACAGTGTCACCGTGACGATCGGCACGTCGTCGATGCCTTTGGGTTTAACGATCGGCAGACCGGCGCCGATGGCACCCGGCAACCAGTCCTGGTTGGACATGATCTTGCTGTACAGGCGCACGATGGCATCGGTGCGGTCTTCGCCGACCAGGTATTGCACGGTGAGCACTGCCATGCCGGGCATCGAGGTCGAGTACACGTGCTCGATGCCGTCGATCTCGTCCAGCACCTGTTCGGCCGGCGATGCGATCAGGCTCTCGACCTCTTTTGCCGATGCACCCGGAAACGGGATGAACACGTTGGCGAAGGTGACATTGATCTGTGGCTCTTCCTCGCGTGGTGTCACCAGTACCGCAAACACACCGAGCAACAGCCCGACCAGGGCCAGCAGGGGCGTGATCTGGGTCGACTGAAAACGTTGCGCGATCGAGCCCGAGAATCCCAGCTTATTCATCTGCCACCTGCACCGTCCGTTGTGACTTCAGGGCAATGGTGGCCGCGACCGGGTCGGTCGCGACCATCTCGCCTTCGTGCAGTCCGGCGAGGATGCTGACGTGATCGGGGCCTGCCGGGGAGCCCAGCCGGACATGACGGAAACGGACGGCACCGGCCTCGTCGACGATGTACACACCGACCACCTCGGAGCGCAAAACGATGGCCGACAACGGGATCACGAGACTACTGTCGACCCCGGCGACGAAACCGACCTTGACATACATGCCGGGGAACACGCCTTGCGTACCCTCGGGTAGTTCGAGGCGTACCTTGAAGGTATCCGAGCGCGGATCGGCAACCGGGAAGACGGTGACCGATTGGGCTGCGATCCAGCGCTCGTTGATCTGAGCCTGCGCCTTGCCTTCACGCCGGATCGAATCGACCAGGTTCTGCGGCACGTCAACGCTGATGCGCATGCGGTCGAGCGACAGCCCCGACATCAGCGGCTTGCCCGGCTGCGCGGTCTCGCCGACCTCGATCATGCGCTCGGTCACGATGCCGTTGTAGGGCGCTTTCACGACCGTGTAATCGAGCTCCTGCCGCGCCTGTTCACGCGCCGCATCTGCAGCCTGCTCTGCAGCGCGTGTCTCCTTGAGCGCAGCACTGGCGCGGTCCAGGTCGGCCTTGGCCACCGCACCCTTGTCGAACACACCCTTGATACGGGTGAACTCTTTCAGTGCATCCACGCGCCGTGCGGTCGCAGCCTGCAGATTGGCCTCGGCCTGTGCCAGGGCCGCCTGTTGCTGACTGTCTTCGATACGCACGATCACATCACCGGCGCGGACGAAATCGTCGACATCGAAACTGACCTCGGTCACACGCCCTGCGGTCTGCGCCGAAACGGTGCTGCGATTGACCGCCTCGGCAATCCCGTCGAGCCGGTAAACCCGTGGCAGGTCGACCCGTGCAACCGCCGCGGCCTGCAACTCGGCCGCAAATGCAGTGAAGGTCAGCGTTGACAGCGCGAACGCCACCAAGGCGCAGGTGATATGGATAGCTTTGAATGGATACATGATTCTTCCTGAACAAAGAACGGGGAAGGCCGATCGGACACCCGCTTGACTTCGACCCCCTGCAATACGCTTACGGCGACGATATGCCACCGGCACGCAGTGCAACAGCGCGCTTACCGCAGTTTAGTCAAAAAATGTAGCGGCAAGATTGCACCGTTCTGCAATCTCCGGGCCAAGGGGTGAAGATACTCGCGCAGGCCCTGGCTGCCGACCGGCCGCGCTCAACCAAGATGGGCACGACCGATGAACGCCGGCGTCTGCATCTCGGTCAGGCGACTGATCGTCCGCTGAAACTCGAATGCCAGGCGCTCACCGATGTAGAGTCGTTGCACCGGCACCTCGGCACTGATTACCAGCTTCACCCGGCGATCGTAGAACTCGTCGATCAGGAAGATGAAGCGCCGCGTCCGGTCGTCGCGGGAGGCACCCATCATCGGCACATCGGAGATGAAGACCGTCTGGTGGGTCCGGGCAAGTTCGATGTAGTCGTTCTGGCTGCGTGGCGGCCCGCACAGTGCCTCGAAATCGAACCAGACCATGTCACCGGCGCGCCAGCGGTACGGCATGGCGCGTGCATTGATCATCAGGTCACCGGGCCCTTCGGGCTGGACGTTGGCAAGACGCCGGAACTCTTCGTCCAGCGCGGCGTCGGTGGCCTCACCAAGTGGCGAGTGATACACGCGCGACTGCTCCAGGATCATCTTGCGGTAATCCCGGTCTCCGCCGAGATGGATCACCTCGGTGTGCCGGTTGAGCAGATCGATGGCCGGCAGGAAGCTGGCACGCTGGATGCCGTCACGGTAGAGCTCGTCGGGCACCACGTTGGAAGTCGTGACCAAGACCACGCCCTGTTCGAGCAGGCTGCGCAGCAAGCCGGCCAGGATCACGGCGTCGCCGATGTCGACCACGTTGAATTCATCCAGGCATAGCAGGCGCCAGTCGCCGGCCATGCGTCCGGCAACGATCTGCAATGGGTTCGAGCGGCCTTTGACGCTGCGCATCTGGGCATGCACATGCTGCATGAAGCGGTGAAAATGAAAACGCGCACTCGGCACATGGCTGGCGTGCTCATGGAACATGTCCATCAGCCAGGTCTTGCCGCGGCCGACTCCACCCCACAGGTACAGGCCACGGATGGGGGGAAGCGGTTTGCTGAACAGGCTGCGCCAGCCCGATGGCGGCTTTCGGGTCAGGTCATCGGCGACACGCTGCAAGGCGTCGATGGCGCGTCGCTGTTCAGGGTCGTCGGTGAACTGTTCGGCGGCCAGGCGCGCCTGGTAGGTGGCGATCAGCGACACGGCCCGACGCCTGCACCCATGGTCATCGGGAGCAGCCTGGCATCACGGCCGGCATCGCCGGTCCCGACAGGCCTCGTGTCGTTCAACTGCCGGAATAACGGTCGTCGAGGTTGGTCGGACACAGCACCGTACGCATGGTACCGATCAGATCCAACAACTTTCCGTTACGGATGCGGTAGTAGATCCGGTTGGCCTCTTTGCGGGAGGTTACGATGTTCTTGTTGCGCAGCTGTTCCAGGTGCTGCGATATGTTGCTCTGCGAGGTACCCGTCTGCTCGACGATCTCGCCCACGGACAACTCACGGTCACCCAGGGTACACAGGATTTTCCAACGCAGTGGATGAGCCATCGCCTTGAGGGCGTTGGCCGTCATCGTCGGGTCCTCGTCTTCGGGGAGCTGCGGTTCAACAGGCTCGTTCATCACGTACTCCTACTGCTTCAGCCGGCCGCACTCGACATCTCTGTCTCGCCCGTAACCTTGCGATAGCCACGCATGTTCTTGGCGCTGCAGATGATGTCTCCAAT
>JAGRHE010000233.1 GCA_020445165.1 Gammaproteobacteria bacterium
CAGCTGCATATCCAGGCTGGTGCCGGCGTGGTAGCCGACTCGGTGCCGGATCTCGAATGGAAGGAGACCATGAACAAGGGGCGCGCGGTGTTTCGCGCGGTGGCGCTGGCCGAAGCCGGGCTCGACGGTCACGTCTGCGACGGGGAGGTATGACGTGTTGCTGATGATCGACAACTACGACTCCTTCACCTTCAACATCGTGCAGTACCTGGGTGAACTCGGCGCCGACGTGCGCGTGGTGCGCAACGACGAGATCGACGTGGCCGGAATCGCCGAACTGGCACCCGAACGGCTGGTCATCTCGCCCGGTCCCTGCACCCCGAACGAGGCCGGGGTATCGGTCGCGGCGATCGAGGCATTCGCCGGCAAGCTGCCGATCCTCGGTGTCTGCCTGGGTCACCAGGCGATCGGCCAGGCCTTCGGAGCGCGCGTGGTGCACGCGCGCGAGGTGATGCACGGCAAGACCTCGCCGATCCATCACCACTCGGTCGGGGTGTTCAGCGATCTGCCGAATCCGTTCGAGGCCACGCGCTACCATTCCCTGGTGATCGAGCAGTCGACGCTGCCGGACTGCCTGGAGGTGACCGCCTGGACCGAGCGCGACGGCGCCGTCGACGAGATCATGGGTGTTCGCCATCGCACGCTCGATATCCAGGGGGTGCAGTTTCACCCGGAGTCGATCCTGACCGAACACGGCCACCAGATGCTGAAGAACTTTCTCGACGGCAGATAAGCAACAGGCGAACGACGGGGGACGTCGACGATGGATATCAAACAGGCTATTGCGCGTGTCATCGAACGCCACGACCTGACCGGTGACGAGATGACCGCGGTCATGCGCGCGATCATGACCGGTGCAGCCACGCCGGCGCAGATCGGCGGCTTCCTGGTCGGCCTGCGCATGAAGGGCGAGAGCGTGACCGAGATTGCAGCCGCCGCCGGCGTTATGCGTGAGCTGGCCTCTGGCGTCGATATCGGCGACCTCGAGCACACGGTCGACATCGTCGGCACCGGCGGCGACGCCTCGGGCACCTTCAACGTATCGACGGCGAGCATGTTCGTCGCTGCCGCGGCTGGTTGTCACGTTGCAAAGCACGGCAATCGCTCGGTCTCGAGCAAGTCCGGCAGTGCCGATGCACTGGAGAACGCCGGTCTGCGCCTCGACCTGACACCGGAGCAGGTTGCCCAGTGCGTGCGCGAGGTCGGTGTTGGCTTCATGTTCGCGCCGGGCCACCACAGCGCGATGAAACACGCGATCGGCCCGCGCAGGGAAATGGCCGTGCGCACTGTGTTCAACGTGCTCGGTCCGTTGACCAACCCGGCCGGCGTGCCCAACCAGTTGCTCGGCGTATTCAGCGACGAGCTGCTCGAACCGATGGCCGAGGTGTTGCAGCGGCTCGGCAGTCGCCACGTGATGGTCGTCCATTCACGCGACGGTCTCGACGAGATCAGCATCGGTGACAAGACCGAGGTGGCCGAGCTCAAGGACGGCCAGGTGAAGCGCTTCTCGATCCAGCCAGAGGACTTCGGCGTGAAGCGCAGCCCGCTGTCGACGATCCAGGTCGAGGGGCCCGAGCAGAGTGTCAGGACCATCATCGACGTGCTGGATGACAAGCCCGGCCCGGCGCGCGATATCGTCATGCTCAATGCCGGTGCCTCGATCTACGTCGCCGGCCTGGCCGGTTCACTGAAGGAAGGCATCGAGAAGGCGGACAAGGCGATCGCCAGCGGCGAAGCGCGCAACCGGCTCGACCGGTTGGTGGTGCTGACGCAGAGTTTTTGAAATTCGGGACGCAGAGGGCGCAGAGGTCCGCAGAGTTCACAGAGGTTTATTTGTTGGCGCCCCTGATGCGGGTCTATTGGAGTGCCAAGGACCTGCCAGGGTCAGCGTCGGGTAAGAAAGCAACAAGAACTCTGTGTCCTCTGCGCTTCTCTGCGCCCTCTGCGTCCCAAAAAAGAATCAAGCACCAAATCAGAAAATGACCGACACCCCAGACATCCTGAAAAAAATCGTCGCGCGCAAGCAAGAGGAAATCGCCGAGCGCCGGGCGCGCACGCCAGAGGCGGCGCTGCGCGAACGGCTGCCCGATGCCGATCCGCCACGCGGTTTCGTCTCTGCACTGCAGGGCAAGGTTGATGCCGGCGCTGCCGCGGTGATCGCCGAGATCAAGAAGGCGTCCCCATCGAAGGGCGTGCTGCGCGAGGATTTCCGCCCGGCGGAGATTGCGGCCAGTTACGCGGCCGGTGGTGCGGCCTGCCTGTCGGTGCTGACCGATGTCGATTTCTTCCAGGGCAGCGATGCCTACCTGCAGCAGGCGCGTGCGGCGTGCGCACTGCCCGTGATCCGCAAGGATTTCATCGTCGATCCCTACCAGGTGATCGAGGCGCGCAGTATCGGCGCCGACTGCATCCTGCTGATCGCCGCCTGTCTCGATGATGCGCAGATGCATGCATTGAACGACCTGGCGCACGAGCTGGGCATGGACGTGCTGATCGAGGTGCACGATGGCGTTGAACTGGATCGCGCGTTGACCACCGATAACCGCCTGATCGGCATCAACAACCGCAACCTGCGTACCTTCGATGTCAGCCTGCAGACCACGCTCGACCTGCTCGAACGGATTCCCGATCAGCGCCTGGTCGTGACCGAGAGCGGCATCCTCGGCCCGGACGACGTGCGCCTGATGCGCGAGCACGGCGTGCACACCTTCCTTGTCGGCGAGGCCTTCATGCGCGCCGAAGATCCCGGTGCGCGGCTGCGCGAGCTGTTTGCCTGAGGATGTTTCCTGGTATGTCGGTTGGGGCTCTAGGGACGCAGAGATCGCAGAGTAGTCGCAGAGAGCGCAGAGGTTTCTCGTTCAGGAAGACTTCGATTCAGTGCGCATAAAGTAGCTCTGTGAACTCTGCGCTCCTCCGCGCCCTCTGCGTCCCAAAGACCGACCCGACCCGGCGCCGACAGCGGCAACAGCTGTCAGCCTTCGAGCCCCATCAGTGCCTTGCGGCTGGCGCGGTGCGGCAGGTGGGCGACCACGCGTCCTTCGATGACGGTGATCTGGCAGGCGTCGGAGTCGCACAGGCCGTCGGGGATGTGCGAACGCAGGATGGTGGTCACCTGCCCGGTCTCGCCGGCGCGCGCGTAGCGGGTGATGGTCTGCGAGAATCCGTACTCGGCGTCAAACAGGTCGACCACGATCCGGTTTACGGCTTCGACGCCGCCGGCACGATCGAACACGTTGGCGTTGCGGGCGTACTCGTCGGCATCGACCCACAGGCACAGGGTCGGTTCGCCGACCTTCATGCCGTGCTTGTTGCTCATCAGGTATTGCCACAACTTGAAGGCATCAAGCTCGACGAAGCGCACGCTGGACTCGTGGTAACGGTTGACCACTTCACAGCGCATCAGTTTCTGGCTGAGATGGAATGGCGAGTCGGTCTTCGCGCCCGCCGGGGACGTGTGTTCGCTGAGCATACCCGGGATAGCGGCGCGCAATGGCGGCGCTTGAGCGTGAATTTACCGATTATTTCGCCGCCAAAGCGCGGGATCGCCGACGCTCAGCGGGTGCCGAACACGACAATGGTCTTGCCTTTCACGTAGATCAGGCCGCGTTCTTCCAGTTCCTTGAGCACCCGCCCGGCCATCTCGCGCGAGCAGCCGACGATGCGGCCGATCTCCTGGCGCGTGATGCGGATCTGCATGCCGTCTGGATGGGTCATGGCGTCCGGCTGCTTGCACAGGTCGAGCAGCGTGCCGGCGATGCGCCCGGTCACGTCGAGGAAAGCCAGGTGGCTCACCTTCTGGCTGGTCGCGGCCAGGCGTTCGGTCAGCTGGCGCCCGAGCGCATACAGGATCTGGCGCGTGTACATGCGCAAATCGGATTCGAACAGCTGTTCCAGTTTCTGGTACGAGATCTCGGCCAGCTCGCAGGACGCACGCGTGCGCACCATCACCGACCGGGTTGGCGTGGGCAGGAACAGGCCCATCTCGCCGATGAAATCACCCTTGTTCAGATAGCTCAGGATGATCTCGCGGCCGTCATCGTCCTCGAGATAGATGGTGACCTGCCCCGAGACCAGGTAGAACAGGCTGTCGGCTGCGTCACCCGGATGGATGAACTCCGTCTTGGCCGGATAGCGCCTGCGATGGCAATGGGCCAGGAAGGGTTTGAGCCAGTCCGGATCCT
>JAGRHE010000234.1 GCA_020445165.1 Gammaproteobacteria bacterium
ATATGCGAATAACCTGAATCATAAACCATCCGGGGAGCGGTGCTGCCAGTTGCGCCTTCGAGAGCTTGGGGTTACCGGCCGCCCGTTCAGCGGTAAAGCCCGTGCCGGGCGACCAGTTCGGCAACCGCCGGCGGCACCAGGAAGTCGATGCTGCGCCCGGCGGCGACACGTGCGCGCAGATCGCTCGATGCGATCGCAAGCTGGGTGACCGGGCAGCCCACGATCTGGCCATTGCGCGCGGGATCGAGCTGTTCGACCCGGTGCTGCCGCAGCAGGCCGGCGACCCGGCCACCCTCGTCCAGCGCATGGCCCGGGCGTTGCAGCACGGCGATGTTGGCCAGTGCCAGGATTTCGTCCGGTGCACGCCAGTCGGGGAATCCGGCAAAGGCGTCCTCGCCGAGCAGCAGGCACAAGCTCTGTCCCGGCAGGTCGGCGTGCAGTGATCTGAGGGTATCGACCGTGTACGAGGGGCCGTCGCGGCGCAGTTCGCGGTCGTCCAGCTGCAGGTCGTGGCGACCGGTCAGGGCGGCGGCGAGCATGTCGCGCCGCAGCCAGCTGGGCGTCTGCGGCTGTTCGCGATGGACCGCCTGTGCCAGCGGCACCAGTCGAACGTGATCCAGGCCGAGCAGCTCGCGCGCATCGAGTGCGATCCGCAGGTGGCCGTTGTGGACCGGGTCGAAGGTGCCACCGAGGACCCCGATCATGGCGCCGGGGCCGGTATCAGGTGCGGATATGACCGTCACCGAGCACGATGTACTTGACCGAGGTCAGGCCTTCGAGGCCGACCGGGCCACGCGCATGGAACTTATCGGTCGAGATGCCGATTTCGGCGCCCAGGCCGTACTCGAAGCCGTCGGCAAAGCGGGTCGACGCGTTGACCATGACCGAACTGGCGTCGACCTCGCGCAGCCAACGGCGTGCTTTGCTGATGTTCTCGCTGACCAGGCTCTCGGTGTGCTGCGAGCCGTGCTGGGCGATGTGGTCCATGGCGCCGTCGATGTCGTCGACGATGCGGATCGACAGGATCGGTGCCAGGTATTCCTCGTCCCAGTCGGCCTCGGTCGCCGCGATGCAGCGGTTGCCGAGAATCGCACAGCTGCGTTCGCAGCCGCGCAGCTCGACGCCCTTTTCGATGTAGGCGTCAGCCAGCCCGGGCAGGAAATCGTCGGCGATGGTGGCGTTGACCAGCAGGGTCTCCATCGTGTTGCAGGTGCCGTAGCGCTGGGTCTTGGCGTTCAGCGCGATGTCGAAGGCCTTGCCCGGGTCGGCCTCGTCGTCGACGTAGACGTGGCAGATTCCGTGCAGGTGCTTGATCACCGGCACCCGGGCGCTGGCGCTGATCCGTTCGATCAGGCCCTTGCCACCGCGCGGGATGATCACGTCGATCGACTCGGGCATGCTCACCATCAGGTCGACCGCGGCCCGGTTCGTCGTTGCGACCACCTGCACCGCATCGGCCGGCAGGCCGCTGGCTTCGAGGCCGCGCTGGATGCTGGCGGCGATCGCCTGGTTGGAATGGAAGGCCTCCGAGCCGCCACGCAGCACGGTCGCGTTGCCCGATTTCAGGCACAGCGCCGCGGCATCCGCGGTCACGTTCGGACGCGATTCGTAGATGATGCCGACCACGCCGAGCGGCACTCGCATGCGCCCGACCTGGATCCCACTGGGTCGGAAATTCATGTCGAAGATCTGGCCGATCGGGTCGGGCAGGGCGGCAACCTGGCGCAGACCTTCGATCATGCCGTCGATACGGGCCGTGTTCAGCTCCAGGCGGTCGAGCAAGGCGTCATCCAGGCCCTTGGTCTTGCCGGCCTCCAGGTCTTTGCGGTTTTCCGCCAGCAGCAGCTCGCGCTGCCGGTCGAGGTCGTCGGCAATCGCATGCAGGGCGGCGTTCTTGGCGCCGCTGTCGACTCCCGCCAGCCTGCGCGAGGCAGCGCGCGCCCGCTGGCCCAGCCCGCGCATGTAGGCGCTGATGTCGTCGATCGTCACTTTTTCGGCAGCTTGGCTCATCGGAATGCCCGGTTTCTGGTCGGCGGATGCGCCATTTTAGCGCGAAACTCGCGCGCACCCTGCGCGTCGAGGCACATGGCGGCGCTGCGGGCGCCGCTCAGCGGTTCTGCACCGGTACCGGCTGGACCTCGGGCTTTTCATCGGCCGGCAGTTCCCAGGAGAACTTCGGCAGGCCGTCGAACGCCTCCTGGATGCCCCGGTTCCAGGCGTCGCGCACCCGGATCAGGTAGCTGTCGTCGGCGTTGAAGCGGCAGCGGCAGCCGACCACCATGCTGTCCTTCTCGTAGGTGGCCAGTTCGAACGGCGGGCCCACGGTGATGTTCGAGCGCGTGGTCGCGTCGAGCGATACCAGGGCCAGGCGCGCGCCCTGGTTCAGCGACAGGCCGGGGTGCACGATGCGGTCCAGCGCCGGTTTGCCGTACTTGCTTTCGCCGATCTGCAGGTAGGGCGTCTCCGGTGAAGAGGTGATGTAGTTGCCCTGCGGGTAGATCAGCATCAGGCCATGTGGCTGGCCAGCGATCTGGCCGCCGATCAGCAGCGTGGTCTCGCCGCTGACGCCGGACTGGTGCAGCGCGCTGCTGTGTTCCTTCTGCACCGACAGGCTGACCGAGCCGACGTATTCAGCCGCCTCGAACAGGTAGCGCACATTGGCCAGGTTGGCACCGCCATTCGGATAGTCGAGGTCGCGCTGGATGTGGTTGATCACTTCCTGCGTGGTGGCCAGGTTGCCGGCCGACAGGATCACGAACAGGCGATCCGGGGTCGGCGTGAACACGTGCATCTTGCTGTACGTGGTCACGTAGTCGACGCCGGCATTGGTACGCGAGTCCGAGGCGAATACGAGGCCGTCATCGAGACTGAGTCCGACACAATAGGTCATTTGCTTTCCTGGGAATCAGCGGTGCAACAGCTATAGTATGGAGCCAAAACCGGGCGTCGAGGAAGACCCCACGCACTGGCATGCCGATTGCTCTGCTAATCTGAAAACCGGCTTTCCCATTTCCGGCCATCGCTTGGCCAAGGTGTCTGCATGTCCATCCGCGTGGCAATCCGCCATAAGACCGAATACCACTTCGATCGCAGCGTTGCGTTGTCGCCGCACCTGATCCGGTTGCGGCCGGCGCCACACGTGCGTACGCCGATCCACGAATACTCGCTGAAGGTCGAGCCTGCCGAACATTTCATGAACTGGCAGCAGGACCCGTTTGGCAATTTTGTCGCGCGCTTCGTGTTCCCGGAGAAGACGCGCAAGATGGTGGTCGATGTCGGTCTCGTGATCGAGATGGTCACGATCAATCCGTTCGACTTCTTCGTCGAGGAATTCGCCGAGAACTTCCCGTTCGAGTACCCGAAGCAGCTGCACAAGGAACTCAAGCCCTACTTCGAATGCACCGAATCGGGGCCGCGGCTGGCGGAATGGATGCAGGGCATCTCGCGCGAACCCGTGCACATCGTCAATTTCCTGGTCGAGCTCAACCAGCGCCTGCAGAAAGACATTGGCTACGTGATCCGCATGGAACCGGGCGTGCAGACCTGCGAGGAGACGCTCGAAAAGGCCAAGGGCTCGTGCCGCGACAGTGCCTGGCTGCTGGTCCAGATCCTGCGCCATCTCGGCCTGGCCGCGCGCTTCGTGTCCGGCTACCTGGTGCAGCTCGCGCCCGACCAGGAATCGCTCGACGGTCCATCCGGTCCAACCGAGGACTTCACCGACCTGCATGCCTGGGCCGAGGTGTTCGTACCAGGCGCGGGCTGGATCGGGCTCGATCCGACCTCCGGTCTGTTCGCTGGTGAAGGTCACATCCCGCTTGCCTGCACGCCCGATTACGTCAGTGCCGCGGCGGTCACTGGCGCGGTCGACAAGAGCGAGGTCGAGTTCAAGTTCCTCAACGAGGTCACCCGGATCCACGAAGACCCGCGCGTGACCCTGCCGTACAGCGACGAGCAATGGGCAGCGGTGATGGCGCTCGGCGCCAAGGTCGATGCCGAACTCGTGAACAATGACGTGCGCCTGACCATGGGCGGCGAACCCA
>JAGRHE010000235.1 GCA_020445165.1 Gammaproteobacteria bacterium
CTCGTAGATGCGGTAGGAAACGAGCGACGATGCCGAGGTGACGGCGCCGTCGAGCACGCCGGTCTGCAGGCCCGAGTAGATCTCCGACGACGGCATCGACGTAATCGAGGCACCGGCGGCCGCCAGCATCTGCTCAAAGCGCTTTCCAGCGGCACGGAAGTTCATGCCTTTCACATCGTCAGGTTCCAGCACACATTCCTTGGTCGACACGAAGCCGCCGGCCAACCAGGTGTCGGCCAGCACCATGACCCCCTCGTCGTCCATGATCTTCTTGATCCGGTTCATGAACTCGGACTTGTTCAGGCGACGGGCATGGGCGTGGTTCTTGACCAGGCCCGGCATCAGCGTGAGGTTGAACTCGGGATGCCGACCGGCCGCGTAGTCGAGCGGGAAAGCGGTCATGTCGAGCCGGCCCTTGGTCATCGCGCCCCACTGTTCCTTCGGTTTGAACAGGGACTTACCCGGGTAGACCTTGATGTCGACACCGGTGTTGTTGTCGGCCATGTGGCGCGCAATCATCTGCACCATCTCGTCGCGGATGTCGCCCTTGCCGCCCGGCCACTGGTGCGAGGCCTTCAGCTCGATATCGGCCGCATGGACCGTGGTGGCACCGACCATCGCCAGCGCAGCGCCGGCGATCAGTGCACCCACATAATTCGCTTTGTTCATCTCTCTCCTCCTGTCATTCACTTTTGTCATCGGGCCACCCACGGCAGCGGGTGCCGTCGATGACCGTGTTGGATCCGGTGGTGGCAATCAGGCGTCGCCGGAAGGTTCCTGCAGTGCCTTCTGCTGCCGGCACAGGTGCTGCTCCATCGCCTGCTGCGCGCGCGCTGGTTCACCGTCGCGAAATGCGGCCATCACGGCACGGTGTTCATCGAGCGATTCGCGCAGCCTGCCGGGTACCGTCAGCTGGCGGTGCCGGGCCAGGCGCAGCACCCCACGCAGTTCGCCGGTGATGCGCTGCAGCCAGCGGTTGCCCGACAGTTCCTGCACCGCGCGGTGGAACACGTGGTTGTGCTCGAAATAGCGCTCGACGTCACCGTCGGCGGCGGCGTCTTCGAGCTGCGCGTGCATGTCTTCGAGTTCGCGCAGCTGGTCCTGCGAGCAGCGCTCCACCGCCAGGCGCGCACACAGACCCTCGAGCGATGCCATGACCGGGAACAGCTCGTCGAGGCCGTCACCATCAAGGGTCCTGACATAGCAGCCGCGACGCGGCACCAGCTCGACCAGGGATTCGGCGTGCAGCACCTTGAGCGCCTCGCGCAGGGGGGTCCGGCTGATGCCCAGTTCCTCGCACAGCACCTTCTCGTCGATCCAGTCACCCGGGGTCAGCTGACCGGTGTAGATGCGCTCGCGCAGCCGGTCGGCTACCTCCAGGTAGAGCGGTTTCTGATCGATCACAGTGGACATGCGGGACTCTTCAGCTGGTTTGTCAGTCAGCGTAGACTATGGTAATTCATAATTACAAATACAAAATAACCCTCATCGGCACCCGGGTATACGGCGCCGGACGAGGCAGAGCCCGCTGAGAAATGACTGCTGCAAACACCCCCACACCCCGCCTGTTTCAACCCCTGGCGCTGCGCGGCGCGACCCTGCACAACCGGATCGTGGTATCGCCGATGTGCCAGTACTCCGCCGTCGATGGCTGCGCGCGCGACTGGCACCTGATGCACCTGGGCAGCCACGCCGTGGCCGGCAACGGCATGCTGATCATGGAGATGACCAACGTCGCGCCAGAGGGTCGGATCACGCCCGCCTGCATGGGCCTGTACAACGACGCTTGTGAGCATTCACTTATGCGGGTGATCGGCTTCTGTAAAGCCAACAGTCAATCCGTGCTGGCCATCCAGCTGGCCCATGCCGGGCGCAAGGCTTCCACCCAACCACCCTGGAAGGGACGTGCGCCGCTGCTGCCCACGGCCGGAGGCTGGCAGCCGCTGGCACCGAGCGCACTGGCCGCGAGCGGCGATGATCCGGTGCCGCGTGCCATGAGCGGCAGCGACATCGAGCGCCTGATCGAGGATTTCGCCGCCGCCACTCGGCGCGCCCTGCGCATCGGTTTCGACGCCATCGAGCTGCATGCCGCACATGGCTACCTGCTGCACCAGTTCCTGTCGCCGCTGTCGAACCGGCGCAACGATGAGTTCGGCGGCAGCCTGGAGAACCGCATGCGCCTGCCGCTGGCCGTGTTCGATGCGGTGCGCACGGTATGGCCGGACGAGCGCCCGCTGGGCGTGCGCATCTCGGCCACCGACTGGGTCGACGGTGGCTGGGACCTCGCCCAGAGCCTGGTGTTCGCGCGTGAGCTTCAGGCGCGCGGCTGCGATTGGATCGACGTGTCCTCGGGTGGCCTGAGCCCCAAACAGCAGGTCATCGACGGTCCCGGCTACCAGGTGCCTTTCGCGGCCACGATCAAGCGCGAGACGGACATGGCTGTGATGGCGGTCGGACGCATCACCGAGCCGCAACAGGCCGAGGACATCATCAGCAGCGGGCAGGCCGACATGGTCGCACTGGCGCGCGGCATGCTGTACGACCCGCGCTGGGCCTGGCATGCCGCTGATGCGCTCGGCGGCGAGGTCAGCTATCCGAACCAGTACCTGCGCTGCCGGCCGCCGAGGAACTGATCAACATGCATCCGGGGCGCCTACAGTGCCGCCAACACCGCGTCGTAATCGGGCTCCTGCGCGATCTCCGGGACCAGCTCGGTATGGATGACCCTGCCATCGCGGTCGATGACGACGATGGCACGTGCCAGCAGGCCGCCCAGGCGTCCCTCGGCCATGTGCACACCATAGTCGAGGCCGAATTCCGGGGCCCGGTAGACCGACGCGGTATCGACCTTGTCGATGCCCTCGGCACCACAGAAACGACTCAGTGCGAACGGCAGGTCGGCCGACACGCACAGCACGTGAGTTTCGGGCATTGCCGCGGCACCCTGGTTGAACTGGCGCACCGACTTGGCACAGGTCGGCGTGTCGATGCTCGGGAAGATGTTCAGCACCAGGCGTGTGCCGGCGTAGTCGGCCAGCGTCACCGGGCTGAGATCCGCCTTGCGCAGGGCAAATCCCGGCGCCTGGCTGCCGACCGCCGGCAATTCACCGCTGGTCTCGACCATTTCACCGCGCGAAGAAATCGTTGCCATGTCGGTCCTCCCGGGTCCTGTGCTGCGAAAGTGTCGCCTGGCGCTACTGTAGCCGCGTGCCCGGCGCTTGTCTGCGACAGGTATGGGTCCATCGCGACGACGAATCCCGCAATCCGCCGGCATTCCGGCATTGGCCTATGGCCAGCAACGCCTATGCTTAATGCCTGCCCGCAGTCCGCCGTGACTGTACCTCGCACACAAGGCCCCATCACGAACCGGCAGCGGAGAACCGGATGAGCGACACCCTCTACCATTACATCGACGGCGCCCGGGTCGACGGTCGCAGCGGCCGCTTCGGTGACGTGTACAACCCGGCCACCGGCCACGTCGCCGCGCGCGTTCCACTGGCATCCAGGGACGAGACGGCTGGCGCGATCGCCGCCGCCGCGGCTGCCTTCCCGGCCTGGCGCGACACGCCGCCGCTCAAGCGTGCGGCGATCCTGTTCCGGTTCAAGGAACTGCTCGACGCACACAGCGACGAGATCGCCCGTCTGATCGCCAACGAGCACGGCAAGGTGCTGGCCGATGCGCGCGGCTCGCTGACCCGCGGCATCGAGGTGGTCGAGTTCGCCTGCGGCGCGCCGCACCTGCTCAAGGGCAGCTTCTCGGAGAATGTCGGCAGCAACGTCGACAGCCATTCGCTGCGCCAGCCGGTCGGCGTGTGCGCCGGCATCACGCCGTTCAATTTCCCGGCCATGGTCCCGATGTGGATGTTCCCGATGGCGATCGCCTGCGGTAACACCTTCGTTCTGAAGACGTCGGAACGCGTTCCGTCGACGGCGTTGCGCCTGGCCGAGATATTCAGCGAGGCCGGCCTGCCGCCGGGCGTGCTGAACGTGGTCAACGGCGACAAGGAGG
>JAGRHE010000236.1 GCA_020445165.1 Gammaproteobacteria bacterium
AGCGCAGCCGCAGCATGGCCTCGAAGTCGTTGACGTGTCCTTCGGTACCGTCGATGTCGGCATTTCTGTTGCCGCCGACTTCAAGATCCACGCGTGGCACGTCGAATTGTTTCGATGCCTCGTGCTGAGCCACTGCAGCAGCGATATCGGCGCTGGCGGTATCCAGTACGGGGTTGTTGGCACGCGCGATCGCCAGCGCCTCGTCGAGCGAGGCAGGCAGCACGTCCGACGGCAACTCGGCGGCAGCTTCCACGTCCCCCTGCGGCATGCGGCCCACCACGCGCTGGAACGTGGTACGCGCATCCTCGAGATTCACACCGGCGGCGACCCGGTTGACCTCGGCCAGAGCGACACGTGAGTTGACCTGGTCATAGTCGGCTCGGCGACCGACGCCGGCCTCGCTGCGCAGGCGGATCTGGTCCTGGATGCGACGATGGATGGTCAGGCTCTCTTCGGTGAGACCGTACAGCGCGTGAAAACGGTCGAGATCGACATAGGCCTGGGCAGTACGCATCACGGTTGCCTGTCCTGCCGCGACGAGTTGCGCTGCAGCCGAATCCAGGCGCGCTCGCTGGCGCGACACTTCACTGTCTGTACCACGCCCGTCGTACAGCATCTGGCGCAGGTTCAGGCCGAGCTCCTTGCGGGTCAGATCGTTGTTGTGATTGCCGGCCGCCCGGGTTCCGGGGCTGTCGGTGTGCTCGTAACCGATTCCAGCATTCAAATCGACGGTCGGATAGTAACCACCTTCGGCCTGCCGGACTTCTGCCCGCCGCGCCAGCCAACGGTTACGTGCCTCGGCCACATCGGGATTACTGGCAAGTGCCTCGTGCACCGCCTCGCCAAGTCCCTTGTCCTGCCCGAACGCGGAACCCGCGAATGCCAATGCCAGCACTACCGCATGTGCTGTCAGCACAAAACTGTTCATGTTTCGACTCATTCTTGTTGTATCTCCGGCCAGCCCCCGACCCCTCGCCAACATAGCGGCAGATCGCTGTAAGTCTTTGGCAAAAGGACAGTTACGTGGAGAATGATGCCATACCGGCGGGGGAATGCCAGATTTGCATTCCCCCGACTGGATCACAGATCGACCGATTGCTGCTCGGTTCGGGTCAATCCGTGATCAGGTTGTTTCCGGCGATCAGGGCATCGATGATGAGGGCGTCGTTGCCACCCAGGGCACTGAGATCGACGTTCTGCAGCACGATCGTCTGGTCCTCGGCATTGGCCCGGTAACCGTTGTCGAATCCGCCGCTGCTGCTAACGTGGACGATGGTATCGGCGCCGTCAACCTCAAAGCTCAAATAAGCGGTCAGGTCACCCGAGAGTTCCTCGTCCTGCAGCAGGTCATGCAGGTCCAGTGCATCACCATCGGCCAGGTTGAAATCGGTGATCGTGTCGATGCTCGGGAAGCCGGCTGTGCCGCCATCCATCGCATTCCAGGCGAAGGTGTCGGCACCCGCACCACCAGTCAGGATGTCATTCCCGGAGCCACCGACCAGGATGTCGTTGCCCGCGTCGCCACGCAGCTGGTCGACCCCGGCACCGCCGTCCAGCGTATCGTCGAGGTCGGTACCGACCAGCACGTCATCGCCCGCCAGACCGGAGATTGTCACGCCATCACTGGCAATGGCCGCGGTCGCCGTCGCGACCGAGCCGGACGCCCCGTCCGAGCCGTACTGGACGGTTTCGACCGAGCCATCGCTGAAGGTGACGGTGAAGGTCACGCCGCGGCTGGCGAAGTCCGCACCGGTATCGCTGCCCAGGTTGTCGGTATCGACGCCGAACCTGACCGTGTCGCCAACAGCGAAGCTGCCGGCTGCGAAATCGAGCTGCAGGACCGGGCTGTCAGTACCGCCACTGGACGGCGAGAAGGTCACGTCACCCGGGTTCAGACCGGCCAACGTGCCGAGCGTGGGTCCGTACGAACCGGACCCGGAAACATCGAAGATCGCGTCGTTGTCGATGCCGGCTCGCAGGTTGATCCGGATCTGGCTGATCGAGACACCAGCCAGACCGGCGGCGAAAGTAAACGCGAACTGATTGTTAGTCGTATTGAAGGTACTGCCGGCCGCAACCGAGCCGGTCACGCTGTGGTCGATGGTTGCAGGTCGGCCGATCAACAGATCCGCCTGGTCGGTGCCGCTGAAGGTACCGCTGTCGATATCGACGTTGGTCCGAACAACCTCGATCGTGACCGTCGACGATGCCGTGTCGCCATCGCGGTCAGTAACCGTGTAGTCCACAATCAGGCCACCGCTGGCCGGATCGACACTACTGGGTGCGTTGTATGAGTAGGTACCTTCGGCAAGATCGACCGTCAGCAGGCCACCGGCGGCAGTAGTGATGGTCAGCACATCGGTTGCAGGATCGAACGCCGAATTATCGGGGCCGGACACGGTGATCGAATCGGTCACCGGGTCATAGGTGTAGGTCGTTCCTTCCGCCGTCAACGATTGAATGTATCCGTCATCGGCCCCGAACAGGCTGCCGCCCCCCATGTCACCACTGGCGTGCAGGAAGCCGCCGGTCTTGGTCAGCACGGTTCCGGCCAGAAGGTCGTCCAGCTGGGCAAAATCGGTGACCAGCTGACCGTCGGTGTCGCGCGCCCCCTGGCCGTCGTAAGCGATCGGATTGATCGGATCGGTCGAACTCAGTCCCGTTCCGAAACCGATGGCAAAGGCGTTGATCTCGTTGGCAACCAGGAAGTCCTGCCAGGCACCCTGTTCATCTGCACTGATGCCGGCACTTCCGGTCGGCCGGTTGGGCTCGCCGTCGGAGAAGAAATAGGCAACATTCTGCGCACCGGTGATCGCGCCCGGGTCGGTGAATGCCGACTGGGCGACGTTCAGCGCCGCGTCGTAATTGGTCGCGCCATTGGCCGACAGGGTTGCAAGCGCGGCACGCGCCTCGTCGATCGTCATCCACGATGCGCCCTGCTCCTGTGCATCAGTGGAGAAGGTGACCAGGCGCACCCTGGCCATGCCCAGGTCCTCGTAGCTGTCGAGCAGGGTGTTGATCGACTCGATGGCGCTCTCCAGGCGCGACGTGCCGTTCACCCCGTCATTGATGTCCATGCTTCCGGACACGTCCAGGATGATCAACAGGTTGCTGTCGAGCACCGGCACCTGGGCCGTACCCGGTGCGATCTCGGCCGGCGCATCGTCTTCGACACTGATGGTCAGCGCTGCAGGCAGGCTCGTGGTCTGTCCACCTGCGGTCACATCGATGCCGAAGGCCAGGTCCAGCACACCTTCCTGGCCGGCGTCACCCAGATGGTCGAAAGGCGCCAGCAGGTCGAAAGTGTAGGCCCCACTGTTATCGATGGTCAGTGTCGCCACCGTGTTTCCACCGGCGGTCGCTACCAGGCTGCCCGTACCGCTGCCCGACCAGGTCACGGGATCACCGCCGGCCGAAAATGCACCGTCGGCGGGCGCGGTCAGGGTCACGGCGGTGATCGGATCGCCGTCCGGATCGAACAGGTTGACCGAGCCGGTCACACTGCTGGCGTCGGTTGTATCCGATCCCATCGGGTTCGAATCCTGTAACCCGCCGAACAGGCCTTCTTCAGACACGCTACCCACGAGCGGCATGATCACCGGAACGTCATCGACCGGCGCGACATTGATCGTCGCCGTCGCCGTACGGACGTCGCCGTTTGCATCCGTCAGGGTGTAGGTGAAGGTATCGACCCCGTTGTAGTTGGGTGCTGGCGTGTACGTAAAGGTGCCATCACCATTGAAGCTGATCGTGCCGTTGGCAGGACCCGAGGCCAGGGCGAACACATTGCCACCATCAGCACTCAGCGTGTCATTGCCCGCGACCGACCCGGACAGCGATTGGTCTTCGTCAACATTGAAATTGTCGTCGACGGCCACCGGGACATCGTTGGTCGGATCGACGGTCAGGTTCACCGTCGCCGTTGATACATCACCGTTCGCATCGGTGATCGAATACGTAAAGCTGTCCGGGCCGTTGTAGTCCGCCGCTGGCGTGTAGGTGAAGGTG
>JAGRHE010000237.1 GCA_020445165.1 Gammaproteobacteria bacterium
AGGACGCACTGGCCTACCTGCGCCTGGTACAGAACAGGCACGACGACCCGTCGTTCGAGCGCGCGGTCAACCAGCCGCCACGCGGCATCGGGCCGCGCACGCTGGATGCGGTGCGCGCGCATGCCCGTGACTTCAATTGTTCGCTGTGGCAGGCCGCCTCCGACCTGCTGCGCGGTGGCGCGATGGCGGCGCGTGCGGCCAATGCCTTGCGCGGCTTCCAGGAACTGATCGAGGAGATCGATGCCAACAGCGCCGACGAGGGCATGGCCGAGCGGGCCGGTTTCGTCGTCGAGGCCTCGCACCTGAAGGAACACTTCGAGAAGAGCCGTGACGGCAAGGGCCAGGACCGGATCGAGAACCTGGAGGAACTGGTCAATGCCTGTCGCCAGTTCGAGATGCCGGTCGACGACGAGGGGGTGGACGCCGGCCTGTCCGAGATGGACGCCTTCCTCGCCCATGCCGCGCTCGAAGCGGGCGACACTCAGGCCGATGAATACGAGGACTGCGTCCAGCTGATGACGCTGCACTCGGCCAAGGGCCTGGAGTTTCCGCTGGTGTTCATCGGCGGGGTCGAGGAGGGCCTGTTCCCGCACAGCATGTCGGCCGAGGACCCGGAGCGTCTCGAAGAAGAGCGCCGGCTGTGCTACGTCGGCATGACCCGGGCGATGTCGCAGCTGTACCTGACCCACGCCGAGAGCCGCCGTCTGCACGGCTCCGAGAGCTATCCGCTGCCATCGCGTTTCCTGCGCGAGATCCCACCCGAGCTGATCGAGGAAGTGCGTGCGCGGCCCAACATCAGCCGGCCGTACAGCGCCGGTCACGGCTCGTTGAGCTCGGCGCAGGAGGATGCCGGCTTCCGCCTCGGCCAGCGCGTGTCGCATCCCAAGTTCGGCGAGGGCGTGGTGCTCAACGCCGAGGGCCAGGGCAGCGGCGCGCGCGTGCAGATCAACTTCGAGGACGTCGGTGCCAAGTGGCTGGTGGTCGCCTATGCCAACCTGTCGCCTGCCTGAGCCCGATCTGGATCAAGAACGAGACTCGAACGCAAAGGCCGCTAAGGCGCAAAGTACGCAAAGGAATTACTGGCTGGTAACAGCGTACCTTTGCAGTGCATCGACGATCGGCGCGATCGGTGAAGAAATGTGGCCGGCGGTGAATGCCAAGACCACAGTGGCGGGTACCATGAGTGAATATCAAGGCGATACAGCAACAAGGTCTTTGTGTCCTTTGCGTCTTCGAGGCCTTTGCGATCGAGACTCGATTGCCGAAGGTGCGCCTTCGCTGAAGGTGAGCGAGTGAATGGCTGATTCCATCCCGCTCAGCGTCTACGCCCATATCCCCTGGTGCGTGCGCAAGTGCCCGTACTGCGATTTCAACTCGCATGCGTTGACCGACGACGTCGATCAGGCCGGTTACGTGGGGTCGCTGCTGCGCGACCTCGAGATCCAGCTGGGCGACGCTTCGGGCAAACTGCCGGTGGCGGAAAGCCTGTTCATCGGTGGCGGTACGCCGAGCCTGTTCGGGGGCGCGGCGATCGCGCAGTTGGTCGAGGGGATCGACCGCCTGTTGGGTTTTGCACCCGCTGCCGAGATCACGCTCGAGGCCAATCCCGGCACCGCCGAGGCGGCCCGTTTCTCGGACTATCGCGCGGCCGAGGTCAACCGCTTGTCGATCGGCGTACAGAGCCTGGACGACAACCGCCTGGCGGCACTCGGACGTATCCACGATGCAAGCGAGGCCTTGGCCGCCGCGCGCATCGCTCGCAGGGCCGGCTTCGACAATCTCAACCTCGACCTGATGTACGGCCTGCCCGGACAGGACGTGGCCGCCGCACTGGATGACCTGCGCGGCGTGCTGGCGCTCGAGCCCAGCCACCTGTCGTGGTACCAGCTGACGCTGGAGCCGAACACCTGGTTCCATCACCGTCCGCCGCCGGGCCTGCCCGACGAGGACGGCCTGGCCGACATCATGGACGCCGGCCAGGCGCTGATCGCCGCTGCCGGGTTCGTGCAGTACGAGGTCTCGGCCTACGCCCGTGAAGGTCGGCGCTGCCGACACAATCTCAACTACTGGGGTTTCGGCGACTACCTGGGCATCGGTGCCGGCGCACATGGCAAACTGACCGGCGGCGCTGGCACGGTGATCCGCACCACCCGTCCGCGCCAGCCCGCTGCATACAGCAGGGCCGTGGCGAACGGTGAGGCGGCGCAGCGAAGCCCGGTCCCGGCCGCAGAACTGCCGTTGGAATTCATGCTCAATGCGCTGCGTATGAATGAGGGCGTAGCGGCGTCCTGGTTCACGGCCCGCACCGGCCTGCCCGGGACCGCGGTCAGCACACCGATCGCACAGGCCCGGGCGCGCGGCCTGCTCGATCCCGATCCGCTGTGGATCCGGCCGACGCCGCTGGGCCAACGCTTTCTGAATGACCTGCTCGTCCTGTTCGAGCCAAAGGAGCAACCCGCATGAACGAAGCACTCGACGGCCGGACCATTCAATGCCCGTACTGCGGCGAGATGATCGAGCTGAGCGTCGACACCTCGGCCGGCGAGCAGGCCTTCATCGAAGACTGCAGCGTATGCTGTCGGCCGATCGAACTCCGCCTGGTTGCCGATGGCGCCGACTGGATCCTGCTGGCGGGACGCGACGATGACTGATTACCGGCCGATCGATTGCGACCAGCACTCGATGCTGGAGTTGCTGGCCATGCGCCGTGCGCCGGTCGTGCTCGCCGGGCTGGATGCCGAGGCCGGCCCGGTCCATGTCGAGGGTGTCGTGGTCGACGTTCTGACCCAGGCCGGGGCCGAATACCTGGTGCTGGAGAACGCCGACGGCCACCATCGGGTACGTCTCGATCGTATCCAGAGCCTGCGCGACCCGGATCGCCGTGAGATCTGGCGTCAACAATCCGGCGTTCGCGATTAGACTCTGTAAGTTTTTGTATTGAAAGGAAAAAAGGCGGGAACCACGGTCCCGTTTTCGACCTTTTAATTCCGCAAGACAACCCCTGAAAAGCTGTGCTAGCTTGGTTCCGCATCAAGCAAAAAACCGATCGTTAGCGACCGGTTCCGCAAAGACTTTAGGGTGATTGCGATGGAAAAAACAAAAACTGCCGAGATTGATTTTGACGCCTGGTCGGAGATGGCGCGTAACGACCCCGAAACCTTCGAGGCCATGCGCCTGAAGGCGATCGAGGAAGTGATCGACAGCGCCCCGGCAAACAACCGTGAGCGCCTGCGTCGACTGCAGTGGCGGATCGACCAGGAGCGTCGCCTTGCGCGCACGCCGATGGCTGCCTGCATGCGCATCTCGCGCATGATGTGGCGTGCGGTGCTGGGCCCGAACGGCCTGAACGACCGCTTCGCCGAACTGCAGCGGGTGGTCAGCGGGGCCAGTGACACCAGGCTGCCGGCAGCGCAAGATCAGGCGCGCGGTGAGGTGGTGTCGTTCGCGCGTGCCGGCGACTGAAATGCCACCGCCGGTCCCGCCTTTCGGGGCGGGGCTGGGGTACTTGCATTTGAACGGTGCTTGGTCTAGATTACGCGGCCTTTCGCGCTGCGTGCGCCTCTAATTGGAATTTGGCACCGCCGGTCATCGACGCCGGTGCCCGGAGTGAACAGAAATGAAAGCGGACCTGCACCCGAACTACACTGAGATCAAGGTCGTCTGCAGCTGCGGCAACAGCTTCGAGACCCGTTCGACCATCGGCGGCGACACGCTGCAGGTCGAGGTGTGCTCGGCGTGCCATCCTTTCTATACCGGTCAGCAGAAACTGATGGACACCGCCGGTCGTGTCGATCAGTTCCGCAAGCGTTTCCGCCGCTGAGCGGAGACTGCCGGGAACGGAAGTCGGAAGGCGCCCCTGTGGCGCCTTTTCTCGTTCCGGCGCCTGCCGGGGCGGCAGCAGTCCCCGAACTCGAACAACGATCAAGCCAGCGGAGCCAGCGATGAGCGCAGATAACGACAAGCACGCAGACCACGAGA
>JAGRHE010000238.1 GCA_020445165.1 Gammaproteobacteria bacterium
GATGGCGGTGAGCCCGGTCGGCAAGCCCTCGCGCACGCATTTCCGCGTACTCGAACATTTCCGCGGCCACACCCTGCTCAAGGTGATGCTGGAAACCGGGCGCACGCACCAGATCCGGGTACACATGGCGCACCTGCGTCACCCGGTGTTCGGCGACCCGGTGTACGGCGGGCGCCTGCACTTGCCGGGCGGTGCCTCAGAGGAGCTGAAACAGGTGCTGCGCGCTTTCAAGCGCCAGGCCCTGCACGCCAAGCGCCTGGAACTGGAACACCCGGCCAGTGGCCGCCAGATGCGTTTCAGCTGCCCGATCCCGGATGACATGCGGGCCGTGATCGATGCCCTGGCCGAAGATGCCAACGTGCACTGGCACGACCCCGACCAGGACGAATACGCCGGCTTCGGCGATTACGATGGCTTCGATGAATACGGCGATGAAGAAGACTGAAGTCATCATTCCCGACTGGCCGGCAGCGGCGGCCGTCAGGGCGCTGAGCACCACGAGGCGCGGTGGATATAGCAGTGGCCCCTGGGCCGGATTCAACCTGGCCGATCACGTCGACGACGATCCGGCGGCGGTCGCGGCCAACCGCGCCCTGCTGCGCGAGGCGTATCAGCTGCCGGCGGAACCCCGCTGGTTGCAGCAGGTGCATGGCACGGCGGTGTGCCTGGCAGGACAGGCTGACGACAGCTGTGCCGACGCCGCCTTTACCCGCGACGCCGGCGTGGTGTGTGCAGTGATGACCGCCGACTGCCTGCCGTTGCTGCTCTGTGACCGGGCCGGCAGCGCGGTCGCCGCGGTGCATGCAGGCTGGCGCGGTCTGCTGGCCGGCGTGATCGAACAGGCCGTGGCCCGTTTCGGTGCACCGCCAAACGATCTGCTGGCCTGGCTCGGTCCGGCGATCGGGCCGAACGCATTCGAGGTGGGCGACGAGGTGCGCGATGCATTCGTCGCCGAGGACAGCGCCGCCGCAAGCTGTTTCAGTGCCAATCGCGGCGGTCACTGGCTGGCAGACCTGTACGGGCTGGCGCGCCTGCGCCTGCGCCGGCTCGGCATCGAATCGGTGTATGGTGGCGATCAGTGCACCTACAGCGATGGCAGGCGCTTTTTCTCCTACCGGCGCGATGGCGTCACTGGCAGGATGGCCAGCCTGATCTGGCTGCAACCCGAAACTGACGGACAATCCGATGACTGACAACTGGTACATGCTGACGCTGATCGGTGAAGACAAACCCGGCATCGTCGCCGCGGTGAGCAAGGCCCTGTTCGACCTGGGCATGAACCTGGGGGAGACCTCGATGCTGCGCCTGGGCGGCAATTTCACCATCATGATGATGGTGTCCGGTGTTCAGGATGCCGACGCGGCCCAGCAGCAGCTGCGGCCGGTGATCGAGGCGCAGGGTATGTGTCTGCATGTCGATCCGATCCACGCCCATCTGCACGAGCACCTGGTACCGAACATCCAGGTAACCGTGAGCGGGGCCGACCGCGCCGGGATCGTGGCCCAGGTGACAGCGGCGCTGGCCGGGGTCGGTTTCAACATCCTCGACCTGGAGTCGGATGTCGCTGGCAGTGCGCAGAAACCGGTCTACATCATGCAGATCGCAGGTGTCGCCGAGGTGCCGGTCGAGCGCGTAGAGGCGGCGCTGGACGCACTGCGCAGCGATGGCGTCGACGTCAACGTCAGCACCATCGACACCTACATCGGCTGAGGGCGGGCGTGGCGATACTCGATATACTGACCCTGCCGGATGCGGCGCTGAAGCAGGTCTCGGAACCGGTCACCGAGTTCGACGACGAACTGCGCCGTTTCATCGCCGACCTGGAAGAGACCCGTCGCAACGGACCCGCCGCGGTCGGTATCGCCGCGCCGCAGGTCGGGTACTTCAAGCGCATCGTGATCATCGACTGCTCGACCACGCGCAAGCCGGTGCCCAACCACGGCTACATGGTGCTGGTGAATCCCGAGATCACGCACTGGGAAGGCTACGAGCCGGGCCGCGAGGGCTGCCTGTCGGTGCCGGACTATACCGGCAATGTGATCCGCGCCACGCGCATCCACCTGGTCGCGCGCGATCCGCATGGCGAGCCGCTCGAGTTCGACATGGAAGGTTACGAGGCGCGCGCCGCGCAGCACGAGATCGATCATCTCGACGGCATGTTGTTCGTCGATCGCGTGGTCAGTCGCCGCACCGACCTGTTCAAGCGCAAGGTGTACCAGAAGGGCGGCGGGCAGAAGCAATGAACCCGCGCATTCCCGTCTTCCGGTTCAGTCGGGTCCTCTGATTCCTGCGCGGTCGGCTTGCGAATCCGGCGCGAGGTTGGTTTGCCACGGCAGCGACGACCGACTGTCATCCAGTCTTTGCAATTCTGCGTCGGCCGCGTCCCGGGTCAGCAGTACGATGATCGGTGCGCGCAGTGCACCCGGGCCGATCGGCACGAAGCGCAGTACCGCATCCATCACATGGTCGCCGTTGATATCAGCGAAATCGACCGTCACCAGGCGCAATGTCGGATGCTGCGGTTCGCAGATGCAGCGGATCTCGTCGCCACTCACGACCAGGCGGCCATAGAGGACGCCGTTGCGAAGGCGGCAGTAGGCCAATGAAGTCGGTTCAGCTTGTGCCGTTGACAGCGGCGGGAACGACGATGGCTCCTGGTGTAGCCAATCACACTCGCGATTGCCGGTTATGCCGTCGGCGCAATGCTGGCCGATGTGCAGCTCGTCGAGTCGCGCATTCATGAAATCGTAGCGGCTGATGTGGTCTTCGATGTCCTGCAGCGGATGCCGGTGCAGAAAGCCGTGGTAGCGGCAATCGTTGTCGACCTTGCGCCACAGGCGACGGTCGATGATCGTGCCCTTGTAAGCTCTTTCGTTGTTGGTCAGGTCGAGCACAGCGCCGCAGTCGGCCGGGATGTGGAACTGTTGGCGCCGGTCGCGCGCGAGCGGCAGTTCGACGTTGTATTCGGTCACGCGCTGGCCGCTGCCGGGTGAGGCGAAGTACGCCGGCGGCGGCGCAGCCTGTACCTCTACCTGTGCCAGTGCCAGGAAGCCGAACAATGCGGCCAGCTGCCGGCCGAACTGGACGCTGCGTCGGCTAAATTGCAGGTCACCGGGGAATCTGGCTGTCGCGCGACTCATCTGCTTTGATCCTCATCGTCCTCGTCACCAGTGCGTGTATGCACGCGACCGATGAATTTCACCCAACGACAACTGACATCGCGCGCCAGGTTGAGAAACAGGCGCGACGCAATGTAAGGATGATAGTGAGTCACGTTGGCGATCGCCTCGCGGCTGAGCACCATCAGCGTGCTGTGGGTGAGGGCGACAGCATCGGTCTTGCGCGCCTCGTCGGCGAGCAGCGCCACGTCACCGAAGATCTGGCCGGAGCCGAACTGGTCGACGACCGTGTCCTTGCCGGCACCGTCGGGGCGGGCCACGGTGATCTCGATCACGCCTTTCATGACCAGGTAGAGCGCATCACTGCGATCGCCCTTGGCGAACACCCGCTCACCCGGTTGATAATCGGTCAGCGTGCTCGACAACACGAAGCGCCGGATCTGCCAGCGGCGCATGCCGCGGAACAAGGGGCTTTTCGGGATGATCTGCTGGCGCGCACGTGGTGACAGCAGGTCCCACAGTGTGACCAGGCGCAGCGAGGAGATCAGCAGCGGCGTGATGATCATGTCGGCCAGCAATGCACTGCCGACCACGACCGCGCTCAACATGCCGAACTGCGCTACTGGCGTGAAGCCGGACTGGGTGAAGACCAGGAAACCGACCATCAACGCGACCGACGTCGACACCACCGGCCGTGCCTCTTCGCGGATCGTGTTCTGCATCGCCAGGGTCTGGCTTCTGGAGCCGCGCAGCTCCTGGTTGTAGCGCAGCATGAAATGCAGGGTGTCATCGACCGCGATCCCGATCGCGATGGCTGCTGCCATCGTGGTGCCGATGTTCAGCGGG
>JAGRHE010000239.1 GCA_020445165.1 Gammaproteobacteria bacterium
CATGACCTCGAAGATACCGACGCGGCCCTTGTAGCCCTTGTTGCACTTGTCGCAGCCGACCGGTTTGTACACCTTCAGGCCGTTGCGGAAATCCTGCTCGGTAAAGCCTTCCTCGAGCAGGGCATCGCGTGGGACGTCATCGGTCGTCTTGCAGTGTTCGCACAGGCGCCGGGCCAGGCGCTGGGCCAGGATCAGGTTGACTGACGAGGCGATGTTGAATGGCGGAATGCCCATGTTGGCAAGACGGGTCAGGGTTTGCGGCGCGTCGTTGGTGTGCAGTGTCGACAGTACCAGGTGGCCGGTCTGCGCCGCCTTGACCGCGATCTCGGCGGTTTCGAGGTCACGGATCTCGCCGACCATGACGATGTCCGGGTCCTGGCGCAGGAACGCGCGCAGCGCCTCGGCGAAGGTCAGCCCGGTGCGCGGGTTGACGTTGACCTGGTTGATGCCGGCGACCTGGATCTCGACCGGGTCCTCGGCCGTTGAAATATTCACCTCCGGCTGGTTCAGCATGTTCAGTGCGGTGTAAAGCGTCACCGTCTTACCGCTGCCGGTCGGTCCCGTGACCAGGACCATGCCGTAAGGTTTCTCGATCGCGCTGATGAAGTCCTTTTTCTGGCGCTCGTCGAATCCGAGCGACTCGACGCCGAGCGTGGCCGCCGACGAATCGAGGATACGCAGCACGACTTTCTCGCCGTACAGTGTCGGGCAGGTGTTGACACGGAAGTCGATCGAGCGATTGCGCGACAGTACCAGCTTGATGCGGCCGTCCTGCGGTACGCGTCGCTCGGCGATGTTCATGCGCGCCATGACCTTCAGCCGCGCGGTCAGGCGGCCGGCGATATTGACCGGGGGCGTGGCCTTCTGCTGCAGCATGCCGTCCTGGCGGAAGCGCACCCTGAACATCTTTTCATAGGGCTCGAAGTGGATATCCGAGGTGCCGGAGTTGATCGCGTCGAGCAGGATCTTGTTCACGTAGCGCACCACCGGTGCGTCATCGACATCAAGGTTCGAATCGCCTTCCCCCGGGTCATCGTCGGCGACGCCGATGTCGAGGTTCTCCAGATCTTCGTCGAGAAGATCCGTCATCACCGTGTCCTGCTGCTGCAGGCTGCGCTCGAGTGCTGCGTTGAGCTTGGTCTCTTCGACCAGGACCGCGTCGGTGGCCAGGCCAGTGTGGAACTTGATCTCGTCCAGGCCCTGGTGGTTGGTCGGATCGGAGACGGCGAGGAATAACCGGTTGCCGCGCTTGATCAATGGGACGGCATGGTGCTTGCGCAGCAGCTTCTCGTCGACCAGGTTGGTCGGCATGGCTGCCGGGTCGATCGCATCCATGTCAAACAGTGGCACGCCATACTCGGACGAGGCGGCGACCGCGAGGTCGCGTGCATCGACGGCTCCCGCCGAAACCAGGTGCGAAACCAGTGACCGCTTGGCCGAGCTGGCTTCCTCGGTCGCGAGCACAGCCTGCTCCTGTGACAACAAACCATCCTGAACCAAACGGCGCGCGAGGCCGCCGAGTTGTGCGATTGGGTTGATGGATGCCATAGGATGTCAGTGCTTCGCTGGGTTGTTTTGGGAATCCAGGGCGTTAAGTATACCGCCGAACATCCATTCCTGGAGTCCGCCGCGAGCAGACCGGCCCACAGACAGGCTATCGGCCCGTGGGCCAGTACACTTGAATGTTGTTTTTTTGGGAAGAAAGCGCCGCAGCGGCGCAAGAAACCGGCTGGATCGGGTCAGGTGGATCAGACCAGGTCGGGGCGACCCGTCAGGGGCAGGCAATGACTGATGCGCTGCCGGTCGACTCGGAATCGCAGCAGGTGCTGAAGCGGTCGTCGCAACGGGCCCAGGCGTCGGATCCGAACTGGCCCCAGACGTCGTAGGAATTGGTGGAAACAATGATCACCTTGTAGGTGAATCCCGAGGTGTCGCCGCTTGGCGTCCACGGGAATCGGCCACTGATCTGGCTGACATTGTTCAGCGTCGTGGTCGTGCCGTAGTTGCCGTTCTCGAGGCGGTATTCCTCGATCGGGGTGCGCATGCCATTCAACGTAGTGCGGATGCTGACCAGCTTGCCCTCGAGCACGTAGCCGCTGTACAGCGGGATCGCGATGCCGGCGAGGACCGAGATCACGGCCACGGTGACCATCAGCTCGATCAGTGAATAACCGCTTTGGGTACCAGTGCGCAATTCGGTAATCCTATCCACGTGAGGTGAAGTCGAAAAGCGAAAACAGCGGCGAACCCGGTTGGGGGTTCGCCGCTGTTCAGTCGATGCCGGGACCTTAGATGGCCGAGGGATCGATGCCGACCGTGGCGGCCGAACCGAATGCGCTCTCGAAGTCCGGACGGGTGACGACGATGCGGCCACCACCGGTCTGCGCGACACCGATCACGCCGTTGGTCGCATCACCGGCAGCGTTGTTGTAGCCGGCACCGCCACCCTTGGGTGCCTTGGCCTTGCCGTCCGGGTCGACGACTTCGCTGATCCAGTCTGCACCGGCCTGCGGAGCGGTCATGCTGCCGCCGCGGGCGTTGTTGGCGGCGACCTTCGACAGGTGGCCGCGGATGACGCGGACTGCGGAGTCGTAGTGCTCGGTGACCTTGGCGATACGCGCCTCAGTGATGTAGTTGTTGTAGGCCGGGATCGCGATCGCGGCCAGAATGGCGATGATCGCGACAACGATCATAAGTTCGATAAGGGTGAAACCTGACTGCTTCTTCATCGGTGATGTCTCCAGTTTTTCAAATCAACCGTGGCACAAGCTAACGGCCAATGGATTGCAAGCTTTAGGGCGTGCTGTTCGGGGGATTCCGCTCGGCCGCCTGTGACTGGGGTAAAGCAGGACCCGTGCCAAGCTGGTTTGGTGGCATTTTTTCGTCATATTTTCGCAACTTAGCTGCGCCGAATCGGGTGTTCGGCGATTTTGACGCGAGCTTACAAACTTTGTTCCCGTCACGCGCGCGCACTCGCCTGACGTTGGGCGTCACTTACTGACCGTCAGCGTCAGTTGCGCCGTCTTCGATGTCGTCCAGGCCGAGCTTCTCGAGCCGGTAGCGCAATGCGCGGAAGCTGATGCCGAGCGCACGTGCCGCTGCCGTGCGGTTCCATCGCGTGCTCTCCAGTGCCAGCGTGATGACCTGGCGTTCGACGCCGGCCAGGTATTCCTCGAGGCCTTCGCTGGGCAACTCGCTGCCCACCAGCGCGATACCGCCATCCGCTTCGGACGTGGCGCCGAGGCCGAGATCGTCGGCCGCGATCATGTTGTCTTCGCACAGTGCGGTTGCCCGCTCGAGGATGTTTTCCAGCTCGCGCACGTTGCCCGGGAAATCATGCTCGTAGAGCAGTTTCAGCGCGGCCCGGTCGAGGCGCGGCTTAGGCATGCCTGTGCGTTGCGACAGCCGGCCGAGAATGTGGTCGATCATGACCGGGATGTCTTCGCGCCGTTCGCGCAGCGGTGACATGACCAGCTCGATCACGTGGATGCGGTAGAACAGGTCCTGGCGGAACTCGCCGTTGGCCACCATCCCGGCCAGGTTCTTGTGACTGGCGCTGATGATCCGGATGTCGACCGGCTCCTCGGCCGCCGAACCGACCGGGCGCACCGATTTCTCCTGGATCGCACGCAACAGCTTGACCTGCATCGACAATGGCAGGTCGGCGACCTCGTCGAGAAACAACACCCCGCCGTCGGCCTCCTCGAAACGCCCGCCACGCGCACCGGTCGCCCCGGTGAACGCGCCCTTCTCGTAACCGAAGAACTCGCTCTCCATCAGGTTCTCAGGGATCGACGCGCAGTTGACCGCAATGAAGGCCTTGTCGGCACGATCACTGAGACGATGAATCATGCGGGCGATCACTTCTTTGCCGGTGCCGTTATCACCTTGAATGAAGACATTTACCGGGGTCTCGCTGACCGTATGCGCCATCTCGATAACCGCCTGCATCACCCGGCTTTC
>JAGRHE010000023.1 GCA_020445165.1 Gammaproteobacteria bacterium
GTTCGTGAAGGACTTTGTTGCGGCATGGAGCAAGGTCATGGACGCAGACCGGTTCGACCTTGCGTGATCAATGCAGGTGGGCCGTAGCCAGCACTTGCGACGACTGTTGCCGCAAGTGAGTTGATGGGAAAATAGGGGCCGCCGTTTCTGAAACTGTCGAAACGGCGGCCCCGGGATCTGACTCCTTGCAGCGCTTCTTTACACCCAATCTCCTTCGTCATGGGATTGGACTCTAAATGCCTCTGCTACTCTATTTCGGGGTTACGTCGGTAGCACCATGACCACGCCGGGTCGTTGCGAAATGGGTTACGACCCATCCGCCAATGCGTTCAGACGACGCCGGTCAGAAATGCCACGCCGGCCAACGCGATGGCGCCGCCGCCAGCCTGCACAGCAACCTTGCCAGCCGGCCAACGCACGAGCAGGCCGAACGCTATACCGCACAGGTGCAGCATTCCCGTTGCGATGACAAAACCGAGGCTGTATGCGAGTGGATTGGCGGCGTCCGGCAGTTCTGTGCCGTGCGCATGGCCATGAAATATTGCGAAGGCGCCGACAATGAGCGCGGCTACCCAGATCGGGGGACGCACCGCAAAGGCGACCATTGCACCGAGTACAATGGCAGACGCGGCGATGCCTGTTTCAACCGCCGGGATGGGAATGCCCATAACCCCGAGCATGCCACCGAATGCCATGACCAGCGGGAACACGACGGGTAACACCCAGATCGCGGGGCTGCCCAGAAATGCACCCCAAAGACCGACTGCCACCATCGCAACGACATGGTCCCAACCCAAGATGGGATGCATGAAACCGCTGCTGAAACCCCCGGCCAGGCCTTCACTCTGGTGTGCCCCGGCCGCACCGGCCAACAGAAACAGGATGCACGTAATCAGCAGCGTAGGGCGGAATCGCATGGTGGCTTCTCCTCGAGGGGCAGGAATTGCGGGTTGGGGTAAGGGTCTGCGGAGGATGGTATGACGAATGGAATAGTATTCATACGCAGAAAGTGTCATCTCGGAACCCGGTGGGCGCCAAGGCGAGCTGCACATGATCGCAGTCAGGACCTCGACCGAAAAACATCAGCATGCGACTGTCTGTGAGCCACGCCGGCAAAGGCATCGTGAGCCGAGGGTAGTCTTGCTGCGCATCTCGTTTGCAGCCCGATCAATGCTGGTCGGCAAGCGAAGCGCGATTTTGCCTGCCAGCTAGGATGGTTGCCGGGGAAAATGATTACGTTATACCATTACATTTGCAGTTGCCCGCCAAGTCTGCGACCGCCGTCGCGGCCCAGCCAGCACCGACGCACCGCAAACCGGGAGAGACCATGATGCAAAAGCTGCTGTTGCTGCTTGTACTGTTGATCGTGCAGGGGGTCGGGCTGGCCGAGCCGCTGCGCGTGTTTGCCAGCGTCGTGCCGATCCAGGCCTTCGTGGAAAAGATTGGCGGGCAGCACGTGGACGCCCGGGCGATGGTACGTCCCGGCTTCAATCCACACACCTATGACCCCACACCACAGCAGATCAGTGCGTTGTCCGGTGCGGCGCTGTACGTGCGCACTGGTGTCCCGTTCGAAAAGGCGTGGATGGATCGCATTCGCTCTGCGAACCCGGAGATGCAGGTGCTCGATGCGCGCGATGGGATCGCCCTGCGCGAGATGGAGGCTCATTCACACGACGAGCCGGGACATCACACGGAACACGCTGAAAGGACCGCCCATGGTGGAGTAAACGGCGGCCATGAGTCGCACGATGATCATGGCAAGCACGAAGGTCACGCGGGCGAGCACGAGCAAGACGCCCACGTGTGGGTCAGCCCGCCGCTGGTCAGGCAAATGATCGGTCGAATCCGCGACAAGCTTGCCGAGATGGCGCCGGAGCACGCAGCGGAGTTTGCTCGCAACCACGATGCCTTCATAGCCGAGCTCGAAGCGCTCGACCTTGAATTGCATGCGCTGCTCGATCCGTTGTCAAATCGCCGATTCATGGTGTTCCACCCGGCCTGGGGTTACTTCGCCGACACCTACAGGCTCGTTCAGGTACCGATCGAGGACCAGGGTAAGCAGCCCGGTGCGCGAGCGCTGGCGGCGCTGATTGATCAGGCGAAAGGCGACAGGATCAAGGTCGTCTTCGTGCAACCGCAGTTCGACAAGCGTCAGGCCCGCCGGGTCGCGCAGGCGATAGGCGGCGCGGTGATTGCCGTCGACCCACTGGCCGCCGACTATGTCGACAATCTGCGTCGGGTCGGGCGCGAATTTGCTCAGGCGTTGCAGCCTTGAAGCCGGCGATCGACATCCATGCGTTGAACTTCTCTTATGGCAGCGTGCCGACGCTGTCGGCGATCGACCTTAGGGTGATCGAGGGGGAGTTCCTTGGCATTGTCGGTCCGAATGCCGGCGGCAAAAGTACGTTGCTGAAACTGATCCTTGGCCTACTGAAGCCGCAGTCAGGGCAGATCAGGGTGTTTGGCCAGGCGCCGAATACCGCCGGGCGCTTGCTGGGTTATGTGCCCCAGTATCCGAGCTTCCCGCGTGATTTTCCGATCACGGTCGAACAGGTGGTACAGCTGGGGAGGCTCGGCCTGGATTCCAATGGCAATCAGCAGTGTGGTAAGTGGCATGCGCTGTGGCCCGGGCGGGTGCGCAGTGCCGATCGTGAAGCGGTGCGACGCGCCCTCGACGAAGTCGAAGCCGGTGACATCGCAAAACGCCAGATCGGCAGTCTGTCCGGTGGCCAACTGCAACGGGTGCTGCTGGCCCGGGCGTTAGTCGGCGAACCGCGCATTCTAATTCTCGACGAGCCGACCGCGAACATCGACCAGCGGATGGAGGGTGAAATATTTGATCTGCTCAAGGTGTTGAATGCCCGTATGACCATCCTCGTTGTGTCGCACGACGTTGCCTTCATCTCGCGCTACGTCAGGCGCGTGGCCTGCATCAATCGAACCCTGGTCTGTCACAACACCGATGCCATCGACGGCAATGTCATCCAGGAACTCTACGGGGAGCATGTGCGAATGATCGCGCATGCTCATTGACTGATGGACGATTTTTTCACCGCGTTGTCACAGCACGCATTTTTACAGACTGCCGTCGTGACGGCTTTGCTGGCAAGCATCGGCTGCGGGGTCATGGGTACTTACGTGGTCGTCAAGCGGATCGCTTTCATTGCCGGCGGCATTGCCCACTCTGTCCTCGGCGGGATGGGTGCTGCCGTCTACTTTGGTTTCGAACCTCTGCATGGTGCGCTGCCGGCCGCGATCGTCGCAGCGTTGCTGATCGGTTGGGTACGACTGCACTGGCGAGTCCAGGAGGATACTTTGATCAGTGCCTTGTGGGCGCTCGGTATGGCAATCGGTGTGCTATTCATTGCCAAGGCGCCCGGCTACCAGGTCGACCTGATGAGCTATCTGTTCGGCAACATCCTGCTCGTGCCGCGCGAGAGCCTGTGGTTCATGATCGCGCTCGATCTGATTCTGCTGGCAATCGTTGGCGCTTATCACCGCCAGTTTCTTGCCGTCGTGTTTGACGAGGAGTTTGCCCGCTTGCGCGGTGTGCCGGTCGGGTTCTTCTACCTGTTGTTGCTGGTCCTGGTCGCGGTGACGGTTGTGCTGCTGATCCAGGTGGTCGGCCTGATTCTGGTGCTTGCATTGCTAACATTGCCTGCCGCCGTCGCAGGGCACTATGTGCACTCGCTCGGTCGCATGATGTTGATCGCGACCCTGCTGGGTGCGGTATTGAGCGTTACAGGGCTTGCCCTATCTTATGGGCCGGACCTTCCAGCCGGTCCGACCATCATCCTGCTGGTAGGCGGGGTCTATGTTTGTTCTGCAGTGTTCGCTCAGACGCTCGGTCGGCGCCGCGCGCGTCAGGCGGCCGTGCGAGGCGCGCGGCAAGGAGAAACTGGTGAATGATAAAGAATTGGCCCATGTGCTGGCGCGAGCCGAGGCCCTGTGTCGCGAGCGAGGGGTTCGTCTGACCGATCAGCGAAAGAGCGTACTGCGACTGCTGTGTGCCTCCGACAGGCCCTTGAGCGCCTATGAATTGCTGGATCGGATGCGTGGAGAGGTGAAGAACCCGGCACCGCCAACCGTCTACCGGGCACTGGACTTTCTGCTTGAACAGGGGCTGGTGCACAAGCTGGAGAGCCTGCATGCCTATGTCGGCTGTGCGCATCCTGATCACCCGCATGCCAGCCAGTTCCTGATTTGCGACGACTGTGGCGAGGTCGCCGAGGTCGAGGATACGAGTGTCGCCAGGAGCCTGAAAGCGGCCGGCAAGGCGATTGGATTTCGCACCAAGCGGCCGGTTGTTGAGTTGCTCGGTACCTGCGCACAGTGCGCCGCCAAGCACGACGATTAAGCCCTGTTCAACCGAGACCTCATTTTGTCCGTTAGGCTGAGAAGGAGAGCTGACCATGCAACTGAAACGCATCGTACTGACGGCTGCGCTGCTGGCGCTGGTCGTGCTGGGAGCGTCTGCCGACGAAAAGCACGAACACGATCATGAACATGAGCACCGCCAGCATGGCGCCCATGTCCATGGTATCGCCTCCCTGAACCTGGCGCTCGAGGGTGATGAGGTCCACGTCGAGCTCGACAGTCCAGCCGCAAATATTGTCGGCTTCGAGCACGCGCCTTCGTCTGAGGCTGACCACGCCGCGCTGGACAAGGCCGTCGCTACGCTGAAAGACGGTGATCGTTTGTTCCGCTTCAACGTCGAAGCCGGCTGTCGCATGGAAAAGGCGGAGGTCACGTCATCGTTGCTGCACGAAGAGCACGCTGTGCACGAGGGCAAACACGACCATGAAAATCACGAAGAACATGGTCACGCTAAACACGAGCAAGACAAGCGTGAGCACGAGGCCGAAAGCCACTCGGATATCGAGGCAGCCTATCACTTCGAGTGCGAACATCCGGGCAAGCTGACACAGTTGACCGTCGAACTGTTCGAAACCTTTCCGGGTACGGAAAGGTTGAACGTGCAGTACGTCATCGAAAGCAAACAGGGTGCAGCGGAACTTGCGCCGTCTGCGCATGTCATCGATTTTTGAGGTTCGCTGTTCCAGTACGGCCCGGTTCTGCATTCCCTTGCAGACCTGGCCTTGTTGACGAATAGATTTCTGCCACGTGGTCATCGATATACAAAATCTGGAGTTTAGGTGGCGGCATGATGCGCCTACCGTTTTGTCCATCGAGTCTTTCCAGGTGGCATCGGGCGAATGCCTTTTCATCAAGGGTCCGAGTGGTAGCGGAAAGAGCACCTTGCTGAGCCTGTTGTCCGGCGTGACGACCGCGGTCGCCGGGTCGGTGCATGTCATGGGCCAGGCGCTGGAGCAGCTCGGCAGTGTTGAACGTGACCACTTCCGCGCGGATCACATCGGCTACATCTTTCAGATGTTCAACCTGATCCCTTACCTGTCGGTTGTCGACAACGTGATGCTGCCGTGTCGCTTTTCGGCACGCCGTCTCGCCCATGCACTCGAGCGCGGCAACGACCTGGAAATGGAAGCGCGACGGCTGCTGCGGCATCTCGACATGGATCATGCAGAGCTGCATCGGCGCGCCGTCACAACCCTCAGTGTCGGCCAGCAACAGCGCGTGGCCGCGGCGCGTGCCCTGATGGGCTCGCCGGAGCTGCTGATCGCCGACGAGCCGACGTCATCACTCGACGCGGATCGCCGTGAATCCTTCATCCGGCTGTTGTTCGACGAGTGCCGCAGCGTAGGTGCCACGTTGATCTTCGTCAGTCACGATGCCTCGCTCGAACACCTGTTCGACCGGACGATCGATCTCGCCGAGATCAACAGGTCGACCAAAGCCGTGGAGGGGGCCTGATCCATGGCGGTCTTTTCGCTGGCCTGGAAGAGCCTGTTGAACCGGCGTTTCACGGCCCTGCTGACGGTGATCTCGATAGCGCTGAGCGTGGCGCTGCTGGTCGGCGTCGAGCGGCTGCGCACCGAGGCGCGTGAGAGTTTTGCAAATACCCTCTCTGGGACGGATCTGATCGTTGGTGCGCGCAGCGGACCGGTGCAACTGTTGCTGTATGCGGTTTTCCGGATCGGAGACGCCACCAACAATATCTCGTGGCAGAGCTACCAGGATGTTGCCGCGCTTCCGAAAGTGGCCTGGACGGTGCCCATCTCGCTGGGTGATTCGCATCGTGGTTTTCGTGTGCTGGGTACCACGCCGGCCTACTTCGAACATTACCGTTACGCGCGTGAAAGGCAACTCGAGATCAGCGCGGGGCGGCAGTTTTCCGATCTCTACGACGCGGTATTGGGCGCCGAGGTGGCCGACAAACTGGGTTACACGATCGGAGATTCGATCATCATTGCGCACGGCGCCAGGGATGTCAGTTTTGCCCGTCATGATGACAAGCCGTTCCGGGTGGTGGGCATTCTCGCGCGCACCGGTACGCCGGTCGATCGCACCGTACACGTCAGCCTTGCCGCCATCGAAGCCATTCATATCGACTGGCAGGGTGGGGCACCGGATCCGGGCATGTCGATCTCAGCCGAACAGACGCGCGCGATGGACCTGACACCCAAGGCAATCACGGCGGTGCTGGTCGGTCTGAAGACGAAGATTGCGACCTTCCAGGTTCAGCGCTTCATTAATGACTATCCCGAAGAGCCACTGTCCGCGATCCTTCCCGGCGTGGCGCTCAGCCAGCTGTGGGACCTGATCGGCATCGCCGAGAATGCCCTGCTGATCGTCTCGGTGTTTGTCGTGGTCGTCGGCCTGTTCGGAATGCTGACTGCCCTGTTGACCAGTCTCAACGAGCGACGCCGGGAGATGGCCATTCTGCGCTCGGTCGGGGCCCGTCCCGGGCATGTGTTTGCATTGATTATGGGCGAAGCGGGTTTCCTCACCCTGCTCGGCGTGCTGCTGGGCATGGCGTTGCTCTACCTGCTTCTGCTCGCGGGTCAGCCGATCATCGAGAGCCGCTTTGGGATCTTCATAGCAATCGGTGGTCTGTCGAGGTACGAATGGATGCTACTCGGCGCGGTGGTGGCAGCCGGTTTTCTTGTCGGTAGCATCCCCAGCTATCGGGCCTACCGGCTATCGCTGGTCGATGGCTTGTCGGTCCGGGTATAGGGGTTCGATCATGCGTCAAACCAAAGGCTTGGCATTTCTTGTTCTGAGCACTTTGATGTTGATCGGATGCGATCAGGCCGATGACGGACAGGTACAGGCGGCATCGCAGGCGTCACCGGCAGTACAGCCGCAGTTACCTCAAGCCATCGTGGCAGAGGAGCTTGCCCCGAACGAGCCCGTGACCCGGCTCGATGTCGCTGAGGGTGGGGACGTCAGGGAGATCGAGTGGGACGCGCTTATTCCCAAGGACTGGCAGCCGGAAACCCTGATGGGCGACATCGACATCGAGAATCTCAGCGATGACGATCCTCGTGCGCGACAGCTGCTCGATAAGTTGAAGGCACTTTGGGACCAGGCCCCTGTCGTGCCGGCGCTCGATGGGCAGCGGGTCAAGCTACCGGGTTTCGTCGTGCCGCTGGAGATGGATGCGAAAAAGATCGAGCAGTTTCTGCTGGTGCCTTACTACGGTGCATGCATCCATGTTCCACCACCGCCCGCCAACCAGACCATCCATGTCGTGACGGGAGACGGCAAGGCGTTCGAAGGCCAGCTGTTCGACGTGGTGTGGGTAACGGGCACTATGCGTGTCGAGCGGCTGTCCAGCGAGCTGGCAGAGGCTGGCTATCGCCTGGAGGATGCCAGCGTGGTGCCGTATGAATAGTGGTATGCCATAAGCTGAAGGCATCTACGGCACCGGGGGAAGCCATCAGGTAGCGGTGGCGATTTGCCGGATGTCGGAAAGGCTTTCCCGGTAAGTCGTCACGGTACACCGGCAGTCAGGAATCCCAGTCGCCCCAGATCCTTGGTCAAAGCAGTAAAATGTGGCTGGCGTATCTCCGGCGGGTGGCGCTTGTCCAGCGACTGCACCCCTAAACAATCCGCAAAAAGTGTCGAGAATCCACTCGAGGCGCCGTAGCGTGGTGCGCCGTCGAGCCGACCGAAGAAATGAAGTTGAATTTCAGATGAGTATCCAATCATGAACCGCAGAGAGTTCCTGCAGGTGACGGCCGCCAGTGTGGCCATGCTGAAGGTACCCAGCTTGCATGCTGCGGAACAACCGGCAGTTGACAGCAAACAGGTCGATTCCTCCATCAAGGACTACCTTTTCCGGATCCGCAACCCGGATATGCACCATGCGGGTGACGTAATTGCTGATGAGCGGGCCAAGGCCACCCTCAAGCGCCTCAACGAGCGTCTGCTCAACGTGCGGCGGGTGGTTGGCTTTGGCAACTTCAATGTCCTCGGTTTCGATGACATGCTGAACTACTCGCGGCGCTTCCCGAAAATCGGCGATTTCGATCGGGACGAACTCAATCTGCTTGAATCCCTGTTCTACGAGGATGCAGCCCGTTATGGCTTCTATGGAAAGAAGCCGCTCGGTGAAATCACGCAGCGCATCGATCAGCGCGACGTCGTCAAGATCCCCGGGACCGGTCATTACCTGTTCGCCGGCGAACCGGTGAAGTTCTATGAAAAGGTGCGCCAGCAGATCGGTGACCGCCTGATCCTCACCTCCGGCGTGCGCAGCGTGGTCAAGCAGATGCAGTTGTTCGTTGCCAAGGCCGAGCGCTCCGACGGTAATCTGTCGCTGGCCTCGCGATCGTTGGCGCCGCCCGGGTACTCGTTCCACGGCATCGGCGATTTCGATGTCGGTGTCCGCGGCTGGGGCGGGCGCAATTTCACCGACGAATTTGCGACGACCGATGAATTCAAGAGACTGCTCGACCTCGGATATGTTGAAATCCGTTACCCGGAAGACAATCGCCTGGGGGTTCGTTTCGAGCCCTGGCACATCAAAGTGACCTGATATGCGCAGCCTGCTTTTTTTCCTGTTGTGCGCGCTCAGCGCAGCGGCTTCAGCTGCCGAGCGTCTGGAGTTCACGATCCACAAGCTCGAGTCGGGCGTGCCCGGCCCGACCGTGCTCGTCGTCGGCGGTATCCAGGGTGATGAACCCGGTGGGTTCCATGCGGCCTCGATGCTGGTGACGCATTACCGCGCGACCCGGGGCAGCGTATGGATCGTGCCGAATCTCAACTTCGACAGTATCGTAGAGCGTTCGCGCGGTGTTTACGGGGACATGAACCGCAAGTTCGACCACGTGCCGGCAAACGACCCGGATTATGACGCTGTTCAGCGGATCAAGGCACTGATCACGGATGAGCAGGTGGCGTTCATCTTCAACATGCACGATGGCAGCGGGTTTTACCGTGCAGAACATACCGACTGGCTGCATAGCCCGCAGCGTTGGGGGCAGAGCATCGTCATCGACCAGGAGATGCTGTCCGTCGGACAGTTCGCGAACGTGGGCGAGTTGTCGCAAACCGTTGTTGCCAGGCTCAATGCGAACCTGCTCGACGATGAACACGTCTATCACGTGAAGAACACGCGCACGCGCGAGGGCAATGCCGAAATGGCCAAGACCCTCACTTATTTTGCGATCAACCACGGCAAGGCAGCGGTCGGCCTGGAGGCGAGTAAAACCCTGTCGACCGCGCAGCGTACCTTCTACCACTTGAGTGCACTGGAGCATTTCTTCGAGATCCTCGGTGTATCCGTCGAGCGGGAGTTCGAACTCGATCCGCAAGTTGTCGAGGCCGAGATCGAAGACAATATCCGCATCGCCTTCTATCGCAACAAGTTGCTTTACGACGTCGCCAATGCCCGTTCGACGATCGGCTACGTGCCTTTGCAGAAGGGTGTCGATCTGGAGGTAGAGGTAAGCAACCCGTTGATCGCGCTGAAGAAGAAGGGCGGCGGTTACCGTGTCAACTACGGCAATCGCAACGTGACCTATCTGCAGCCACAGTATTTCGAGTATGACGACAGCCTGGCCTCGATCCTGATGGAGGTTGATGGCGTGCTGCGGCAGGTCGATTTGGGCAGTGTCATAGAGGTCAGGGATGCCTTCCAGGTCATTCATTTGGAGGACGCATACCGGGTCAACGTCATTGGCTGGTCACGTCACAACGTGGATAACGAGAGTAACCAGGAGATCCGTCGCGGCAGCATCATGCGCCGTTTCTCGGTCGACGAGCCCGGTGCATTGTTTCGTGTCGAGGTCTATAGGGACCAACGCTTCTGTGGCATGGTGCTGGTCCGGTTCGGCGATGGTGATTCCACCGCGCCGGCACGCAACGCGTCGCGGATCAGCGTGGATGAGCATGGCCCGCTGGCCGCTTTCGATGGTGAGGTTTTTGAGATCGGTGGGCGTTGACGGCCGCCGAGTCCGTGCTTCTGCGACGCGCCGTCGCGAGCTTTTTCGACCGTTCGGGCTCATCTTTCCCCGGTGTGAATCTTCCGTCATAACAAGAGCTTGGGAACCCGACATCGGCCAATTTTCGCCTCGAGGCAAGTGCGGTGGTTGGTGCGCACTCGCCAAATGCAATGCAATGGCGCGACAATGCGATATGCCCACTGAGAGATTGGCGATCAGCCATTAGGGAATCTCAGAAAATTGTCATGCCCGCGAAGGCGGGAATCCATAAAATCGTCAATATCCTGGATCCCCGCCTATGCGGGGATGACGAATGGCGGACTATTCGAGTCGCCAATTAATGATCAAGGGGATGTGTCAAGATCATGAGCAAGGTTCATCGCGTACTCGATCGACAGGAAGTACAGATACACGCCAACATGCTCCGGATGGCGAAACTGGCTGAACAGGCGCTGGCATCGGCCATGGACAGCCTGATGAGCCAGAATGCCGAACTCGCCGAACAGGTCGTCGAGGGCGATCTGCAGATCAATACCATGCTGCGGGTCATCGAGAACGAATGCCTGCAAGCGATTGCCCTGCATCAACCAGTCGCTGCAGACCTGCGCGACATCATCGCCAGCCTGCAGGTGGCCACCGAGATTGAACGTATTGCCGACCACGCGAAGGATATTGCCAAGATTGTGTTGGGTATGGATCCGGGTGATTTCTCCGGGCCGATCGATCGCCTGGGAGAGATGAATGATCTGTGCGTGAACATGTTTACCCGCGTGATCGAGGCGTACGGCAATCGCGACGCCGACCTGGCGCTCGCGGCGGCTGCGGAAGACAGCACGGTCGATGAGTTGGATCGACAGGCCAAGTCGAGCCTGATGATGCAGTTGATGACAGGCGCCGACTCGACCATGCATGCCACTCACCTGTTGTGGATTGCCTACCATCTCGAACGCATCGGGGATCGGGTAACCAACATTGCCGAGCGCGTCGTGTTCATGGTTACGGCCGAAACGCCGGAGCTCGGCTGAAGCCAAAGTCCCGGTCGATCTCGGCATCACGGGCATCCGCATGCACTGATCGGAATCGGTGGATGCCACATGGCAGCCCATGTGCCCGCAGCGCAATCGGTGGCGCGTAGCCAAGCGTATGGACGGCAGCCCCACTTTAGGGGGCTTCGGGAAACGCCATCTGTGGCATTCTTCTCTACGGAAATCCGAAACCGTCGTTCTCGGTAGCCTTGATGCCAATCGCTCGTCGTGATCGAAAATGGCGGGGCATTCCGACATCGCCCGGGAAAAGATATTTCGAAGTCCCTTAACTTATGCTATCGACCCGGCTGATGTCCGGACGGACGATATCGACCTGTTTCATTTCGACCGGCCCGATATCCGATGACGACCGCGCAGCCTCAACAATGTCCGATAGTCGTGATTACTGCGTCTGCCGGTGGAGTCGAGGCGATCGCCAGGCTGCTGTCGGCAATGGCGCGGGACGAACGCATGGCTTGTGTGATCGTGCAGGACCTCGATCCGGACCATCAGGGGCTGCCGGTGGAACTGCTTGCGCGCAGGGCTGACAACCCGGTCTCCGAGGTCAGGAGTGGGGATGTCGTCGAGATGGGCGGCATATACGTGGTTCCGCCGGGAAAGAGGGTGCGTATCGATGGCGACATCCTGCGCCTGCAGCCGTTTTCCGAGCCGCACGCCCAGCGGCAACCTATCGACGATTTTCTTGTCAGTCTGGCCGGGCAGTATGCAGCGAATGCCGCCTGCGTCGTGCTTTCCGGACTCGTGACGGATGGCCACCTCGGGCTGCGTTGCATCCGCGAACACGGCGGCGTCACCATCGTACATGAGGCGGAAGCGGCCGGGATCGGCGGGATGCCGGGGGCGGCCCTGGATCAAGGCCCGGTCGATTTCATCTGCGAAATCGACGACATCGTGCCGACCTTGAAGCGGCATTTCGGCAGTCTGCAGGCCATCGGGCCCGACGACGGGGAGGGCGGCGGGACGCTCGTGGGTGGAGTTCAGGGCGGCCTGCAGCACGCGAATGGTCAAGACGTCATCGCGTTCGAGGCGGGAGAAGGCCGGCTTGTGCATGAAGAGGAAGACCTGAGTCACACCCGAGATCGCCTGCGCCACGCGGTCGATGAACTCGAATTGGCCAACGCAGAGCTCAGGAGTTCGAACGCACGGATACTGTTGATTAACGAAGCGCTGCAGTCGACGAACCGGGGACTCAAGGCGGTCAACGACGAGCTGCACACTCGGGTTGACCGGATGTCGGCCATGCAGGCTGATCTGGATTCGCAACGTCGACGCCTGCAGCTTGCATTGTCGGTTGCCGGTATCGGGGTCTGGGAATACAAGCCGAACACCGGCGAGACCATACTCGACGAAAATGAAAGGATCCTGCTTGGGATCGGTCCGGGCGATGCCACTGATGTGGATTCGATCCTTGCGCGCATCCACGAGGACGACCGTGGCGAGGTCGAATCCCAGCTACGACGGGCGATCAGTGGAGAGAAGGGTTACGACGTGATGTTTCGCATCCGGGACCCATCCGGCACTAGTCGATACCTGCGGGGCCTGGGATGTATCGTTGAAGGTGAGGTGCCAAGGCGCATGGTCGGCGTGAACATCGACGTGACTGCCGAACAGGCGCTGAAAGATGCACGTGACACCATGGTGAGAGAGCTCAATCACCGGGTCAAGAACATGTTTGCGATCATAAGCGGCATCATCGCGATGGCGGCCCGCACCGCGGGCGACGTGCACGAGCTTGCACTTGACGTGCGCAACCGAATCAATGCGCTGGGCAAGGCACACTGCCTGACCCAGGCGGGAGGCGCCGGGCATGCGATCAGTTTGCGTGCCCTTGTGGAAACTGCACTATCGCCGTATGTGGGACATCACACGATTGCCCTGCAGGGAGACGACATCGAGATTGATCAGGACCAGGTGACTTCACTCGGATTGATTCTGCATGAGTGGGCAACCAATGCCGTCAAGTATGGTGCCCTGTGCAACGGTAGCGGGCAACTGCGTGTGGGCTGGCGACGCAGGGGCCGTAATGGATTTGAGCTGCGTTGGTCTGAAACATCGGTGGCAACCCATTTGGAGCCTGAAACAGCAGGGGGATTCGGTTCGCAACTGGTCGAACTGTCCACCAAACAGCTGCGCGGGCGCCTGAAGGTCGCACAGAAAGGCCACACCCGGACCATGCGTCTCGAGGTCCCGGTCGCGGACGCCGCGACTGCTTAGTGCAGGACCTGCGTCAGGTCGGTCGCTGTAATCGCCGGCAGTCCCGGATTGAAGGTCCGCAAGAGGTGTGCCACGGCTTTTGAATCGCTTCGATGGGCTGCCTTGGCGCAAACCGATTAGCATTTCGACCACTGGCGGTCGAAATAAACCACGGCCCGTTCGCCATTCCCCCAGCCCTTTGCCTGAGATCACTTCCCGCAACTTGGTGTCGAAGGCGAGGATGCTCGTGTCACACATCCAAGCCCTTGTGGCACAGCGTTTGCTCAGAGCTCACTGGAGATTTAAATCTGAAGTCCAGCACAGGAGCGAGAGCGAAATGTCGAAATCGAATTCCAGAGCGCAACAAAGCCGCGATGAGAAGGCCGGCGCCGATTCGTATGCGCAGCAGGCCACTGCAGCCGCACATGAGGCGGTCGATCGGGTTGGCGCCAAAGCGGAGCAGGCCGAGGAAAGACTGCGTGAAGCCGCCGATGACATGCAGCGGCGGTCTCATGATGCCAGGCTCAGGGCCAGGGGTATGGGTGAAGAGGCAACAGTCACTGCCCGGTCCTACCTGCATGAGCACCCGATCGCATCGCTTGCGGTGGCGTTCGGTATCGGAATGGCCGTATCGGCTTTCATGCGTCGCTGATGACTACCGCGACATCCACACCAGCGGGGGAGCGTCAGCCGGGTCTGGGTGAGGCCTTCGATCGGTGGTCCGGCGAGCTGCGTCCGCTTTTCGGTGCGATGTCGGATCTCGCGATCAGCGAGGCTCGCTTGGCCGCCGTCAGCCTCGTCTCGATGTTCGCTGCCGCTATCGCGCTAGCTATCCTGGCTGCCGTCGCTTGGGCGAGTCTTTCCGTCGCAATTGGCTTGTGGATGTTCGTCGGTACGGATGTCTGGATCAAGGTGATCCTATGGACCGCGCTGATCAGCGCCGCTGGCGCAGCGGCGGCCTACCTGCTGATCTGCAGATTGTCTGGTTATCTCGATTTCCGGGAAACACGTGGACTATTGCTCGGTGCCGGTTCATCGAACGCGATGAACGCGGACCGATCCTCTAGGAACGTGCAGCGGCATAGCGAGTCAGGGACATGACAAGTCTTCGAAGCACACGTGACATCGCCGCCGGACGATGCAATTACCTTCTGCGTCGACATCGTCACAGCCGACGTGTGCTTGTGGACTCGCTTCGTGCCAGCTTGGCATCTCCGCGCGGGTTGGCGGGGGCATTCGCTGCCGGTTTTGTCGTGCAGCGCCTGCCCGCCGCAGCGTCTGCTTCGCGCCCGCGATTGGGCTTGGCGAAGCTGGCGCTTGCCATAAGGTCGCTGAAATCGCTGCGTACCTGGCTTGCCTCGTGAATCTCCTGCGTCGCTCCTGCGGTTCTCTGGTCCGTGTGCACCTGGAGCGGCTATGGGCACGGTGAGCGAATCGCCGGTGACCGGCCAGAGCCTTCAGGATGCCGAACCCTCCCAGGCATTCGGCACGGCCGCTGATCTGCGTACCCGACGCGAAAAGTACACCGCACTGGCGGTCCAGGGGCTGTTCATTATCGCTTTGTTCGCCGTGCTTGCCGAAGGGCGCGAGGTGTTCTTGCCGCTGGCAATGGCCTTTCTGCTCAACTTCGTGTTGCGGCCGGTGGTGAGGCGTCTCGAGAAACTCTCGATTCCGGCCCCGGTAAGCGCGGCACTGCTGGTCGTTGTGCTGGGCGCAAGCCTCGTTTCGGCGGTGTATGTGCTCAAGGACCCGGCCGCCGAGTGGCTGCAGGAAGCGCCTTATTCATTCAAGCAACTGCAGTACCGGATTGACGAATGGCGGAAACCGATAGCCGACATGCAGGCGGCGACCAAGGCACTCGACGAGCTCAGGGACGGAGACTCTGCAGAGGTCAGTGAGGTCGTGGTTCGCGAACAGGGTTTCGATGAACAGGTCGTCACGCAGACCACGGAGCTGTTGCTTGCTGTGTTCACGACGTTGGTGGTGCTGTTTTTCATTCTCGGCTGGGGGCAGCGCTTCTTCCGTAATGCGGTCAGCGCATTACCGCAGTTCAGGGATCGCCGCGATGCGGTTATGCTGGTCAGGGAGATCGAGCACTCGATCACCGCGTATCTCTCCACCATCACAGTCATCAATCTTGCACTTGGTGTGGTGGTGGCACTGGCCATGTTCGCGCTGCAGATGCCCAACCCGCTGCTGTGGGGGGTGGTGGCGGGCCTTCTGAACTACATACCGTATCTTGGACCGGCCATCACTACGCTGATCCTGGCATTTGCTGCAGCCCTGAGCTTCCCGACTTTGGGTGAGGCAGCCTTGGTACCGGCCGCATTCATTGTGATAACCGTGACCGAGGCGTATTTCATCACTCCGTTTGCGGTCGGCAACCGTCTCACCCTCAACCCCTTGTTGATCATGCTGGCGCTGATCATCTGGTTCTGGCTGTGGGGAGTCATGGGTGCACTGCTGACCGTTCCGATCCTGGTCTGTATCCGGGAGGTCCTCGCACATTCCCGTGGCCCGGCGTCCTCTCTCGCCAGGCTGTTCGATTGACGAAAAACTTCCCGCATTGGAATACGGCCGTCTTCGTGCGGTAAGAGCCCTGTTACCGCCATTATCGCCGGCTTCCAGTACAAACCAGATGCGGGTTGCCGCTTCGCAAGCAGCACGCGTGAGATGAAGTCGATCAGTCACGCCTTTACCTGTTTGCCACCGTTCATCGACGGTTCGATTCGCCAGCCGTCAGATGGGTGGTGCAGTCACTGCGGAATCACAGGCGTGGTGTCTTTTCAGCCGACCAAGGTGCATTTACACCAAGCAACGCCACTGCGCATGCACAGGTAACCTTGATCGCCGTGGGAAAGTCCGACGCACGAGCGGCAACCTCATTGTCTGGTGTGTGAAAACTGTGCGCTGGTTAACGCTTAACACCCTGTTCATCAGGCGCGCACGATTGGTTGGCACAGCTTTCGCTTCATCCCTTTTGAACGCCTGACCAGTCGTCTGCGTGAACAGAACCAAGCGTTGCTGTTTCGCAAGGGATACGGATGACAAGGTAGATCCGGTCAGGCCCGCACGAGACAGTCATTGAGGAGAGAAATCATGATTGGTTGGGCTGTGACATTTTTCATCATCGCAATCGTCGCCGCACTGTTCGGCTTCTCCGGTATTGCCGGCGCGGCAACCAATATCGCTTGGCTACTGTTCGTAGTCGGATTGATCGTGGCCGTCATCTTTGCCCTCAGGGGCCGGGCTCCGCGGATCTGAAACGCACCGTATTCAACGTCGGGCAAAATTAGATTAAGCCAGAGGAACACTTAAATGATCGCTAAAACCATGGGGATGATCCTTGTCCTGTCGTCGCTGTTGCTGCTTTCGGCATGTGAGCAGGAAGGCCCGGCCGAGCGCGCCGGCGAGAAGATCGACAACGCCATCGAGTCTGCCGGTGACAAGATCGAACAGGCGGGTGACAAGATCCAGGAAAAGACCCGCTAATGCGATGCCATCACAAGGGTGGCATAGCGTTGGCTGATCATGTGTCGCCGCGTATCGCGGCGGCATCCAACTGACGGAGAGCTGAAATGAATTGGGAACAGGTAAAAGGTAATTGGAATCAGGTCAAGGGAGAAATCAAGTCGAAATGGGGCGATCTTTCCGATGACGATCTGACCCGTATCGATGGAGAAAAAGACAAGCTGGTTGGCGTCATCCAGGAAAGGTATGGCGTCAGCAAGGAAGAAGCGCAGCGCCAGGTCGACAAGCTGGCTGGCTGATCGCAACGGGCACGAGCCGGGCTCCAGGTTCGTGCCCTAACCTTGGAAAAGCCTCGCAAGGATTCCGTCCCATGGTTGCGTTGAAGGGACCACGACCGACCCCGAACCGGTTCGTCCTACACTGCTGGCTGCTATGCTGCAGTGAACCTTGGGAGGGTGGACTTGCGTGCTTGAAAAGCTCAGATTTCTGATCAATCGGGTCGGCGAAAGGCTCTGGGTAAAACCCTTGCTGGCCTGTATCTTGTCGCTGGTGCTCGTCTTCCTGGCCAAGACCGCGGACGGCTACGAGTTCGGACGATGGGTCCCAGAGATCACCAAGGAGTCGGTCGAAGCGCTGTTGTCCATAATCGCTTCAAGCATGATGGTGATCGCCACCTTTGCCGTAGGGTCGATGGTCGCGGCATACAATTCGGCCGGCATGAATGCCACGCCGCGGTCCTTCTCCGTCGTCATAGCCGATGACGAATCACAGAATGCGCTTTCCACCTTCATCGGCACCTTCATCTTCAGCATCGTCGCGCTGATCGCTCTGAAGAATGGCTACTATGACTCGACGTCGCGCTTCGTGATCTTCGCGCTGACCATTGTCATCCTGGCGATGGTGATCGTGACGTTCGTACGGTGGGTGGATCGAATAGCCCGCCTTGGCCGGCTCGGCAACACCATCCAAAAAGTTGAAGCGGCGACCTGCGAAGCACTGTTGCGTCGACGCAGGATGCCCAACCTCGGCGGGGTGCCGGTTTCTGATGGTGGGTTCGATGGTATTGCGGTACGTGGCAAGTCGATCGGTTACCTGCAACGGATTGATGTTGCCACCCTGCAGCGCTGTGCTGAACGGCATGATGCTCTCATCCGCATCGCCGTGTTACCCGGTAGCTTTGTGACCCCGGACCGGGTGCTGGCGTACATGGTCAGAGAGAACGGGGCCGCAATGTCCGACATCGACGAGGGTGAGATCGCCAGCGCCTTTCTCACCGGTCATGAACGGAAATTCGACGATGACCCCCGTTTCGGTCTGATCGTTCTCGCGCAGATTGCCACTCGCGCACTGTCGCCGGCGGTCAACGATCCTGGTACGGCGATCGATATCATCGCCAGCCTCGTTCGTCTGTTCGCCCTCTGGGTGGGGACGGAAAAGGGCAGTGACGCACAGGCCGGAGCGTGCCAGCGGGTCGAGGTCCCCGAACTGTCCATGTCGGACATGTTCGAAGACGCCTTCAAAGCCATCGGGCGGGACGGGGCGGGGTCGATCGAGGTCGTGGTCCGGCTGCACAAGGCATTCGGTTCCCTTGCCGCGCTCGGCGACCCGGTCGTGAGCGAGGCCGCGCGGGCTCAGTCGCGCCTGGCACTGGCCCGCTCTCAGGCCGCATTGACCCTGCCGGATGATCTGAAACTCGCCTCCCGGATCGCCGGTCGGGTCGATTCCGCCTGACAAGGCACTGCAGCGTGGATTGACCCGGCGACCGGTTCGACTGACGCCGCGGAACAGCGTAGACCACCGTGTACCGGCCCGTTTTCGAACGTATGGAAAAATCAAAGCCGGCGGATGCCGGCTCGTAATATCCCCGAGGGGAGTCCCAAGGGTTTATTGTTTTTCTTATTGATTGTTGTTTTTCGAATCACAAAAGCAGATTTCGCGCCAAAATAAGAAAATATAATTAAAACAAGAGTATATGGAGATTCTCCGGAGCGGTACGCCGGTGCGTGTAAACAGGCCTGACACTCATAAAGCCGGATTTCAGCTTTCGCCTGTCACATTTCAACGCCACTTTTCCCACTGATGCGAGCAAGGATCAGTATTGGCTTTGACCCAAAATGACAGTTCGGCCGATAATGCCGCGCTGTTTCAACATGGTGCATTGGAACCAGACCCGCGCATGAAACTTGGTATTCCGAAAGAGACCGTGGCCGGCGAATCACGCGTGGCGACGACCCCCGAAATTGCGAAAAGACTGGTTGCCGATGGCATTGACGTTCTCCTCGAGAAGGGGGCCGGCGAGGCATCGCACTTTGTCGACGCGGCCTATGCCGAGGTTGGCGTCAGGCTGGCCGACCGGGCCGAAGTCCTGGCCGCCGACATCGTCGCCAAGGTTCGCAAGCCATCCGCCGAAGAGGTCGCTCAGATGCGTGAAGGGGCGGTTTTCATCGGCCACGTCGAGACCTGCGACGAGGATCCGGTGATCGCCGCGATGCACGCGCGCTCGATCACCGTGATCGGCATGGAGCGGATTCCCCGGATATCGCGTGCGCAGTCGATGGATGCGCTGTCATCGCAGAGCAACATCGCCGGCTACCGCGCCGTGATCGAAGCGGCCAACCATTTCGGCCGTTTCGTCCCGTTGATGATGACCTCGGCCGGATCGGCCAAGCCAGCCCGGGTCGTGGTGCTCGGTGCCGGCGTGGCCGGCTTGCAGGCAATCGCGACAGCGCGCCGCCTCGGCGGCGACGTGCACGCCTACGACGTGCGGCCCGAGACGCGCGAGCAGATCGAGTCGCTGGGCGCCAAGGTGATCGAGCTGGATATCGGCGAAGGCGGCTCGGGCGAGGGTGGTTATGCCAGGGAACTGTCCGACGAAGGCAAGGCCCGGCAGCAGGCCATGCTCGCGGACGAGCTGGCCAAGGCCCATATCATCGTGTCGACGGCCCTGATTCCCTGCCGGCCGGCACCGGTGCTGATCACCGAGGACGTGGTCAAGCGCATGCGCGAGGGTTCGGTCATTGTCGACCTGGCGGCAGCGACCGGTGGCAACTGTCCGCTGACCGAATGCGGCAAGGTGGTGACACGGCACGGCGTCATCCTGGTCGGGTACACCAATTACCCGGCGATGATGCCTTCCGATGCCAGCTCTTTCTATGCGAAGAACATCGCCAACCTGCTGGCGATCATGCTCGACCGGTCCGACGATGCCGTTACGCTCAAGGACCTGGACGAAGACGAAATCACGCGCGAAGCGCAGCTGCGGGCACCTGCTGCCTGAATCGGCTGCTGCCGCACCTGAACCGAGGACACGCTCATGCCGGACACTCTGGTAGCTCTTTATGTTTTTGTACTGGCCTGCTTCATTGGCTATTGGGTGATCTGGGGAGTGACCCCGTCACTGCATACGCCGCTGGTGGCACTGACCAACGCCATCTCCGGCATCGTGATCGTTGGCGCTCTGCTGGTGACCGGACTCGAATCGGCCGGCGGCCTGGCCGAGATCACCGGGTTTCTTGCGGTGCTCCTGGCATCGATCAACGTTTTTGGCGGCTTCCTGGTGACCAACCGGATGCTTGCCATGTTTCGCAAGAAGAATAAGTGAGGCCGTAAGGGATGCAGATTTCCGCTAATGCTCAGGCAATCGCCTACCTGGTTTCGGCCGTTCTGTTCATCCTTTCGCTGAAGGGCCTGACCCACCCGGCATCAGCCCGGCGCGGCAACTTCCTCGGCATGGCCGGCATGGTGATTGCCGTTGTCGCGACCCTGCTGGGCAGCGAGGTGCAGTCTTACGGATTCATCGTCGCCGGCATCGTTGTCGGTGGACTGATCGGAACCACGCTGGCGATGCGCATCCAGATGACGGCGATGCCGCAGCTGGTGGCGGCGCTGCACAGTTTCGTCGGCCTGGCGGCGGTTCTGGTCGCGATCGGCACCTTCCTGAACAAACGCGATGCAGGCCAGTTGAACGCAGTCCTGATGGGCGAGTTGTCGGCCGGTGCGATCATCGGTGCTATTACCTTCACCGGATCGGTCATCGCCTTTGGCAAGCTGCAGGGCCTGATTTCCGGCAAGCCGGTCAAGTTCGCCATGCAGCACCCGCTGAATGCGGCGCTGGCGCTGATCACGATTGCCTTTGGTGTCCACTTTGCCATGACCGGGAGCGTGGTCTCGCTGGCGGTCATGACGCTGCTGGCGCTCGTACTCGGGGTGACCCTGATCATCCCGATCGGTGGTGCCGACATGCCGGTGATCATCTCGATGCTGAACAGCTACTCGGGCTGGGCAGCTGCGGCAACCGGTTTCACGCTGCACAATAACCTGCTGATCATCGTCGGTGCGCTGGTCGGATTCTCCGGTGCGATCCTGTCCTTCATCATGTGCAAGGCGATGAACCGTTCGATCATCAACGTGGTGTTCGGCGGATTCGGCAGCGATGGTGGCGGTGAGGCGAGTGCCGGTGCCGCCGCCATGGAAAAAGGCATCAAATCGGCATCGGTCGAAGATGCCGTTTACTGGATGGAAGATGCCAATCGCGTGATTGTCGTACCGGGTTACGGCATGGCGGTCGCCCAGGCTCAGCATGCCTTGAAGGAAATGATGGAGCTGCTCGAGGCACGTGGCGTCGAGGTGAAGTTCGGCGTACATCCTGTCGCCGGCCGCATGCCCGGACACATGAACGTGCTGCTGGCCGAAGCCGACATCCCCTACGATCACGTGCTCGAAATGGATGAAATCAATCCGGAGTTCGCATCGACCGATGTCACGCTGGTGGTCGGCGCCAACGACGTGGTCAACCCGGCTGCCAAATCCGATGCATCGAGCCCGATCTACGGCATGCCGATCCTGGAAGCCGGTCGCTCCAAGCAGGTGTATTTCCTCAAGCGCTCTATGAATCCCGGTTACTCAGGCGTCGACAACCTGTTGTTCTACCAGGACAACACCTCGCTGATCTTCGGCGATGCCAAGGACACCATCGAAGGCATCGTGACGGCGCTGAAGGGCGGTGGGCACTGATTCGACGCCCTGCCGAACGGGCCCTGGCTGGAAGTCGCCGATGGACGTTTCCGGCGGGTGTATTCAGGCAACGATCAGGGCCTGAAGGTCCGCGCCGCGACCGTTTTCCCGTAGCGTGGCCTCGATACTGCTGAGCGGCTCCGGTTTGTGCAGGCCAAAGCCCTGTGCGTAGTCCACGTTCATCTCGATCAGCAGCTGCTTTATGCGATCGTTCTCGACGTATTCGGCAACGGTACGCTTGCCCAGCTTCTTGCCGATCGAGTTGATCGATTCGACCATTGCGCGGTTGATCGGGTCACGGTCGATATTCTGAATGAAGCTGCCTTCGATCTTCAGATAGTCGACGTCGAGGTAGCGCAGTTGGTTGAACGACGACATGCCAGCACCGAAATCATCGAGCGCGAACTGGCATCCCAGGTCGCCGAGTCCCTCGATCAATGCGGCCGCATTTGCCAGGCTGCGTACCGCAGAAGACTCCGTGATTTCGAAACACAGCGACCTGGGTGGCACGCCGATCTCGGTGATCTGATCGCGCACATAGCTGTGGAACTGCGGATCGGATGCGGCTGGACCGCAGATGTTGATGCTCATGCGCAGATCGGCTGCCATATCGCCGAGGCCGGCCAGCCACTGGAGGCTGTTCCGTACCACCCAACGATCGATATCCGGAACCAATCCATAGCGTTCCGCGGCAGGCAGGAACTGTCCGGGTGAGATCAGGCCGAGGCCACCTGTGTCACGCATGCGCAGGAGCACCTCGAGTGCCAGGCGGCCGTCATCCTGCTCCTTGCCCAGTGGTTTGATCATCTGGCCATAGAGCACGAAATGATTTTCCGCGATGGCTTCGCTGATGCGTGTCACCCAGCGCATCTCGCCGCTGCGCCGGCGGGCGCTCTCCGCGTTGGATTCCGGTTGGTGGACGCGGTTGCGGCCTTCTTCCTTGGCCGAGTAGCAGCAGGCATCTGCCGTGCTCAGCAGGTCTTGCAGGGAGATCGGTTCCTTGCCGAACGGGACCAGGCCGATGCTTGCATAGACTTTGAAGCGCTTGCCGTCCCAGTCGAACGTGAAATCTTCGACCGCCAGCCGGATCTTCTCCGCCACCGCTGCGGCATCTTTGGTCTTGGTGTAGCGCAGCAGTATGCCGAACTCGTCGCCGCCTATCCGGGCGAGAACGTCGGAGGTACGCAAAGCGCGCGAGAGGTGTGAAGCAAGTGACTTGAGCAGCGCGTCACCGGCGGGATGACCGCAGGTGTCATTGACCACCTTGAAGCGATCGAGATCGAATACCAGGATTGCATGCATGTCGTCACTGGATTCGCTCTGCTCCAGGACCTGGCGCAGCGCTGCTTCGAATGCCTGCCGGTTCAAGAGCCCCGTGAGCACATCGTGAGCCGCGTGATGTGACAGCTGCTTGTTGCGGGCGCCGGCGTTGATGACTACGAACGCGGCGATGGCGATTGCCACCGCAAGCGCTGCCATGCCGATCAGTGTCGTAAGCAGGATGGTCTGGTGGAAAGCAATGCCTGCATTGTGGATCTGGTTCTGTGCCGTCTGGTGGATGGTTCGCACCATCTTGTCGAGCTCGCCGAGCAAGGTTAGATGTCCATCGACCGAGTCCTGTGTCGCGCGAAGCAGTTCGGCGCGTGGGACACCATCACGAAACAGCAGATCGAGTGCCAAGGTGTTGGGCTTGCCGACGGCGCGGGCTGCTTCGTCAAGCTGCGCGAATATATCGCGTTCCGATTCGTTCGCCAGGTTATTGATCAGATCTTCGCGCGCTCCGATGTACTTTGCCGCGTAGCTGAAGAAACGCATCTTTTCTTCGTCGCGGTCGAAAGGATCGGTCAAGCGGACCATTGCGCTCAGGCTGTCGATGCGCTCACGTATCGCTTCGCGCATGGTATAAGCGAGCACAGTCTTGAATCCTGCCGCTCGGACCATCTGCGACATCTGCTGATTATGCTTGTTGGTCGTGTGATAGCCGGCAAGTACCGACAACAGCAGGATGCCGATCACGATTGTGAAGCCGGCAGTGGTGATCACGCGTACATCGTAGCGACGTGTAAGCGGGTTGATATTCGGATTGGAAAGCGTATGCACGTTTATTATTGCGTGTAGTCGGTTAGGTGACGTCGACCTTGGCGGACACGCGCGATTTTCCGTTCGCTTCACCTATATTGGCCTTTGTAGAAAATTCTTGAGTAGGCGCACCGAAATGGGAATTGGGTCGGGCAATGCGAACAAAAGCCTTATTTCGGGCCTGACCCTGTTGCTGGTGCCGGCGGTATGGGCGGATGACGCTGCGCTCGTGTTGTGGCAGCAGGGTAGGCAGGCGGAGGCAATCGCCGGCTGGCAACAGGATGCGCGTGCCGGTGACGCCCAATCGGCGGTATTCCTCGGCCACATTCACCGGGATGGCATTGGGGTGCCGGAGGACGCCAAAGCGGCTTATGAATGGTTTCGGCTCGCTGCGGAACGGGGTTCGCCGGAGGCGCAGTATGAACTCGGCCTGATGTACGAAATGGGGATCGGTACCGGGTTGGATATCGGTGAAGCGACCTATTGGTACGGGCTCGCGGGAACCCAGGCCTGCCCGACCGAACGCGATACGGAATACCTGTTGCAGACACCCCGCTGAGCTTGTTTCGAGCCGTGGCACGGCCGACAATGCCCGGCCGTTTTCCCTGATCCTATGCCGTTGTCGAGCCCCGAAGCAAAACTCGAGACCTGCCTGCTGCGAGACCGCAAGCGTCTGCGCCGGCGCCTGAAGGCATTGGCGGGCCCGGCTGTGGATGACGGCGGTCATCCGGATGTGCTGGCCGAGATCGAGCGTTCGGCGGCGATGGCGCGGCTGCGCGAAGAGAATCTACCGGAGCCGGCCTTCCCGGCCGAACTGCCGATCAGTGGGCGTGTCGACGAGATCGAGGCGCTACTGCGTGCTCACCAGGTGATCGTGTTGTGCGGCGAGACCGGCTCCGGCAAGTCGACCCAGTTGCCGAAGCTCTGCCTGCGCCTGAGGCGGGGCATTTACGGCCGGATCGGGCATACCCAGCCGCGGCGCATCGCGGCGCGCAGCCTTGCCGCACGGATCGCCAGCGAGCTGGGCGAAGAGGTCGGCAACAGTGTCGGTTACAAGGTGCGATTTCGTGATCATGTCGCTGACCAGACGCACATCAAGCTGTTGACCGATGGCATGCTGCTGGCCGAGGTGCGCAGCGATCCCGAGTTGCTCGAATACGACACGCTGATCATCGACGAGGCGCACGAACGCAGCCTGAACATCGATTTTCTGCTCGGTTACCTGCACAAGCTGCTGCGCCGAC
>JAGRHE010000240.1 GCA_020445165.1 Gammaproteobacteria bacterium
CACCCGCCCGGCAATCCCTGAACGAACCGACAACCCATCGTGCCACTTTCAGAACAATGCGCTATTGATCCAGAAGTGAACAGCGATGCTGGCAGCGAATCCCAGTGCGACCACGGGAGCCCATTTCAGGTGACCAAAGAAGGTGTACTGGCCACGGGCCTGCCCCATCAATGCAACGCCCGCAGCAGACCCGATCGACAATAGCGAGCCTCCGACACCGGCGGTGAAGGTCACCAGCAGCCATTGTCCCAGGGACATGTCCGGCATCATCGTCAATACCGCGAACATCACCGGGATGTTGTCGACAATGGCAGACAGCACGCCGACCGCAATATTCGCCTGGCTTGCGCCCCAACCGACATACATCGCTTCCGAAGCCAGGGCGAGATAGCCGATGAACCCTAGTCCACCGACACACAACACGACGCCGTAGAAGAACAACAGCGTGTCCCACTCGGCCCGGGCGACCTTCGAGAACACGTCGAAACCACCGGGGTTGCCCATGCGTTCGTCTTCATTGTCGCGGCGACCGCAGCGTCCCCCGGTGAGCTTCAGGTAGTAGCCGAAGAATTGCAGGTAGGCCAGGCCTGTCAGCATGCCGACCACCGGCGGCAGGTGCAGGAAGTTGTGAAAGCTGACCGCAGTGGCGATGGTCATCAGGAACAGTACGATGATGCGCTTCGCACCGCACTTCATGACCTCGATCCTGTCGTCGCCCTGCGGCTTGTCGCTGCTTACCGTCAACGACATGATCGCGGCGGGAACCAGCCAGTTCACCAGCGCCGGCACGAACAGGGCGAAGAATGCCCAGAAGTCGAGCGCGCCCTGGGGTGTCTGGATGGCCTTCTGCCAGACCATAAGCGTCGTGATGTCACCGAACGGACTGAACGCGCCGCCGGCATTTGCCGCGACGACGATGTTGACGCAGGCGACCAGGACGAATCCTGTGTTCTTGCCGCCGACCGCCAGTACCACGGCACACATCAGCAGCGCGGTGGTGAGATTGTCTGCGACCGGGGAGATCAGGAAGGCCAGCAGGCCGGTGATCCAGAACAACTGGCGCAGGTTGAAACCGCTCCTGACCAGCCAGCTGCGCAACGCGCCAAAAACATTGCGTTCCTCCATCGCGTTGATGTAGGTCATCGCCACCAGCAGGAACAGCATGAGCTCGGCGTATTCGAGCAGGTTGTGACGCACCGCGTGTTCCGCTTCTTGACTGAAGCCCAGTTCGCCGTACACGAGCGCGATCACCGCCCAGATCAGCCCGGCGGCGAGGATCACCGGCTTGGACTTGCGAAGGTGGGTGAACTCCTCGCCCATGACCAGCAGGTAGGCGACGACGAAAATGGCAACAGCGGTGAAACCGACCCAGTGGTCGGTCAATCGCGGTACTGCACCACCGTCGGCGGCCAAGGCGCAGAACGGCACCAGCAACAGCGCGGCCAGGCTGAGTTGTGACAGGCGGCTCATGGATCCTCCTCGGCATGATGTCAACCGGTGCGCGCCGAACGGCACACACCCTGCAAGCGGGCGGACAGGGGGGATGCGATTGACTGGAACAGATTCAAAGACACCTGCTCACAGGCAGCGTATTCCGCATCGCGTGCCCGTGAAGGCGTCGACGGGTACACGGTCGGATCGGCCGACGAATAACCCTGCTCGGCGCGCAGTTTAGCAAATTATAAAATTCTTGCCTGCCCGACTGATGCGGGCGTGGGATCAGTCGACGGCTGGCACCACCAGCAGGTGGCGCCCCTCGTCACCGGTGAGAAATTCGAGGAAGGCCGTGGCGATCGGCGTCAGGCGCTTGCCCCGGCAGTACACGACATGCCAGAAGCGCTGGATCGGGAACCGCTCGACGTTCAGCACTTTCAGGCGACCCGCCTGCAGCTCGGCCTCGAGCGTGTGCAGCGACACGATGCCGAGCCCCAGGCCCGCCTCCACCGCATGCTTGATCGCCGAGTTGGAGGTCGTCTCGATCCCGGTGTGCAAGTCAATGCCTGCCTCAGAGAAGAATCGCTCCATCGCGATCCGGGTGCCGGACTGGGTCTCGCGGACCACGAAGGTCTCCGAGCGCAGGCGCTCGAGCGCGACGGGCCCCGGCTCCAGCGCCAGCGGATGGTCGGGCGGCGCGATGACCACCAGTGGATTTTCGAGGAAGGCGCTCGCCTGCAGGTCCAGCCCTTCCGGAGGCTGACCCATGATCACGATGTCGGTCTCGTTGTTCGCGAGCTGCCGCAGCAGCGATTTCCGGTTGGTTACATCCAGTGTGTAGGTCGTACCCGCGAAGCGCTTGGCGAAGGCGCCGAGCACACGCGTCGCGAACGAATTGGCGGTGGTCGCGACGCTGAGCCGCAGGTGACCGCGCTGCGCGCCCTTCAGGCCCTCGATCACCTCGTCGAGCTCGCGCAGCTGCTGGCCGATGCTGCGACTGTAGTTCTGCATCTCGCGCCCGGCCTCGGTCAGGTGTACCGCCTTGCCCAGCTTCTCGAACAGCGGCAGGCCGGCGGCCTCTTCCAGCTGACGGATCTGCATCGACACCGCGGGCTGACTCAGATGCAGCTCTTCGGCGGCCCGGGTAAAACTCAGGTGGCGGGCGACCGCCTCGAACAGGGTCAACTGACGCAGCGTGAGATGCATGTCAGCGATAAGGAAAGGTGTCGATAAGCATAACGATTAACTTATCAACAAACGGGAATCTTTAAAATCTAGTTATTTCCCGCGACGGAATGCCCCTTATTTTCTGGTTTTAATCCTGTGCGCCACGCTGAGCATAATTCCGAGTAATCCAGTCAGAAATAGTCTGCACATCCATCGCGGGTGTCGGCAGTCGGGAGGACAGAGCGAATGGGCCAGGCATACCCACCGGAAGGTCAATCGAGCGAACTGCCCGCCGACGTTTTCAACACCCTCAACCGGATCCGGCTGCAATCCGGCGGCTACTTCGATTTCGGCCTGCCCGGCATGGGCGAGAACCGCATGATCCTGCGCGGCCATGAATGGCAGTTGTGGAACAAGAACCTCAACAAGCTGCTGATCTCCTGGCACGGCTTCCGCAACGGTGAGCGCCAGGGACTGAAAGAGCCGGTCAAGTGCATGATGCAGGTGCACCATTCCTACAGCCGGACGATCATCTTCCGCCTGGTCGACAGCCTGCAGGCCTTCTGTGATTCGATGCGACCGGTTGCGCAGGACACGCCGGCGCAGGTGCTCGCATTCCCGGGCACGGTCGCCGCGTTGTCACCCACCCGGCACTGATTCCCGACCGGAACCGCCTTCGCCCAGCCGCGGCCGTTACTTGCCGAAGCTTATGCCTGGACGCCCCATGCATAAACAAATCCTTATCCCATACATAAATATTTTAGAATTCCCTTATTCTTAAAGTCCCTATACATTGTGCGCCTACATTTTCCGAGGATATTTGCGGGTGATCCGCATCCGCCCCGGAACGCAGGCTCACAACCAGTCTATAGAGGACGCACTCATGGCTCTCGACCAATCCGCACGCTACTCGGACCTCAGCCTCAAAGAGGAAGACCTGATGGAAGGCGGCAAGCACATCCTTGTCGCCTACAAAATGAAGCCCATCCCCGGCGTCGGCTACCTCGAGGCCGCTGCGCACTTCGCCGCCGAATCGTCCACCGGTACCAACGTCGAAGTCTGCACGACCGACGACTTCACCAAGGGCGTGGATGCGCTGGTCTACCACATCGACGAAGCCGCCGAAGACATGCGGATCGCCTACCCGCTGGACCTGTTCGACCGCAACATGACCGACGGCCGCATGATGCTGGTGTCTTTCCTGACCCTGACCATCGGCAACAACCAGGGCATGGGCGACGTGGAACATGCCAAGATGCATGATTTCTACGTGCCGCCCGCCTACCTGCGCCTGTTCGACGGCCCGTCGACGACCATTTCCGATCTGTGGCGCGTGCTCGACCGTCCGG
>JAGRHE010000241.1 GCA_020445165.1 Gammaproteobacteria bacterium
CATGAACTGCGTCGAGGTCTGCCCAAAGGGCCTCAACCCGACCAAGGCGATCGGCCACATCAAGAACCTGATGCTGAAGAACGCGGTTTGATTCAGGGCTTGTCGGCAGTGCGTCACACCGCTTGTCTCGACACCTGCGCATGAGCGAATCAGCGGACAGGGAACAGCTGCGGTGGCAATGCCGGCGCGGCATGCTGGAACTCGATTACGTGCTCGAGCGCTACCTGGACGCGCACTATGCGCAGGCCGATGTGGGCGAGAGAACGCTGTTCAAGGATCTGCTCACTGCCCAGGACCCGGAGCTGCAGGTCTGGCTGTTGAACGGCGCACCGCATCCCGATCCTGCCTACCAGCCGCTGATCGACCGCATCCGCGGCATCTGATATTCCGGTTTTACGATGCGACAACCGTCTCCGGTCGCCGAAATTCGCGCTCCCCAATAGAACAATCAGCCCAGGCCGTAGAGCTCCGGAAAGACCAGGATCGACAGCAACAAGGCCACCTGGATCAGGATGAACGGGAACACGCCGCGGTAGATGTCCATCGTCGTCACCTGCGGTGGCGCGACGCCCTTCAAATAGAACAGGCTGAAGCCGAACGGCGGCGTCAGAAACGATGTCTGCAGGTTCATTGCGATCAGTACCGCGAACCAGAGCATGCTGATGCCCAGCGTCTCGGCGATCGGTGCCAGTATCGGTACGACGATGAACGAGATCTCGACGAAGTCGATGAAGAATCCCAACACCAGGATGATCAGCATCGAGAACACCAGGAAACCCCATTTCTCACCCGGCAGCTGCAGCAGGAATTGCTCGACCACCTCGTCGCCACCGGTATAACTGAACGCCATCGAGAAGGCGGTTGCGCCGAGCAGGATCGCGAACACCATGGCGGTCACCTTGACCGTTTCGAGTGCGCTGTCGTACAGCATCTGCCAGGAGAACTTGCGGTACAGCAGGGCCAGCACGATGGCGCCGACACCACCCAGGGCCGACGACTCGGTAGGTGTTGCAATACCGGCAAAGATCGACCCCAACACGATGATGATCAGTGCCAGCGGTGGAAGAATCGCGCGCAATGCCGCCAGGTACTGCTGCAATGGCACGACATCCTTGTTTTCGAACGGTACGGCGGGGGCCGCCTCCGGTCGGGCATGGGCAATCGTCAGTACATAGGCGATATACAGTCCGACCAGGGCCAGACCCGGGATCACGGCCGCCTGGAACAGGTCGCCCACCGGCAGGCCCAGCACGTCACCAAGAATGATCAGGATGATCGAGGGCGGGATGATCTGGCCCAGCGTGCCGGCGCTGCAGATGGTGCCGCAGGCGAGGGGTGCCGAGTATCCATAGCGCAACATCACCGGCAAGGAGATCACGCCCATTGCCACCACGCTCGCGCCGACCACGCCGGTCGATGCGGCCAGCAGGGCACCGACCAGGATGGTCGAAACCGCCAGTCCGCCGCGCAGGGTGCCGAACAGGCGACCCATCGATTCGAGCAGTTGCTCGGCCAGCTGCGTGCGTTGCAGCACGATGCCCATGAAGATGAACAGCGGCACCGCCATCAGCACCGTGTTCTGCATGATGCTGTAGATCCGGAACGGCATGAAGGCGAACAGGTCCCAGCCTTCGGCCAATACGCCGAACAGGACGGCAACGCCACCGAAGGTGAATGCCACCGGAAATCCCGCGATGAGCAGCACGAGTGCGACCAGGAACATCAGGATGCCGATCACGCGTCTTACTCCCTGTCAGCCCAACACGGCATGATCGTTGCCGTCATCGGGCAGGCCCCGGTAGCGGTGCCAGGCACGCAGCATGAAGCCAATACTGGAAAGCAGCACACAAATGAATGCGACGGGGATCATCGCCTTGATCAGCCAGCGCATCGGCAGGCCACCCGGGTCACCACTGATCTCACCGACACGCAAGGCCTCGTAGGCAAAACCGATCCCGTAATCGGCGACCAGGAAGCAGAACGGCCAAAGCAGCAGCAAGGTGCCGGCGATGTCGATCAGCGCCTGGCGCCGCGGCGACAGTCGCTCGTACAACAGGTCGACCCTGACATGGCCATCGACGCGCAGCGCGTAGGCCGTGCCGAGCAGGAAGATCGCCGAGAACAGGTGCCATTCGAGTTCCTGCATTGCGATCGACACGTCGTTGAACAGGTAACGCATCACGACGTCGTAGAACACATTCGCGACCAGGACCAACAACAGGATGGCGGACAGGGCGCCGATCGCGTCGCCAAACCGCTCCAGCCGATATTGCAGCCTGCGCGTGAGTGGCGTCATGTCATTCCGACACGCTGTTCAGGTAGGCCTGGTCGGAGATCGCGGTCCAGGCGCGTGACAATGCCAGGTACTTGGCCTGCGACTCGATGATCTCGTGTGCCAGCGGATCGGCTGCCGCGAATTCGGCCAGCAGTTCGTCGTTCGCCTTGCGCATCGCAGCCAATACCTCTTTGGGGAAGGTCTTCACCTGGACCTCGGGAAACTCCCGCTTCATGGTTTCCCAGTTGACGGCGCTGTCGTGGTAGGCGCGGGTATACATCTCATAGGCCACGACCCGCAGGGCGGTTTCGAGGATCACGCGCAGGTCATCGGGCAACTTGTCCCAGCTGTTCTTGTTGACCAGGAACTGCAGTTCGGTGCCCGGCTCGTGCCAACCGGTGTAGTAGTAGGGCGCAATCTTGTGGAAGCCCATGCGCAGGTCGAGCGATGGGCCGACCCATTCCAGTGCATCGATCGTGTTGCGTTCCAGTGCCGTGTACAACTCGCCGGGTGCGATATTGGTCGGCCGGGCGCCGAGCTTGGCCAGCACTTCGCCGGCAAAACCGGGTATGCGCATCTTCAGGCCATCGAGATCAGCGACCGAGTTGATCTCCTTGCGAAACCAGCCGCCCATCTGGTTGCCGGTGTTGCCACCGGGGAAGGACAGCACACCGTGTTTCGCGTAGACCTTCTGCATCAGCTCCATGCCGCCACCGTGATAGAACCAGGCATGCTGTTCCGGTGCCGTCATGCTGAATGGCATGCTGGTGAAGTACAGCGTGTTCGGATCCTTGCCTTTCCAGTAATAGGATGCGGAATGCCCGAGGTCGTACTGACCGGCCTTGACCATGTCGAGCACGCCAAACGGGGCCTTGTGCTTGTTCGCCGAGTCGATCGTGATCTTCAGTCGGCCGGCCGACATCTGCTCGACCAGGGTTGCCAGGTGCTGAGTGGCATCACCGAAGATGGGATAGTTCGGCCCCCAGGTTTCGGCCAGCTTGAGTGTGACGGGTGCGGCCTTGGGGCTTGCAGTGACCGCCTTCTCAGTCGCCGGCGGTGTCTCACCGCAACCGGCGAGCATCAACATCAGCACGGCCGTCATGGCAATGCCGGTCAGAATTCTGGTCATCGGATATCCTCTGGATCTCGCAGATCAGGCGATCCGACCGGCATGGCCGGTCCGACCGCCCGGTGCGTCAATGATTCATCATCATCTTTTCGACCGACCGCACCACCGCGTTGATCGTCAGCGTGGAACCGTCGTCGAAGGTCAGGGTCAGCGGCACCTTGTCGTCCACCTGCAGGCCGGGTTCGATGTTGAACAGCATCACGTGCAGGCCGCCCGGCTTCAACTCGACGGTCTGCGCGGGCGGCAGGTGGATATGGGGAATCTGGCGCATGCGCATCACGCCACCATCGTGCTCGTGCATGTGCAGCTCAACCACGCCGGCGGCCGGGCTGGAGGCCGCGACAATGAAACGTTCTTTCGTGTCATTGCTCTGAATCTGCATGAAAGCCGCGGTCGTGGTTACGACCGGTGGCACGGCACGTACGTAGGGATCGTTGATCGTCACCTTGTCGGCGACACCTTCGGCCAGCGCGATACCACCCAGGCCAAGACCCAGAACC
>JAGRHE010000242.1 GCA_020445165.1 Gammaproteobacteria bacterium
AAAGAAGAACGACAACGATCCGAACAACGAGAGAGAAATCTCAATCGAATCCGAGTCGATGCCCGACGAACTGCCGGTCGACACGGTCTGGGACGACATCTATGACAGCGTGACCCCTGTCAGCAGCGCCCCGGTGGGCGGCGACGACGGCCACGACTTCCTCAGCCAGCAGAGCTCAGGAGAATCGCTGCAGGACCATCTGGTCTGGCAGATGCAGCTGACTCCTTTCAGTCCCGGTGACCAGGCGATCGCCGAGGCGATCATCGACAGCATCGACGAAGACGGCTACCTCAAGGCCAGCCTCGAAGACATCCTGGCCAGCGTCGACGACCCGGAAATCGAGCTGGACGAGGTCGAGGCGGTACTGCACCGGGTGCAGGCATTCGACCCCGCCGGTGTTGCTGCGCGTGATCTGCGCGAATGCCTGCTGATCCAGCTGCGCCAGTTGTCGGACGAGTTCGAATGGCGCGATGCAGCCCTCAACCTGGTCGATGAGCATTTCGACGCACTCGCGCAGCAGGACGAGATGCAGATGCGGCGCAGGCTCAAGCTCGACAGCGACGAGCTGATGGCGGTCATCGGCCTGATCCGCTCACTCAATCCGCGGCCCGGCACCAGCGTGGCGCAACAGGCACCGAGTTACATCGAACCCGACGTGTTCGTGTACAAGCACCGCAACCAGTGGCGGGTCGAACTGAATGCCGATGCCGCACCGCGCCTGCGCGTGAATGCCGAGTACGCCGGCATGATCCGGCGTGCCGATAACAGCGCCGACAACGTGACCATGAAGAATCATCTGCAGGAGGCCCGCTGGTTCATCAAGAGCCTGCAGAGCCGTAACGACACATTGCTGCGCGTGGCCTCGCAAATCGTCGACTTTCAGCGCAATTTCTTCGAATATGGAGAAGAGGCCATGAAACCCCTGGTGCTGCGCGACGTCGCAGAGGTCCTGGAGATGCACGAATCGACCATTTCGCGGGTGACCACGCAGAAATACATGCATACCCCGCGTGGCACGTTCGAGTTCAAGTACTTCTTTTCAAGCCACGTCAACACCGCATCCGGCGGTGAGGCGTCGGCGACCGCAATCCGCGCCCTGATCAAGAAGCTGATCGGGGCGGAAAAACCCAACAAACCACTGTCCGACAACAAGATTGCCGCCATCCTCGCCGACCAGGGAATCAATGTCGCGCGCCGGACGGTGGCCAAATATCGTGAATCGATGGCCATCCCGCCATCGAATGAACGCAAGCGCCTCGCCTGAGGCGCTGCATCGCAAGGAGAAGACCTATGCAAGTCAACCTGACCGGTCATCATGTCGATCTGACAGACGCTCTGCGCTCATACGTCGAAGAAAAGATCGCCCGTCTTGAGCGGCATTTCGATCACGTCACCAATGTCCATGTGATCCTGAGTGTTGAGAAGCTCGTGCAGAAAGCGGAAGCAACGGTACATGTCGCCGGTGCCGACGTGTTCGCCGACGCGACCCATGAAGACATGTATGCCGCTATCGATGCGCTGGTCGACAAGCTCGATCGCCAGGTGCTCAAGCACAAGGAAAAAGTGAAGAGTCACCGTGGCAACGGCCACCGTGAGTCGGTCGAAGCCGCGAGCTGAGGCGGAGTCCTGCGCCATGCTTCCCGAGGGGATTATCGCACTCGACAGCATCAGCATCGCTGATCCGGCGTCGAGCAAGAAACGCGTTCTGGAACAGGCCGCGCGCCTGCTGGCCGGCACCGGTGCCGACCAAGACGCCGAAGCGATCTTCGAAAGGCTCCTGGAACGTGAGCGCCTCGGAAGCACCGGGCTGGCGGGCGGTGTGGCATTGCCGCACGCCCGCATGCCCGGCATCAAAGAAAGCCATGGTGCCTTTCTGCGCCTGGCAGAGCCGGTCGATTTCGACGCCCTCGACGGGCAGCCGGTCGACCTCGTATTCGCGCTGCTGGTACCCGAAGAGGCTACCGAGGAACACCTGCAGCTGCTCAGTGCCCTGGCAAGGATGTTCAACGAGGCCGAACTGCGCGAACAGCTGCGCGAAGCCGAACCCGAGCAGGCACTGGCCATTCTGAGCGGCCACTCGACCACCCATGCAGCATAAGGTCCGGGTCAGCGACCTGTTCGACGCCCTGTCCGAACGCCTGCAGCTGTCCTGGGTCGCCGGACGGGCAGGGGCCGACACCACGATCATTTCGGACGACACCGACACCAGCACCGGGATCATCGCCGGGCCGCTGAATTACATTCACCCCAATCGGGTCCAGGTCATTGGCAAAGCCGAGGATGACTACATCGAAGGCCTGGGACCGCATGGCCGCAACCGGGCAATGGAGCAACTGTTCGGCAACCAGCCAGCGTTGATCGTGCTCGTCAACGGCGTGGCAGGCCCGGCCGAGTTGTCGACGCTGGCCGACGCGTCCGCGATCGCGCTGATGCGCTCGCCGCTGCCGGACAGCCAGGTCCTGGACAACCTGCAGTACTACGCGTCGCTGTTCCTGTCCGAGAAGACTACGCTGCACGGGGTGTTCCTTGAGGTCCTGGGCATGGGCGTACTGCTGACCGGTGACCCGGCGGTCGGCAAGAGTGAGCTGGCACTCGACCTGATCACCCGCGGCAGCCGCCTGGTGGCTGACGATGCACCCGAATTCACCCGCATCGCGCCCGACATCGTCAGCGGCACCTGCCCGCCCCTGCTGCGCGAGTTCCTCGAGGTGCGCGGGCTGGGCATCCTCAACATACGTGCGATGTTCGGTGATAGCTCGATCAAGCGCACCAAATACCTGCGCCTGATCGTGCACCTCAAACGCATGTCGGCGGAGCAGATCTCGGGCATGGACCGGCTTTCCGGCGCACACACCGACCGCGACGTGCTCGGCGTGGCGGTACCACAGGTGACGGTGCCGGTCGCACCCGGCCGCAACCTCGCCGTGCTGGTCGAATCGGCAGTGCGCAATCACCTGCTGCGCCTGAAGGGCTACGACGCGACCGAGGTCCTGATCGAACGCCAGCAACAGGCCATCATGGACCAGGGCTGAGTCAGGTTCCGAGCGTCGCTGTCACAATCCGATCCCCGCGCGCTTTCCGTCGGCTTTGTTTGCCGTCAGGCTCGGCATCGTGGCAACGCAGGGGCTACACTTGCAGGTTCGAACAATCGCGTCCGCGTACGAAGGTGACGCTGGCATGCCCAAAGCCCCAAGCAACAATGAAACGCCGCGCGTGATCCTGGTCACGGGCCTGTCCGGCTCGGGCAAGTCGATCGCGCTGCACGTTCTCGAAGACGTCGGCTTCTATTGCATCGACAACCTGCCCGTGAGCCTGTTCGACGCCCTGGTGCGCGACATCACCAGCCAGCCCTCGACGGCACACCCGCTGACCGCGATCGGTATCGATGCACGCAGCCCCGGCACCGAGCTGGACCGACTGCCGGCGATGGTCAAGCGCCTGCGCGAACATGGCATCGACTGCGAGATCGTGTTTCTCGATGCCGAGGACCACGTCCTGATCCAGCGTTTCAGTGAAACCCGCCGTCGCCATCCGCTGACGGACGACGAGCACACCCTGGAACAGGCCATCGAGCTGGAGCGCCAGATGCTCGAACCCCTGCTCGACCTCTCGCGCCTGAAGATCGACACCTCGCGCACCACGCTGCATGAATTGCGCGACATCATCCGGGCACGGGTCGCCGAACGTCATCGTGGCGAGATGTCGATCATGCTGCAGTCATTCGGTTTCAAACACGGAGTACCGCGCAACGCCGACTTCGTTTTCGATGCGCGCTGCCTGCCGAATCCGCATTGGCATCCGGAACTGCGCCCGCTCACCGGCCGTGACGAGGCGGTCGCCGCGTTCCTCAAGGACGACCTGCAGGTGCAGGGG
>JAGRHE010000243.1 GCA_020445165.1 Gammaproteobacteria bacterium
TGGCCCTTGTACAGGCGCCGCACCTTGCGTGCATTGCCTTTCATGACCGTGTTGCCCATCGACACCTGGCCGTCGCCGCCGATCACCACCTTGCCGCCCCGGCGTACCGAGAGGATCGTGGTTCCGCGAATCTCTTTCACTGGCTGTACCGCAAAGCTGAGACACAAGCCCGTTATTGTAGCGGATGGGGCTCAGGCTAACGAAGCGGGTACGCGCCGATTAACCCTCCGATCTTTGTCTTGCGCGATCCTGTGGAAGGGTTTGTGACGGCAGAAGTTCTGCGCCCGCGACAGTCGGATCAGCTACCTGTCGTTCCGCGTTTGCGCGCGCGCGGGTGGCTGCCGTCGTAAACCTGTGCCAGGTGCTGGAAGTCGAGGTGGGTGTAGATCTGCGTGGTGCTGATGTCGGCGTGGCCGAGCAATTCCTGGACTGCGCGCAGGTCACCCGATGATTCCAGCAGGTGACTGGCGAAGGAGTGGCGCAGCATGTGCGGATGCACGTGCCGCGGCATGCCCTGCTCGATGGCGCGCTGGCGCAGGCGTGCCTCGATACTGCGCGTACTCAGGCGGCTGCCGCGGCGACTGACGAACAATGCTGTCACCGTTTCTCCGGCCAGAGTCGCGCGTGTCTCCAGCCAACTGTCGACTGCTGCACGCGCCATGCGTCCGACCGGTACACGGCGCGTCTTGCCACCCTTACCTGTGATCTCGAGCAGGCCGTCATCGCGCTGCAGATCGGTGACATCCAGCGCCGCCAGTTCGGACAGACGCAGGCCGGAGGAATAAAACAGTTCCATGATTGCGCGATCGCGCCGGTCAAGCGGTGCATCGCCGGGCAATTGCAGCAGCCGGTCCAGCTGATCGACATCGAGCGTGTGCGGCAGGTGGCGCGCAACTTTGGGGGCACGTACCCCGTCCGCCGGATTTACTCGGACCCGGCCTTCGCGCAACAGATAGCGATACCAGGCGCGGATCGCTGACAGGTGGCGTTGCAGGCTCTTGGGTGCCAGGCCGCGGCGATGGCGGTAGGCACTGTAGGCGCGCACCTGGGCGGCTACGACACGAATCGGATCCACCTGCTGATCGTTCAGCCAGGTGAGGAACTCGTCGAGGTCGCGCCGATAGGCGGCCACGGTACGCGGTGACAGGCGGCGCTCGTAGTGCAGGTAGTCGAGAAACGCGGTCAGCGTTTCGGGTCGGGCAGCCTTGCCCATCCGTATGCTCAGACGCCGGGACCGGCGGCTGCTTGCAGTGTGGCACTGACGACTTCGGCCAGGCGCTGCAGAAAATCGACACTCTTACCTTCGTGGAATCGCTCGGGATCGTGGCTGCCAATGGCCAACACGCCGGCAAGCGGCGGCGCACTCAGCGGAATCAGCGCGGCCGATCCGGTCTCGCCGGCTTGCGAGCCGAACAGGTAGGCCAGTTTCTCCTTGTCCAGGCGTCCGCAGTTGGGGCGTGCGCGCTTGATGAAATCGCTGAACAGGGCAGGGCCCGGCTCGTGGCTGTGCGCATCCAGCTGCTCGGTCGCAAACAGCTTCATCTCGACCGAATCGGCCTGGAACTGTTCGCGCAGCTCGTCCTGCAGCGTGTTCACCACCTCGTCGAAGGAGTGGGTTTCGATCAACGCCAGCGTCAGGCGGTGCAGGCGCTTGGCCAGGGCATCGTTTTCGCGTGCGACGCCGACCAGTTCTTCGAGTTGCCGGCGATACACCGCGGTCTGTTCGCGCAGCGTGCGCACCTGGCGCTCGATCAGTGAAACCGCATCGCCGGTCGGATGAGGGATGTCGATAGCCGCCAGTGCATCCGGGTGACGGCTGAAGAAGTCCGGGTGCGCGATCAGGAATGCAGCGACCTGTTCCTCGCGGTCGTCCGCCGTCTGGCCGAGGTCATCGTGATTCAGGCTCATGCTGACTCCCCTCCGCGGAGTTCCGGTTGCCGGTCGATGGCGGTGGTTACAGCGGCTTGAGCTGCGCGGTATCGAGTGTGCCCTCGAATACCGTGGCGGCAGGTCCGGTCATCCACACCACTTGATCGTCTCCGGCCCAGCTTACCACAAGGCTCCCGCCCGGCAGGTTAACCGTCACGCGTTCGTCCAGCAGTCCGCGCAGGCGACCGGATACGACCGCGGCGCAGGCACCGGTGCCGCATGCCAGGGTCTCGCCGGCGCCGCGTTCATAGACGCGCAGATCGATCCTGTCGCGCGCGCGCACTGCCATGAAACCGATGTTGGCTCGACGCGGGAAGCGCGGATGGCTTTCGAGCATGGGGCCGAGTAAGTCGACCGGTGCCGTGCGGGTGTCTTCGACCAGCAGTACCGCGTGCGGGTTGCCCATCGACACGGCACCGATCTCCAGTTGTCGGCCGTCCACGTCGATCGTGTACCGGCTCTCTCGTTTCGCAGCGTCGAACGGGATCTCGGCCGGATCGAGATAAGGACGTCCCATGTTGACGCGCACGTTGCCGTCCGGTTCGAGATACAGACGGATGTTGCCCGCCGCGGTACCGACCGCCAGTTCGTCGTTGCAGCTCAGCGCCTTGTCGCGCACGAAGCGCGCAAAGCAGCGTGCACCATTTCCGCATTGTTCGACCTCACCACCGTCGCTGTTGAAGATCCGGTAGTGGAACTCGGTGTCGGGTGTGCGCGGACGTTCGACCAGCAGTATCTGGTCGCAACCGATGCCGAAACGCCGGTCCGCGATCGCTCGCAGCTCGGTTTCGTCCAGTGCGACCTGCTGGTTGATGGCGTCGAACACGACGAAGTCGTTGCCGAGGCCGTGCATCTTGGTGAATGCGAGTTTCATGCTGTGAGCATATCAGTGGACAGGGTCGCTGCACCTGGGCGCAGGCGTCAGCCCAGTCGGCCGGTCACGGCAAGGTGACGATCACTGACCAGGCCGACTTCCAGATCCTTGATCCCGGCCGCGTCGAGTTGGGCGGCGACCTCGTCGACCGTGTAGGCAGCGAACAGGGAATTGCGGAAATCGCGTCGCAGCACCTCGGCCTCGTTCAGTGCATAGCTCTCGACCAGGCCGTCGACGGCGATCTCCGATGGCGGGCGGGCCAGGTCCATGACCACGACACTGGCACCGGGTGCCGCCGCATGCGCGATCGTCTGCCACATCACCTGCGGATCGGTGAGATGGTGCAGCAGGCTGTTGGAGACGACATGTGCGTAGCTGCCGCGGCCCAGCTCCGGGCACGGCAGGTAGTCGCAGCGCAGGCGCACGCGCTCACCGGCGTCCGGGTCTTCGGCCAGCTTCTGGCGTGCCAGTTCGAGCATCGCCGGCGCGCCATCCAGAGCATCGATCCACAGTTGCGGGTGGCGCTGTGCCAGCAGCAGCGGGATATCGGCCGGCCCACAGCCAAGGTCGAGCAGCAGGCCCTGCAGCTTGCCACGCGACTGGCGTTCGACCAGTTCGACGAAGCGGCTGTTGGCATCACTGAAGTCTGCCTGCGCATAGGCCAGCGCCTGCGCCGGTTCGTTCATCAGGTCTTCGGGTTCGGGGACGCGTTGCATCGGCTCAGTCCGGCAGGATCGATTCGCCGGCGAACAGCTCGCTGACGGTCTCGCGCCTGCGCACCAGGTGCACCTGGTCGCCGTCGACCAGGATTTCCGGCGTGCGTGGGCGGGTGTTGTAGTTCGATGCCATGGTGAAGCCATAGGCGCCGGATGAGCGCACCGCCAGCAGGCTGCCGGGACGCAGGATCAGTTCGCGCTGCTTGCCGAGGAAATCGCCGGTTTCGCAGACCGGGCCGACCAGGTCGTAAATGCCCCGGGTGCCCTCCGGATGCTCTTCGACCGTGACGATCTGCTGCCAGGCCTGGTACAGCGCCGGACGGATCAGGTCGT
>JAGRHE010000244.1 GCA_020445165.1 Gammaproteobacteria bacterium
AGCCCGTGTCGATCTCATGTTTGCGCACGCAGTCATGCAGTGTTTGCGGAACACAGCCAATCTTGGGCGCAATCGACTCGATAGCCGCCCACAGTGAGGAATACTCGCTACGGTGTTCCTGCACCAAGCGAACAGCCCGTTCACGCACTTCAGGGGAATACTTCGGGGTGGGTTTCTTGTTTTGCATGGCTTCATTCTCTCAAGAGTTGAAGCCTCCTCAAAACCCGGGGCGGTTCAGAAGCTCGAACGTGCAATCCAAAACCTCCGTCGCACCCGCGATCTACTGCTGCCGCGCCTGCTCTCCGGCCAGATCGAGGTCGAGGCTGCCTGAACCATGAACGCCCACGCCTACTCCGAAGACCAACTTGTCGAACAACCCGCCATCGACTTGTTTGCCACGCTCGGCTGGCAGACGGTGTGTGCGCTGGACGAAACCTTCGGCGCGGGCAGCAGGCTGGGGCGCGAGACCAAGGGCGAGATGGTGCTAGTCGAGCGCCTGAAAGCGGCATTGTGCCGATTTAATTGCACGTTGCCGCCGGAGGCGATTCAAACCGCCATCGACGAACTCACCCGCGACCGTTCAGCGATGAGCCTGGAAGCCGCCAACCGCGAGGTCTATCGGCTGCTCAAAGAAGGCATCACGGTGTCAGTCCCCGACCGCGCACACGGCGGCCAGAAGACCGAACGACTGCGCGTGGTCGATTGGGAACACCCGGAGAACAACGACTTCCTGCTGGTCAGCCAGTTTAGCGTGACCGGCGCGCTCTACACCTGCCGGCCCGACCTGGTCGGCTTCATCAATGGCCTGCCCTGGGTGGTGATCGAGCTCAAGAAACCCGGCGTGCCGGCGCGGGCCGCCTTCGACGAGAACCTCACGCACTACAAGCAGCAGGTTCCAGCGCTGTTCTGGTTCAACGCGCTGCTCATCGCCAGCAACGGCACCGACAGCCGCGTCGGTTCGCTCACCGCCGACTGGGGCCGCTGGGTGGAGTGGAAGCGCGTCGAACGCGAGGACGAACCGCGCCGCGTGTCGCTGGAAGTGATGCTGCGCGGTACCTGCGACCGCAACCGCCTGCTCGATCTGGTCGAGAACTTCACGCTGTTTTCCGAGCACAAGGCCGGGGTGGTGAAGATCGTCGGCCAGAACCACCAGTTCTTGGGCGTGAACAATGCCATCGCCTCCATGCTCGAAGCCCGCCAGCTCGGCCACGGGCGCGGTGGCGTGTTCTGGCAGACACAGGGCAGCGGCAAGAGTTTTTCGATGGTGTTCTTCGCCCAGAAGGTGCTGCGCAAGTTGGCCGGCAACTGGACCTTCGTGATCGTCACCGACCGCGTGGAACTGGACGAGCAGATCGCCAAGACCTTCAAGACCACCGGCGCGGTGAGCGAAGCCGAGGGCGACGAATGCCACGCCGCCAGCGGCGCCCACTTGCGCGAATTGCTGCGCGGCAATCACCGTTACGTCTTCACGCTGGTGCACAAATTCCAGACGCCGGAACTGCTTTGTGACCGCTCCGACGTGATCGTTCTGACTGACGAGGCGCACCGCAGCCAGTACGACACGCTGGCGCTCAACATGCGCGCCGCGCTGCCCAAGGCGATGTTCTTGGCCTTCACCGGCACGCCGCTGATTGCTGGCGAGGAGCGCACCAAGGAAGTCTTCGGCGACTACGTCTCGATCTACGACTTCCAGCAGTCCATCGAAGACGGTGCCACCGTGCCGCTGTTCTACGAGAACCGCACGCCGGAGTTGCAGCTCGTCAATCCGGACCTGAACGAAGACATCTACCGCCTGATCGAGGATGCCAACCTCGACGCCGATCAGGAGGCCAAGCTGGAAAAGGTGCTGGGGCGGCAATACCACCTCATCACTCGCGACGACCGGCTGGAAACGGTGGCGCAGGACATCGTGCGGCACTTCCTCGGCAGGGGCTTCGTGGGCAAGGCGATGGTGGTGTCGATCGACAAGGCCACGGCGCTGCGCATGCACGACAAGGTGAAAGTGCATTGGGCGGCGGAAACGGCGCGAGTGCAGAAGGAAATGGGCGAACTGCATTACCAATCCGGCGGCGGCATGACACCCGAGCAGGCACGGCGCGATGCACGCATGACCGAACTGAAACAGCGGCTGGAAGTGCTGACCAGCACCGACATGGCGGTCATCGTCTCGCCGGGGCAAAACGAAATCGCCCAGATGCAGACGCTGGGCCTCGACATCGAGCCGCACCGCAAGCGCATGAATGAATCGCAGCCGGGGCTCGACGAGAAGTTCAAGGACACTGAAGACCCGCTGTGCCTGGTCTTCGTCTGCGCCATGTGGCTGACCGGCTTCGACGCACCGAGCTGTTCGACGGTGTATCTCGACAAGCCGATGCGCAACCATACGCTGATGCAGACCATCGCCCGCGCCAACCGGGTTTTCCCCGGCAAGTACAGCGGCATTATCGTCGACTACGCCAATGTCTTCGCCTCGCTGGAAAAAGCGCTGGCCATCTACGGAGCGAGCAAGGATGGCAAGAACCCGGTCAAGGACAAACAGCAACTGGTCGAGGAACTGCGCAAGGCGGTGGTGGATACCGAGGTTTTCTGTGCCGCGCGCGGCGCGATGCTGGGCGAGATCGAGGCGGCGGCGGCTGGCAGCCTGGAACGCTTGCAGCGCATTGAAGACGCGATAAATGCGCTGATTTCACCCGATCCGCTGCGTGGTGACTTTTTCGCTCATGAGCGGCTGGTGGGCACGCTCTACCGAGCGGTGAAACCCGATCCGTCGGCGCTGGAATTCGCCGGTCGTGTTGCCTGCCTGTCGACGCTGGCCGAAGCCATCCGCGCCAAGCTGAACCCGAACCCGCCGGACATCTCGCAGGTGATGAACGGCATCAACACCTTGCTCGATGAATCCATTACCGGCCACGAAATCCGCGAATCAGGGCCGCCGGCACTCGATCTCTCCAAGATCAACTTCGAGGCGTTGGCCAAACGCTTCGAGCAATCCAAGCACAAGAACACTGACCTCGAAGTGCTCAAGGCCGCGATCCGTGCCCAAATGGAAAAGATGATCCAATTGAACCGCACCCGCGCCGACTTTGCCGACAAGTTCGAGCAGTTGATCGCAAGCTACAACGCCGGCAGCCGCGACATCGAGGAACTGTTCGAGGAACTGCTGAAGCTCTCCAACAGCCTGAACGACGAGCAGGAACGGCATGTGCGCGAGAACATGAGCGAAGAGGAATTGGTCATTTTCGACATTCTGACGCGGCCAGCACCGGAACTATCGACTGAGGAACGGGCCGAGGTCAAAAAGGTTGCTCGCGAACTGCTCGCCAGGCTCAAGGTACTGCTGGTGCTGCATTGGAGAAAGAAATCAACGGCGCGCTCACAGTTGAAGCTGGCCATCGAAGACACGCTCGACACCGGCCTGCCGCGCGCCTACACCCCTGAGCTGTACAACCAGAAGTGCTCAGCGGTGTTCGAGCATGTGTATGAGAGCTACCCAGAGCGGAATGCGGGAGTGTATGCGTAATGGATCACTCTAAACAGTAAGGCTCTGCCCAGACCCGCCCTCATGTTGCTCACCTCTCACCAACGCTCCCAACTATTCTCGCAACTAGCGACGATGGAACATGCCGGTATTTTGCCCGCGCAAGCCTTCGCCATGACCGGGCGCGATTTACCCGCCGATGCACGGCAAGCCTTGGCGCAAACCGCCGCCGCGCTCGCCAAGGGCACGGATCTGGCGAAAGCGGGGCAAAACAACGGCCTATGGCTACCGTGGGAAGCGCGGCTGGTGCGCGCGGCGGCAACGGGTGGGCGGCTGGAATCCCTCTACAAACGTCTGAGCGAGCATTAC
>JAGRHE010000245.1 GCA_020445165.1 Gammaproteobacteria bacterium
TAGCGCGAGTCATCCCTCCCTCTCCGCCAAACGCAAAAAGGTCCCCAGTGGGACCTTTTTTCGTTTGTTGCTCTGCGGGAAGCATTCGAACCCTCGTTTTCAAAATGGTGGTTCGACAAGCCGCCGCAGGCGGTGAAGATCGTCGTCGCGCAGCGGCGGCGACCCGAAGGGCGAGGCGTAGCGCGAGTCATCCCTCCCTCTCCGCCAAACGCAAAAAGATCCTCCGGTGAGGGTTTTTTACGTTGGGAGTGCTGGTCTCGGTGATCAGCATTGCCAACCGCACGCGCTTGCAACGCTTCGCAGCACGGATTCACTGTGGCAGCGGATCGGTCACAAGACGAGGCCGGGCGGCAGTTGCCCGAAATCAGGTCGTACTCAGGGCTGACCACGTGGATGCCCAGATTTCGTCGAGGCAGCTCGGGAGGGGGTGTTCCACCATGCCGTCCAGACGGAGTGAAATCATGCGCAGAGCAGGCCCGAATGCCAGCGATGCCGCCACCCAGGGTTCCATCGCCCTGATCTCCCCGTGCTCCATTCCGCGGACGATGATATCGCGCATCTTTTGAAACGGCCGCGAAGAGCAGATGCCCGGTTCATCGACGAGGAACTCGCGATGCCGTGCGTTCAGAATAAACGCGACCATCTTGGGATCGGATTCTGTCAGCAGAAACAGCGCTTCGACGATGGCGCGTGCCTGGTCATGCGCGCCGCTGTGACTTGCAGTCACGTTGTCAACCAGCGCTTCCATCTGTGACAGCAACTCATCGTACAGGGCACGTGCGATGGTCTCCTTGCCGCCGAAATGGTTGTAGATCGAGCCTATCGCGACCCCGGCAGTCTGCTGGATATCTTGGATCGACGTATTGAAGTAGCCCCTGGTGCTGAACAGCGCCAGCGCGGCGTCGAGAATCTGCGCGCGCAGTGGCTTGCTACGTTTCACTTGGCCTTCGGGCAAGGTCATCTGGCGCTCTTTGAATGTCTGCTGAACGCGATTTTCACGCATGCCGGGTCCGATCGCCAGCGGAAGTCGTACCGGATCGTCCGCGCGTGCTCGCGGCGGCTGCGATATCTGGCGGGCTTCTTGCCTTCATTTCGAAGCAACTGTTCACCTGCGAGTCTGGGAGTCCTGAATGCCGTCACCGTGGAACGAGCCCGGTCGAGCGCCGGCCATCATGGGGATACTGAACGTGACGCCGGACAGTTTTTCGGACGGCGGACGTTTTTACTCGGTAGATGAGGCGCTGTCGCATGCCCGGAAGATGGTAAGCGAAGGCGCACAACTGATCGACATCGGTGGTGAATCCACCCGTCCCGGTGCGCTGCGGCAACCTGCTGCAACGCAGATGCAGCGCGTGCTGCCGGTAATCCGGGCGCTACGTCTGGGCCTGGAGGCGGAAACGGTGATCAGTGTCGATACGACCTCGGCTGAGGTCGCACGTGCGGCCCTGGATGCGGGTGCCGACATGATCAACGATGTCTCAGCGGGACGTGAGTCGCCCGACATGCTGGCACTTGCGGCAGAGCGCAGAGTGCCGATAGTGCTGATGCATATGCAGGGACAACCCGAGACGATGCAGGACGATCCCCGTTATGACGACGTCGTCGCCGAGGTCCGGGATTTTCTCGCCGGGCGGGCGCTGGCGGCGCTTGATGCAGGCATTGACCGGTGCAATATCGTGCTCGATCCGGGTATCGGTTTTGGCAAACGTCGCCAGGACAACATCGCGCTGTTGGCTGCCCTGCCGACGTTGGTCGATCTCGGCTACCCACTGTTGCTGGGAACCAGTAGAAAACGCTTCATGGGCAGTTTGTGTGCTACGCGGCAACCGCGAGACCTGCTTGGTGCCACCTGTGCGACATCGGCGCTGGCGGCGATTTCCGGCGTATCCATCGTTCGCGTCCACGATGTCGAAGCCAACCGTCAGGCAGCGGAGGTCGCGTGGGTGATTGCGCAGGCGGGAGCCAATCGGCCAGCCCGTTTCGATGAAGTTCGACCTCGGGGTTGACCGAGTGCCGAAGCAACGCGGATAGCGTCATCAGCAGCGTGTTGTAGCTGCCGTGTAACGCTACCTGGTGCATCTTGTGCAGCGAGAGATACACCCGGCGTGCGATCAACTTGCCGACCCAGGCGTTGCTGACCGGCTGCAGCTTGGCGCTGACCTGTTCGGAAAGGCGCCAGGGCAGAATCCGTGATCCGGTCTCAAACTACCTCGATCCCGATGTGCCGCTGCGGGTCGAGATGCTCGAAGCCGTATGGTTTCAGGCGCCGGGTCGCCTGGTGCTGTTGTGCTGCCAGTTCGAGCCCTGTCACACCGGCGCTGACGATCGCGCTGTCGAGGTGATAGTCGGGGTAATCGGGCCGGGTCCAATGGCATGCCATCGGCAACTACGCACGACGTTGTCCAACCAGTATTGCGGCCGCGATACCGGTTGGTATTCATTTCATCCGTTTAATCCTCTTTCACTGAAAGAGCACCCGAGGGACAGGCCGAGCAAACGTCGCGAATCTGTCGCTCGGTGGCCTTGCTGCTGTCAATCTTGAACGCGCCTGATTCGATTTTGAACACGTCTGGCAGGCTGTTGACGCAAACCCCTGCGTGCTCACAGCAATCTTAGTCCCATTCAATCGTCAACATCGTGATGCCTCCATTTGGTTGATCAGTGTTTTTCCGCCCGGACGGCGCAGAATTTGAACTCCGGTATCTTGCCGTCCGGGTCGAGTGCCTCGTTGGTCAGCAGGTTGGCTGCGGCCTCGTGGTAGCAGAACGGCAGAAACACCTGCCCGGTGCGCAGGCCGCGATCGCTGCGTGCGTGTGCAACCACTTCGCCGCGGCGTGAACGCAGGCGTATGGCTTCACCGGGCAGGATGCCGAGTGCCGTCAGCTGATCGGGATGCAGAGAAGCGACAGGTACCGGTTCGATCGCATCGAGCACACTGGCACGGCGGGTCATGGCCCCGGTATGCCAATGTTCGAGCTGTCGTCCGGTGATAAGCACCAGGGGATAGTCGTCGTCGGGCAGTTCGTCCGCATTGCGGAAATCTGCCGGCACCAGCAGGGCGCGGCCGCCGCGGCGCGGGAAGTCAGTCGTGAAGATCACCTCGGTGCCCGGATCTCCCTCGTTTTCGCATGGGTAGGTGACCGCGTGCTCGGCTTCGAGGCGCTGCCACGTGATACCGGCGATGCTCGGCATTGCGCGGCGCATTTCATCGAACACTGCGCGTGGGCCGGGATAATCCCAATCCAGGCCCAGGCGCTGCGCCATGTCGCAGATGATTGCCAGGTCCTGGCGCGCCGCGCCGGGCGGCTCGATCGCCTGACGGCCGAGTTGTACCCGACGGTCGGTGTTGGTGAAGGTGCCGGTCTTCTCGGGGAACGCGGAGGCCGGCAGGATCACGTCGGCATAGTGTGCCGTCTCGGTCATGAAGATATCCTGCACGACCAGATGATCGAGCGCCGCCAATGCCGCACGCGCGTGATTGAGATTGGGATCGGACATCGCCGGGTTCTCGCCCATGATGTACATGCCCCGAATCGCTCCATCGTGTATCGCGTGCATGATCTCGACGACCGTCAGGCCTGGTCGTGGATCGAGCGCCTGGCCCCATAACGCCTCGAACTTGGCGCGTATGCTGTCGTCATCGACGCGCTGGTAGTCGGGAAACACCATCGGGATCAGTCCGACGTCGGACGCACCCTGCACGTTGTTCTGCCCGCGTAGGGGGTGCAGTCCGGTACCGGGGCGGCCGATCTGACCGCTGATCAATGCCA
>JAGRHE010000246.1 GCA_020445165.1 Gammaproteobacteria bacterium
CACTGCAATCGCTTGGTGTAAAGATCTGATCGACTGATCGGTCGGAGTGAACAAGCCCCGCCTGGTGCGGGGCTTTTTCGTTCCAGTAAGGCCCCGCTGCAGCGGCGTCGTTCAGTGCCTGCCTGACGGCGGGGCCTTGCGTCTTTCTGCCATGCGGCGGCCCATCTCGCTCAGCTGTAGCGCATTCAAGCTGCTGCGCGCCAATGGCAGTATCACGGCATCCTCCAACGCGATATGGCGACGGTATGCGTCGCAGAAGGCGGTGATTCCAGCATCCAGCTGTGGATCGCGATCGTCGTCGACCAGGCGTCGCAGCAGCGGTGCCAGATGTCGCCAGCCGTGTTCGAGTTCATCGTGCTGCTGTAGCAGCGATGTGATTACATCGCCTCCTGGCTGGTCTCGCAGGAGCGGAAACAGGTCCTGTTCTTCGTCCTTATGGTGCAGTGGTGCCGCTTGGTCGAAATAGCGCAGCACTCGCTGAACACCTGACTTTGCCTCGGCGTCCAGGCCGTGACGGTCGAGCCAGTCCGGCAGTCGTTCGAGCAGGTCGCAGAAATCGCGCATCCTGCCGTGACAGGCTGCGAGCAGGCCAAGCGGATCGGAGAAATCCGGCGCTGTCTCGCCGAGCAATGACATCGTGCTCAGTAGGTCGCCATGTGGCGGTCGACGTCGCGGGCCCAGCCATCGACACCGGTGGACAGGTTGATCACGTTGGCAAAACCCAGGTGGTCGAGATAATAGGCGACGTGTCGGCTGCGAATACCGTGGTGGCAGATGACCACGGTCTCGCGCTCGGGATCGAGAGCTTTCAGAGCACCCTGCAACTGACCCATCGGGATCAGCTGCGAGCCCTCGATGCTGCACAGACGGAATTCCCAGGGTTCGCGCACGTCCAGCAACAGCGGGTCGTTGTCGGTGTTGGCGAGATGGTCCCTGAGCTGTAGCGGGCTGAATTCACGCATCGCGCCGGGCGCTGCGTGTTCAGAAGCTGAAACGTTCGGCCTGTGGTGCCGCGTCGAGTGCAGGCAGCACGGTCTCGAACAGGGTTTCGCGCCAGTAGTCACCTTCGCGGTTGCGCGTGACCAGCATGGCATTCATCGCCGGTGCCTGGCCGGTGACGACGAACATCCGGCCGTTCGGCTTGAGCAGGTTCTCCAGCGCGTCGCTGTAGACCGGCAGCGAGCCGGTGACGGCGATAACGTCGAAGGACTCGGGGGCGAGGCCGGTCTGCAAGCCATTGCCGACATGCAGTTCGACGTTGCGCACGTTCAGTGCCTGCAGGCGCGCAGCCGCGGCTTCGCCAAAAGCTTTGCGGATTTCATAGCTGGTGACATCTTTGCCGAGGCGCGCCAGGCAGGCCGTCATGAAGCCGCTGCCGGTGCCGATCTCGAGCACCTTGTCGGTCGCCTGCACATCCAGTGCCTGCAGCATGCGGCCCTCCTGGACCGGCTTCATCATGCTCTGGCCATCGCCTATCGGTACCGCGATATCGGCAAATGCCAGGCCGAGATATTCCTTGTCGACGAAACGCTCGCGCGGCACCTTCTGCAGGGTCTCGAGCACCCGCTCGTCGATCACCTCCCAGGGTCGGATCTGTTGCGCGATCATGTTGAAGCGGGCGGTTTCGAGGTTACTGGCGAGCATGCGGATCTCCGTCGTGTGCGGCGCAATCGGGAAACAGGCCCGCTAGCCTAAGGCCTTGTGCAGAACCGGGCAAGTCTATGAGTCGGATGGATTTTCTGCGCAGGCATGAGGCGACTTAATGGCTCGCAGGCCGGGCAATGCCCGGCCTGCGTCGGCGTGGTCAGGCGTGATTGCCCGGCTTACAGCGTCTTGGTGCAGAAGTACCAGTCGGTGCATTCGTAGCCTTCGCCCTGGCGGGCCTTGGCCGCGTCCATGTCCTGCGGTGGTGGCACGATGACCTTGTCACCCGGCTGCCAGCCTTCCGGGGTGGCGATCTTGTGCTGATCGGAAGCCTGCAAGGCCTTTATCAGGCGCAGAAACTCCGGGATCGAGCGGCCGTTGGTCATCGGGTAGTAGACCATCGCACGCAGGATGCCTTCCGGATCGATGATGAAGGTCGCACGCACGGCAGAAGTGTCGGCTGCGCCCGGGTGGATCATGCCGTAGGCCCGGGCGACGTTCATCGACAGGTCCTCGATGATAGGGAACTGGATGTCGACGCCAAAGCGTTCCTTGATATTGCGCACCCAGGCGACATGGCTGTAGTAGCTGTCGATCGACAGCCCGAGCAGCTCGGTGTTGACCGCCTGGAAGTCGGCATGATGGCGGGCGAAGGCGGTGAACTCGGTGGTGCAGACCGGGGTGAAGTCGGCCGGGTGCGAGAACAGCACCAGCCACTTGCCCCGGTAGTCTTCGAGCTTCCTGACGCCGTGCGTGGTGCGGGCCTCGAAGGCCGGTGCCGGTTCGTTGATGCGCGGCATGTTGAACGTCTGTGCGTTGTTTTCCATTCGTGTTTCCTCGGTTCGTGTTCATGGATGCCGGGTGATCCCGGCCGGTGAAAACACATTAGAAAACGCTAATTGATTAATCCAATTGATTGTGGTTCATGAAGTGATTGGCAACAACTATCAGTGGTGTGAAGGCGGGTAATTGCGGTGGGCAACGCCATACCTCACTGGTACAGTCGGGTTTGCTACAAGCCAATTCAGCTAGGGGTGCCCGTACCGCGGGCTGAGAAACACTCTTAGTACCTGATCCGGTTAATACCGGCGGAGGGAAGCTGGGCCCGGCGCGCCTTGTCTCCGTCCCCCGCCCAGGAGACATTTATGAGCGCGATACCCGAAGATTTCATCAAGAAGACCAGCGAACTGTCGGACGAGGTCACGCGCCCGTTCCCCGGCTCGCGCAAGGTCTATGTCACCGGTTCGCGCCCCGATATCCGGGTGCCGATGCGCGAGATCGACCAGGCACCGACCCCGGCCAGTTTCGGCGCCGAGGAAAACCCGCCGATCACGGTGTACGACACCTCCGGTCCGTTTACTGATCCCGCGGTCAGGGTCGACCTGCTCAAGGGCATGCCGGACGTGCGTTCGGCATGGATCGACGAACGTGCCGATACCGAGCAGCTCGCCGGCCCGTCGTCGGACTACGGCCGGGCGCGCCAGCATGATCCCGAGCTCGCGAGGCTGCGCTTCGAGCACATCCGTGCGCCGCGGCGCGCCATCGCCGGCCGCAACGTCACCCAGATGCATTACGCCCGCCAGGGCATCGTTACGCCCGAGATGGAGTTCGTCGCGATTCGCGAGAACCAGCGCCTGGACGCGATGCGTGCCGACCCGCGCTACGCGAAGCTGCTGCGCCAGCACCCGGGGCAGTCGTTCGGCGCCAGCCTCCCGGATGAAATCACGCCCGAGTTTGTCCGCGACGAGATCGCCTGCGGGCGCGCGATCATCCCGGCCAACATCAACCATCCGGAACTCGAACCGATGATCATCGGGCGCAATTTCCGGGTGAAGATCAACACCAATATCGGCAACTCAGCGGTAACCTCGTCGATCGAGGAAGAGGTCGAGAAGATGGCCTGGTCGGCGCGCTGGGGCGGCGACACGCTGATGGATCTTTCCACCGGCAAGAACATCCACGAGACGCGCGAATGGATCCTGCGCAACTGCCCCGTGCCCGTCGGCACCGTGCCGCTGTATCAGGCGATGGAAAAGGTCGGCGGACGCGTCGAAAAGCTCAACTGGGAGATCTTCCGCGAGACGGTGATCGAGCAGGCCGA
>JAGRHE010000247.1 GCA_020445165.1 Gammaproteobacteria bacterium
CCTGACCTACAACATGCGACGCTTGGAATTCTTACTCAGGCCGCAATCCGCCTTCTGCACGGCCTGAAGGGCCGGAAAGCCGCCGAGGGCGGCGCGCAACGGCCAACAAGGTGAGAAAACCGGGCCGCTGGATTCGGAAGAAGACTATCAGCGCGGCGAAATGGCACGGTCGCTACATTGATCACGCCGATGGTGGCGTTAGAACGAATTGATCGAGGTGCCCTTAAATCGTGCCTGGAAACACCCCAGACTGCGGCTGACATCCCGGCAGGGCCGCGCCACAGCTGACACTACGTGCTCCCACCCTGACGCACTCCGCATCCAGGGTTGGCTATAAGCTACCCAAGCGTAAGCAAACACTATGCCGAAACAATTTTATTTTTGTTTTCATGTACTTACCAACGCTATTAATAAGCGTTGATTAATTGACGGTCGCATCCTGTAAGGAAATTACGACAGCCTGCACAGCATTTTTCGCGCTGAGCGCCACCAGGGCTCCCAGGAAAGAGTAATTTTTATTTTTATTCAGTGACTTATCGAAAATCACTGGCTGTAAAAAGAATCGACAGAATGCGTTTCCCCCGCCCGCCGGGGCGCATCGCGAGGAGGCACCAGGACACCAGGAAACCGAACGGCGCGATCGAGGCAGCCTCAAAGCGCGTCAACAGCCGAAAAAATCGCATGCCGGTCACGGCCGTGACCGGCTAGGCAAGGAATTCGCTCAGCCGCGGCGCAGTCGCAGGCCGAGGCCACCGACCAGCAGTAACATCAGCACCGTCGGCGCCGGCACGACGAATACGTTCGCCCGCATCGTGTCGATGCCGGTATTGCGCAGGATCACGTTGGCCAGCGTCGAACCCTCGATGTACGCCAACCATTCCGGCTCGAACATGCCGGTCAGTTCATACCAGAACCGGTCGCCCTCGCGGATACGGGTGAACTGGTCCAGCAGGATCGCCGAGAACAACTCGCCCAGCATGCCGCCATTGACGTGCTGCTCGGCCAGGCCGCCGACCCAAAGGTCGATATCGTCGACGTCATCGTAGACGCCCATCAACAGGGCTTTGAAGCCCGGCTGAAACTCGGCCTCATCCCAGTCCGCATAGGCGCCAAGGCCGAGTGCATCACGCATGGCATTAAAACCGGGCAGACCGTGATCACGTCCCCGCTGGATGTTGAGCGACGCCAGATCCATGCCGCCGCTGCCCGGCGGGCCGAACAACATGTTGCGCAGGGCATCGACGATCATCGGGTCGATCTTCTGTCCGACCTGTGTTACCAGCCCGCGCAGAACCGCCTCGATGCCGCCATTATCCGGGTTCAACAACAAGCTGGAATCGAAGAACGCATCCTGCAGCGGCAGGTTGCCATTGGCAATCACGTTACCGTCGGCATCCAGGCGCTGCAGTTCCGGCGACAGTGTCGAATGACCAAAACGGTAGGCCGCAGTGCTGAACACGTTGGCGATACCGGCATTGGTATCCGGGTTGTAACCGGTGTAGGCGCCGGGTGCACCGCTGCCGAGCAGGGTCGGCAGAAACTCGTTGTAGGTGATCACCTGCATGATGGCACCGACGATCTTGCGCGCCTCCTGGTAAAGCTGTTCGTCGTCCCAGGACGGGTTGGCCGCCGCGAGCTCTTCGGCAATCCGGTTGTGCTCGCGGTTGAACAGCGTATGCATCGCGGTCAGGCCGACCTGCTCCATGGCACGCTCGTCGCCGGACACGAACTCGGTGCCTTCCATGTGCAGCAGCCCGCCCATGGCGTCGGTCATCTTCAGTTTGCCGCCGCTGAACGTGCGCAGCGAATTGGCAGTCATCTCGTCGGAGCCGTAGATCTGCGAGGCATCGATATAGGCCGTGGTAGCGTTCAGCTGCTGCCGTGGGAGGTTGGTGTCCGGATTGCCGTCACCGTCGTCGCCCTGGTTGTGCACCGAACGACTGAACGGCATCTCACCGGAAAAATACATGTCGCCGGCCGGCATCTGGATTGGCATGACGTCTGACTTGTCAACATGGGTCAGATCGAGATCGTGGTCGAGGAACTGGCCCCACTGCATCAGCATGTCCGAGGCGTTCAGCTCGCTGAAAACGAGATTGTCGCCACCCTGGGCAACCACAGCGTTGCTGATTTCGCGCGGGCTCCGCAGGCCATTGGCAAGTGGCGTGCTGCCGTCCTCCTCGTATGCAGCGACTTCATTCATGTGGGGGCGCAGCAATTCACTTTCGACACTACCCCACTCACCCTTGCCGATCTCAATGTTGTTGCAGGTTCCATCGTAGGTGCGGTACTCGGGTTCCCCAACCGGGACCACACAGCTGCCATCCGACTGCAGGGTTGCGAAAGTCGCAGACGCCGTGACAGGCAGCGCGAAACCGAGGCATGCACAAAGCGCCGCGCGCGTCATCAGGGTGGTCAGGAAAATTCTGGAAACTGGCATGCTCGGGCACTCCGCGGTAGTTGGCAGGAGCCGGAAGCACAATTTGCGCCAGTTGCACTTTTCACTTTCCGCGTCAGTCACTTGGAATTCCTACATCACGTTTCGGTAATGCGATTGCAAAAGATGCTGACACCCGCCAGGGAATGCGTTTCCCGCGCCGGGAAGATCACTTCGGAACCCGCTGCCATTTCGTCTGCCTGGCGGATCTTCAACGCCGAATCCCGCCTGGAGCTATTCAGCAACTTGCGCCATGGCCGCTGAAGCAGTCAGTAGATTCCGCGGTTTTCGTAACGTGCACGTTTTCCGTAGTAAGCTGTCAGGCCCTGATTCAGCCGCCGGGAGAAGGTTTCCCGGGGACGACTGCCATCGTCGTGCCGAGAGATGTGCAGCGATCTGCGAGAACCGCGCCATGACTGAACGGGCCGAGACAAGGCGATAACAAAAAATGCAACTTTCTAATGATGGCAAGTCTGCCGTAGACAAGCCGGAGCTGTACCAGGCCCTCGCGGTCTCTCGCTCATCGTTTTTCTCGACGGCGGTCTTCAGCTTCTTCATCAACGTGCTGATGCTGGCACCGGTCATTTATATGCTCGAGGTCTACGACCGCGTGCTGACCAGCCAGAGCGAATCGACGCTGTTGATGCTGACCCTGCTTCTGGTGTTCCTGTTTCTGGTCATGGGCACGCTCGAATGGGTTCGCTCGCAGGTATTGAGCATCACCGGCAACCGGCTCGAGCGCATGCTCGGCCCGCGCGTGTTCGATTCGGTGTTTGGCCAGACACTGGCCTCGGGCGGCAACATCACATCGACCCAGCCGCTGAACGATCTGCTCAACCTGCGCCAGTTCCTGGCTGGCCCCTCGCTGCTGACCCTGTTCGATGCGCCCTGGATGCCGATCTACATCGGGATCATGTTCATCTTTCACCCGCTGCTCGGCTGGACCGCCGTGGCCGCAGCACTGATCCTGATCGCGCTCGCCATCGCCAACGAACGCATGACGCGCGACGACCTGAAGGATGCCGGCCAGCTGGGCCACGAGAACGACGTCCAGACCCAGCGCAACCTGCGCAATACTGAAGTCATCGAGGCCATGGGCATGCTGCCCCGGCTGCGCGAACGCTGGCAGGAACGACATGACCGCATGGTCGACCTGCAGCACCGGGCCGGCAAGCGTGGCGGGCTGATCGCCACCATCTCGAAAACCTTCCGCATGCTGATGCAGTCGGTCATGCTCGGCATCGGTGCCTACCTCGCCATCCAGGGCGAGATCAGCGGCGGCGCGGTGATCGCCG
>JAGRHE010000248.1 GCA_020445165.1 Gammaproteobacteria bacterium
CATGATCAACGCCAGCTACCAGATGAACACGCTGGTCCACAATACCCAGTGGGTGACCGGTCATTTCCACCTGATCTTCGCCGGCACCACGGTCATCATGTACCTGGCTACCGCGTACCACATGTGGCCGAAGCTCACCGGCCGCAGACTCGCCTCGCGCGGCATGGCCGTGTTGCAGCTGTGGACCTGGACCATCGGCATGCTGGTTCTGACCATGCCCTGGCACGTACTCGGCCTGCTCGGGCAGCCGCGCCGCATCTCGTCGACCCCGTATGACAGCCCGCTGGTCGAGCAATGGGATCCGCACGAGTTGGCCATGATCGTAGGCGGTGTGATTCTGCTTTTCTCGGCACTGCTGTTCGTCCTGAACCTCGTGTTGTCGCACGTATCGAAGAAGGCTGACTCGATCAGTGACAACGACTGGGCGGTCGCCGTATATCCACCGATGAGCGTGCCCAAACCGATGAACGGCTACGCGCTCTGGAACGGCATCGTCGCCGTGTGGATGGTCGTTGCCTACGGCATCCCGATTGTTCAACTCCTGATTCTCGACGCACCTGGCTCGCTGCCGTGGGGGTATTAAGCAATGACAAGAAGTAACCTGATGGCTCTGGTTACCGCACTGGCGCTGCCCATCGGCCTGGCCCAGGCGGAACCGTCTTCCAACGTCGCCTGGACGGTCGAGACGCACAAGCTCGTGCAACGGGGTGACGCCAAGATCGGAGCGCAGATCGAGACGGTCGAAACCGAGGACGTGAACGCCTGCACCGACTGCCACGGCAAAGCCGGCGCAGAACCGGATCGCGACAAGCATCCAACCCTGGCCGGCCAGGTAGCGGCATACACCTATAAGCAGTTGCGCGATTACAAGGACGGGAAACGGGAAAACCGGCGCATGCAGGAGGCAGTCGAACGGCTCACCGACGAGCAGCTCGCCGCCCTCGCCGCATGGTACGCTGAGCAGCCGATTCCCAAGGTTGAAGTCGACGAGGACGAGAAAGTCAGCAAAGAGACCGTTGACCTCGTCTATCTCGGCGACAAGACCCGGCTGATCCAGCCCTGCGCCTCATGCCACGGATCGCGTGGCGAGGGTGCGATAATCGACGTCCCGGCGATTGCAGGTCAAAACGTGAAGTACTTCGTAGAAACGATGAAGGATTACGCGAAAGAAGACCGCGCCAATGACGTCTACAGCCGGATGCGGATCATCGCCAAGGCCCTCACTCGCGAAGAAATAGAGGAATTGGCGGTTTATTACGCTAGACTTGGGGGCCAGAAAGGCGGGGGCAACCTGCTGCAGGCGCTGATCGACAGGTCGGCATTCGTCAACAAATAGACCGGTTTGAAGCCGGTGAATACATAACAACGCTTCCCATCCATTCCATTAAGAGAGACCAGGAGGAAATATGAGCTGCAACAAAAAGGCGCTTATCGCGCTTATCGGCTCTATCTGTATGGCCGGTGCGACAAACGTGCTGGCTGGACCCAGTGCCCAAGCCATGGCGGATACCTGTGCCGGCTGCCATGGTACTGACGGCCAGAGCACTGGCCCGGCAATTCCGAACCTCGCCGGCATCTCGGCGACCTACTTCAGCGACTCGATGAAGGCGTACAAGGACGCACGTCCCGCCACCATCATGAATCGAATCGCCAAAGGCTACAGCGATGAGCAGATCGAAGCCATGGGCGAGTACTTCGCGGCCATGCCGGTCTACAAGGCCAACGTTCCGCACGACGCGGCCAAGGCCAAAATGGGCGCTGAGGTCTACGATTCCGGCTGCTCCAAGTGCCATGACGAAGGCGGCGCGTTGCCGGACGACGATGCCGGTATCCTCGCCGGCCAGTGGCTGCCGTGGCTGCAATACTCGATGGTTGACTTCAAGGCCGGGCATCGCGAAATGCCGAAGAAAATGGCCAAGGAAGTCGACAAGCTCAGCGATGCTGAGCTTGAAGCCGTGCTGCACTATTTCGCCAGCCAGAAGTAATCGGGAGGACGACAAAAATGGCAAATTTCACACGTAGAAAGTTTCTCCAGGTTACCGGTGGTGCGGTTGCAGTCAGCTCGCTCGCCTTCCCGGCAATCGTCGGCGCAGCCAGCAAGAAGGTTGTGATCGTGGGCGGCGGCGTCGGTGGCGCAACCGCAGCGAAGTACATCCGCCGTGCCGATTCTTCAATCGACGTCACCCTGATCGAGCCGAACAAAGACTACTACACCTGCTTTATGAGCAACGAAGTACTGTCCGGCCATCGCACCATGGAGTCGATCCGGGTCGGCTATGACGGCCTTAAAGGTCACGGTGTCAATGTCGTGCACGACACGGTCACCGACATCGACGCAGCCGGCAAGAAAGTTATGACCGCTGGCGGCCAGACCTTCGCCTACGATCGCTGCATCGTCGCACCGGGTATCTCGTTCAAGGACAACATCGAGGGCTACAACGACGCCGCGATGGAATCGATGCCCCACGCCTGGAAGGCTGGAGAGCAGACGGTCACGCTGCGCAAGCAGCTCGAGGCGATGCCGGACGGCGGTGTGGTGGCGATTGCCGCTCCGCCGAACCCGTTCCGTTGCCCGCCCGGGCCGTACGAGCGTGCGTGCCAGATCGCGATGTATCTACGCGCGCACAAGCCCAAGTCCAAGCTGATGATCTTCGACGCCAAGGACAAGTTCTCCAAGCAGGGCCTGTTCACCCAGGCGTTCGAGCGCCATCACAAGGGCATTATCGAGTGGGTTGGCGCATCGGCGGGTGGCAACATCACGCGCGTCGACGCCGGCAGCAACACCCTGTACGCTGGTGATACCGCGCACAAGGTCGACGTCGCCAACGTGATCCCAGCCCAGCAGGCAGGTGCAATCGCCATCAAGGCCGGCCTCACCAACGATGGTGGCTGGTGCCCGATCGACGGTCGAACCTTCGAGTCGACCATGCATGCGGGAATCCATGTCATCGGTGACGCGTCGGTCGCTGCCCCGCTGCCCAAGTCCGGCTATGCTGCAAACTCCGAAGGCAAGACCTGCGCAGCCGCCGTGGTGGCGCTGCTCAACGGCAAGGATCCAGCCGACCCGTCGCTGGTCAACACCTGCTACTCCGTGGTCGGTCCCGACGATGCCATTTCTGTGGCAATGGTCTACGACCTGAAGGAAGGCAAGCTGAGCAAGGTGGACGGTTCCGGTGGCCTGACGCCGAGCGACAGCAGCCCGGATATGCGTGCACGTGAAGTCAACTACGCGTATAGCTGGTTCGAAAACATCAAGAAGGACAGCTGGGGTTAATCACCTGGTCTGAATTCAGACCAAGTCAGTTTTAGGGGCCCTTCGGGGCCCCTTTTTCGTTGGCCCCGGCAGACCGAACTGCCGGCGGGGCGCACCAGCATCTGGATCCGAAGTTCGGACAAGGTGAAACAACGTGACAGCCTGCCGTGCCCCGTCAGCGACAATGGCTGACGGGAAAGGGCTAGCTTGGGGTGGCGGGTTCCGGTCTAGGTAACCTGTACCTTGAGCATCTCTTCACCGTGCTCGTCGGTCAAGTGAACAGCGCAGGCAATACACGGATCGAAGCTGTGGATCGTGCGCAGGATCTCGACGGGTTCTTCTGCGCGCTCCACCTTGGTGTTCATCAAGGATGCTTCGAAGGCACCGATGTTACCTTTAATGTCGCGTGGCGAGCCGTTCCATGTGGTCGGCACGACACATTGGTAGTTGTCGA
>JAGRHE010000249.1 GCA_020445165.1 Gammaproteobacteria bacterium
GATCCAGGGTGATGCCGACGCCGAGTGCCGCCAGCGTCAGGCAGGCGCTGATCACCAGCGGCAGCAGGCTCAGCCACAGTCCCAGTACCTTGCCGACGACAATGCTGCCGCTGCCCAGGGGGGCGGCGAACCAAAGAGGCAGGCGCCCACCGTGCGCCTCACCGGCGATGCTGCCCATCGCCAGCAGCGGACAGCCGAGGATCAGGATCAACAGCAGGCTGTTGAAGGTCGGCATCACGACCAGGTCGGTCGCGCCCAGGGCCGCACCACTGGCCTTGAGTTGCGGCGCGATGTCGGCGAATGCCTCGAGCTGGGCGAAGGTGAGCCAGGCCACGACCAGCTGACCGGCGACCAGCAGCAGCCATGCGGCCAGGCCGGCGTACTGCTGGCGCCATTCGTGCAGCGCGATGCGCCCGATCATGCCGCGCTGTCGCGGCTGTCAGCCGCCATGGTGCGAAAATGTGCCAGCAGGTCGGCGTCGTCGTTGACCGCGTGTTCGCCGTGTTTGCGTCCGCCGTCGAGCAGCAGCACCCGGTCACACAGACGTTGCACATCGTCGAGCAGGTGGGTGGCGAGCACCAGGCTGATGTTCTCGTCGAGGCCGGCGAGCAAGGTGCGGATCTGTTCTGTCTGCACCGGGTCGAGACCGGCCGTGGGTTCGTCGAGGATCAAAACCGACGGAGAGTGGATCATGGCCTGGGCGAGACCGAGCCGTTGCGCCATTCCGGTCGACAGCCGTCCCGCGAGCCGGCGGCGCACACCGGTGAGCTGCATCTGCTGCAAAACGCGATCGGCCGCTTCACGTGCCGCGGCGCCATGCAAGCGATGCAGCATCGCCGCCCATGCCAGGTTCTCGTCCACGCTGAGTTCGCCATACAGTGGCAGGCGTTGCGGCAGGTAGCCGATATGCCGGCGCGCCGCATTGCCGTCGCCGATGGCGTGTCCCATCACCCGGATCTCTCCAGCGTCTGCGGCCATGACCCCGGCCAGCAGTTGCAGCAGGGTCGACTTGCCGGCGCCATTGATGCCGAGCAGACCGAGCCGTTCTCCACGCGCCAGATCGAAATCGATCGCGTGCAGACGCGGTTGCCTTACCGGTCCGTGACTGAGCTGGCGTACTTGCAGGGCGGGATTCATGCGGCGGCAGATTACCGCGCGCGGCGGCGCTTGCGAACCCTGATCGTGTGTCGGCATGCAATGGTCTTACAATGGCGAGCATGATCAGGCTCGGCGTCGATACCGGCGGCACCTTCACCGATTTCGTTCTGCTCGATGCCGACGGGCAGTTGCGCGTGCACAAGGTGCTGTCCACGCCGGATGCGCCGGAACGCGCGATCCTCGAAGGTATCGAACAACTCGGGCTCGATCCCGCTGGCCTGCAACTGGTGCATGGATCGACCGTCGCGACCAACGCCGTGCTCGAGGGCAAGGGTGCGCGCACCGTCTATATCGGTAATCGCGGTTTCGCCGACCTGTTGCTCATCGGCCGGCAGCAGCGTGCTGAGCTGTATTCCCTGCAGCCGCAACCCCTCGCTCCGCCGGTGGCACCTGACCTGTGCCTGGAGACCGGCGGGCGCCTCGATGCGTCGGGCCGCCTGGTCGAACCGCTCGCTGACGACGACCTGGCGGCGATCCAACATGCTGTGGCCCGACTCAAGCCCGAGGCGGTCGCGGTCAACCTGCTGTTTTCGTACCTCGATCCCGCCCTGGAGCAGCGCATTGCCGCGGTGTTGCCGGACGATGTGTTCGTGTCGCTTTCGTCGCAGGTGCTGCCCGAGATCCGCGAGTACGAGCGCGGCATGGCGACCTGGCTCAACGCCTGGGTCGGACCCCGGGTCGGCCGCTACCTGGAACGGCTGCAACGCGGCATGGCCGGCGCGCCGGTATCGGTGATGCAGAGTTCCGGTGACACGGTCGCCGCCGAACAGGCGGCGGGTCATGCCGTGCGCATGCTGCTTTCCGGGCCCGCCGGTGGCTTGATCGCCGCCGCTTACGTCGCGGACACGGCCAACTGCGGACCGCTGCTGACATTCGACATGGGCGGTACGTCGACCGATGTCGCCCTGGTTGACGGCGCGCCGCGCCTTACCGGCGAAGGTCGTATCGGCCGCTACCCGGTTGCCGTGCCGATGGTCGACATGCACACCATCGGCGCCGGCGGTGGTTCGATCGCCTGGCTGGATGCCGGCGGCATGCTGCAGGTCGGGCCCGAATCGGCGGGTGCTGACCCAGGTCCGGCCTGTTACGGGCGCGGGGGATCGCGGCCGACGGTGACCGATGCGAACCTGGTCCTCGGCCGGCTGCAGGCGGATGCTTTTCTCGGTGGCAGGATGCGACTGGAGGTTGATGCGGCCACCCAGGCGCTGGCGCCGCTCGCCGTTGCCATGGGGCAGTCCGTTATCGAGGCTGCCCAGGACATCGTCGCCATCGCCAATGAGCACATGGCGCAGGCATTGCGCGCCATTTCGATCCGGCGCGGTGCCGATCCGCGCGACCATGTTCTGATGTCGTTCGGTGGTGCCGGTGGGCTGCATGTGTGCGCGCTGGCCGGAGCACTGGGTATGCGGCGTGCACTGGTGCCGATAAACGGCGGCGTGCTGTCGGCGCTGGGCATGCTCGCGGCGCGACCGGGCAGGCAGCTGTCACAGACCCGGATCATGCCCCTGGCGGAGGTGTCCGATGCCGAGCTCGATGCCGGGTTTGCCGTGCTGGCCGAGCAGGGGCGGGCCGCGCTGCGTGCCGAGGGACACGCGGACATTGACTGCGAGACGCTCAATTCCGTCGATCTGCGCTATCGCGGCCAGTCCTACACGCTGAACGTCGCGTGGCGTGGGGGCGAGACAACCGCCGCGGATTTCCACCTGGCACATGCGCAGCGCTATGGTCACAGCCTGGAGGTGCCGTTGGAACTGGTCAATATCCGTGTCCAGGTGCGTGGCCCGGAGCCGCGCCTGCGCCTGGCGCCGCTCGCGCAGGAGCCTGCCGCGACGGCATTTGCCCGGTCCCGCCTGGCCGGGGTCGCCGACCCGGTGCCTTGCTACCGGCGTGAGGAGCTGGTCGCCGGCCAGTCAATCAAGGGACCAGCCTTGATCAGCGAGCAGGTCGCCACCACCTGGGTCGAGCCGGGCTGGCATTTGGACGTCGATGCGGTGGGGAATCTGCTCCTGACGCGTGCGGAAGCGTATTCGGGATAGCCCTTACTTAAGTCGGGGCTTGGCCGGGTTAGACTTGTGAACCATTCTCGTCGGACGGCAGACGTTCCGTAACCGTCCGTGGTAACCGATTGACTTGCTGGGGATACCGATGATCGACGGTCTGTTGAATTTAACGTGGTGGCAACTGGTTCTGGTCGCGCTGGGGATGACCCACGTGACGATCGTCGGTGTGACCGTCTACCTGCACCGTTGCCAGGCCCACCGCGCGCTCGATCTGCATCCCGCACTCGCGCACTTTTTCCGTTTCTGGCTGTGGCTGACCACTGGCATGGTGACCAGCGAATGGGTCGGCATCCATCGCCGTCATCATGCCAAGTGTGAAACGCCGGACGATCCCCACAGCCCCCAGGTCCTCGGTCTCAACAAGGTACTGTGGGAAGGCGCGGAATTGTACCGCGCCGCGGCGGCACAGCCGGACCTGGTTGCGCGTTACGCGCACGGCACGCCGGACGACTGGATCGATCGCAAGCTGTACCGGCCGTACAATTTC
>JAGRHE010000024.1 GCA_020445165.1 Gammaproteobacteria bacterium
TGGCCCCAGTAGCGCGCTTCCCAGGCTGCACCGGTTCCACCGAGACCCGCGCCAGCGACGAGGATATCGATGTTGTCTTCTACGATTGTTTTGTAGCCCATTAGTAGCCCTCCACACCGGCAATCATTTTCAGGCCATTGGACTTGAGGGTGTGGATATCACCATCATCAAGACGAATGTACTTGGGTTCGTTGTACAGCAGCTGGCTCTTGCGCTGATCCTGGCTCGGTGCCGGGACGCTGGCGAGCTGAGGGATGTACTCACCCCACGGCTTGGTCGTGATCGGTGCCAGCAGGTTCAGGTCGGTCTCGCCGTTGCGCGACTTGATGCGCCAGGCGATGACACCCTTCTCTTCGTCGCGGATAACGCGAACCGAGTGGCCCAGCGGCGCGAAGTCCGCGTAGCCGCGCACGTCGATCGCGTGATGCGGGCAGGCCTTGACGCAGGAGTAGCACTCCCAGCACATGTTCGGCTCAATGTTGTAAGCGCGACGCAGCGTGGGGTCGATGTGCATGATGTCCGACGGGCAGATGTCAACGCAGTGTCCACAGCCGTCGCAACGTGTCATATATACAAATGTTGGCATGACAATCCTCTCTTGAATTTAGATCTGTCGTTACGGCTCAGAAGTGGGAAGGCGATTCACGCTTGATGCCCAGTCCCATGTAGCCAGGTTTGTCGCCCATGTACGTCGGGATATCCGGGTAGCGTGCCTGCAGAGCGGGATCGGTCAGATCGCCGAGGTCCGGCAGGTTTTCCTGCGAACCGTCTGCACGGGTCAGCTTCTTCTGGTAGGCCGCAGCCGGCTTGAAGAACATGTGAGCGAACTTCGACCAGAGTACGGTACCGAACAAGGTCGTGCTAGAGATGATGAACAGGACAAAGAACAACCAGCCCAGCGTGCCGCCCTGGGTGAACGACCACAGCAGACCGAAGGTAGCGGTGCTCAGCAGGCCCAGGATGAAGATGTCACCGCGGGTTACGCGATACCAGGGGTGGCCTTCCGAGGACACGTCCACGCGGATCGCGAACCAGAACCAGTAACCGCCGAAGCACAGCATCAGGGCACCGACGTGCCAGACCAGCGGCCAAACGCCAGCGTCTGCCTGGGTCGGGTAGCCGAAGATCAGGACAGCGGTCGCGACCACGAACAGGATGAAACCGTACATCGTGAACAGGTGCGAAATCCGGCGCTTCGGGTTGGCGAACTCGGATGAGGTCAGCACTTCGTTGGTCAGCGTCTTGACCGCGAGCGAGGTCTTTTCACCGCTGCTGACGGTGCGGCGTGCGTTCTTTTCGGCTTTCTTCGCATTCTCGAAGAAGTACTTGGCACTCTTCTTGTGCATCATGTCGAGGATCGTGCCGCCGACCACCAGCAGAACCATCGCAATGACGTAGATCTGCATGGCCATCGGGGAGATGAACCCGGAAAGCTCGCTGAAAGGGTTAGTGGTAAACATGTTCTCCTCACTCCAAGGGATGGTCGGGTCGACGGATATTATATGCTTGTATTAGCATCCTCTAATCAGCAATGTTTGTTAGCTGATTAGCGGGATTAATGCGCGCTGCCCTGGCGTGATGGCGCGGTGGGGTGCCGTTTTGGTCATGTCCAGTGATTCCGCGCCTCACGCTCAGCAAGCCGCTACAAAAGCCGGAAATCGGCGACGCAAGCTGCCGAAATCCTCGACAGGAGCTCCTGTTTCTGTCGAATGACACGCATTCGCGACTGCGTCGGGAGGATGCCGGTTCCGGCGCACCGTCCTGGACAGGCACCGGTCGGGTCAACGAGCATCGAGCATCACGCTGCGCCGTTGGCGCTCGCCGGCCCGTTCAAATTCGATCAGCAGCTGCTGGCCCGGCCGGCTGCCCTTCAGGATCGCGGATACGTCACGGATGCCACTGACCTTTCTGTCGTCGATCATAAGAATGATGTCGCCCCCTGCCAAACCTGCCTGCTGAGCCGGCGAACCGTCGACCACGCCGTCCAGCCGATACCCCGGCCCCTGGTAGGTGAAATCGGGGATGCTGCCGAGACTGACCGTTCTCGCGGCGCTCTTGCCTGCGGCCTGCGCAGCACTGGAGAGCTGGCTGGTCAGAGGCTCGGGTCGGCTCGCCAGGTACTCGATCACCTGCCGGCTGACCTCGGCGACAGCGATCAGGCCGTCGGCGTCGATCCGGTCGGCGGTATCGGTCGGCCGGTGGTAGTCGGCATGGGCGCCGGAAAACAGCTGCACGGCCGGCACACCGGCCTCGTGGAAGCTGACCTGGTCGCTGGCATCGAGCGGCTCGGCCACCATCGCCGTCGAAACGCCGGTCACGAAGCCGATGCCGCGGAAGATGTGCGGCCACTCCGTGGCGCTCTCCCCACCGAGTACCATCAGCGCACGTCCGGACAGCCGGCCAACCGTGTCCAGATTGAGCATGCCGATGCTGCGCGCAACCGGGTGGCTCCCGGCATGCGCGGCATAGTGTTTCGAACCGAGACGGCCTGCCTCCTCGCCGCTGAATGCCACGAACACGACATTCCGGTCCGGCTGCCAGCCGGCCGCGAGCACCCGCGCCAGCTCCAGCAGCACGGCGATGCCGCTGGCATTGTCGTCCGCACCCTGATGCACCTTGCCGCGGTTCTGGCCGCGCACGTCGGGCCAGCCCAGGCCGAGATGATCATAATGGGCACCGATCACGAGGTTCTGTGCAGCCAGCGTCGGGTGGCGGCCCGGGATGACGCCGATGATATTGCGCAATGTCGTTGGCCTGCCATCTTCGCCGGCTGCAGCGAAGTCCTGGAAATAAGCGCCACCATCACCACCGGGCTCGAGCCCGGCCAGCTTGAAGGCCTCGGCGATGAACTGCGCCGCCCGTGTCAACCCGGCCGAACCGATCCCACGTCCCTCGAACGCGGGATCACTGAGAGTGCGGATGGTGTCGAGCATCCGCCCGGCATCGAATGCCGACGGCGGCTCGACCAGGGGCGGCAGATCGGCCAGCTGCGCACGCTGCGCATTCTCGACGAAGGCATGCGACATCGGTGAGTCAGTGACCGGCCAGCGCCCCTTGAGCCGGTTCTGCGGCTCGTCGCCCTCGAAGGCGAGATAACCGTACTTGTGATAATGCGGCAGCTTGCGCCCGAGTCCCGGCAGGGCGGCCGCGAGATCGGCCGTGATCAGTGCGCGCGGATGGGTCCTGCCATCGCCCGCGGCGTGACGCGTGACCCAGGCGAAGGCATGCCCGCCGGTGCCGACCTGCTGCGCGGCCACCCTGACCTGCCCGCCGCCGAACTCGACCGGATGCCGACGCAGGTCATCCTGCAGCGCGCCGGCGAAACGGTTGCTGGTGCCGAGCACGGCCACGGCGATGTCTTCCGGCAGTGCATCGAGGTCCCGATCCCAGACCTGCTCGACCTGCTCCGGCCCCATGTGGGCCAGGTCCCGGGCGAAGGCCTGCCATGCCTCCCTGAGCGCTGCCGGCGCCTGCTCGGGCAGGACCACGAGCAGTCGTGCGGCACCGAACAGCTCGGTGAACGCCGGTGGCGTCTCGGCCACCGCCAGTTTGCGAAACAGGTCAAAGCGCGGATCGACGTCAACGCGGGTCGGCCTGGCCGGCAACTCGATGCTGAAGGTCTGACGCCGATCCGCCATCCGGACCACGACCTCGTGCGCCTTGTCGTGCCCGTCGAGCGACACCGCTATCGGGATGTCGAGCAGGTAGGGATCGCCCGGCTGGACCTGGGATATGGCCAGGCTCAGCGTACCGCGCTCGCCATTGGCGTCGAACCGGGCCTGGTCCAGCAGCAGTGCCGGTGCACCGGTCCGTTCCACCCATTGCTCGAAGAATTGCGCCAGCGATTGGCCGGCGACCTGTTCGAACACCTGCTGCACGTCGCTGAACGCCGCGACACGAAAACGGAAATCGCGGTACAGGCGCTGCAGCCCCTCGATGAACAGCTCATCACCGAGCTGCCTGCGCAGCATGTGAAACAGCATCAGGGTCTTGCCGTAACCGACCGATTCGGTCGCCGAGCTGTGCCGCGAGCGAAACTCGGTCAGCGGAAAATCACGGTTGTTCGCCGCGTAGTCTCGATACTTCTGCAGGCCCTGCTGGCGGTAGTCGGCTGCCTGGCCGCGCTGTTCCTTGATCAGGTGATCGGCCAGATAGGCCGTGAGCCCCTCACTCCAGTTGCCGCTCGCGAAATCGACATAGACGCCGTTGCCCCACCAGTTGTGCAGTATCTCGTGCGGGTAGGACGAGTCGATGATGAACGGCAGGCGGATGACACGCGAGCCGAGCAGCGTGAACGCCGGCATGCCGAATCCGGTCTCCCAGAAATTCTCGACCAGCGCGAACTTGCCATAGGGATAGTCACCGAGCAGGCGCTCGTACATGGCCAGGTACTTGACCGTGGCGTCGAGGTATCTGCCGGCCAGCTTCGGATCCTCGCTGCGCAGAAACACCTGCGCCGCGACGTCGCCACCGTCCAGGCGGGCCGGACTACTGTACTCGGTGAACCTGGCGGCGATCAGGTAGATCTCTTCCTGCGGCTTGTCGATCGACCAGCGCTCGCGGACGCGCTGGCCCTCCTGCTCACGCAGCACCCGCGTGCCCTGGCTGACCGACGACCAGCCGGCCGGCAGTTCGACGTCGAGCGAGTAGACGAGGTAGGGCTGACCGAGCACGTGCGGATACCAGACACTGCTGCCAGCAAGAAAGACACCTTCGGCATCGATCAGGCCGCTGGACTGGCGGAAGCCGCGCGCCTGTTCGCTGCGACTCGAATTCAATGCGTCATGGATGGTGCCACCGAAATCGACCTGCAAGGTCGTGCTGCCCGGCGGCAGCGTCAGCCGGTAACGCTCGTAGCGGCGGTTGGCCGCGACGCGGGTGTGCTCGACCGCACCCTGCGCGGACCGGAACACCGGCTCGAGCCCGGCATGCAGGTCGAGAGTCAGCGCGTCCACCGGCTGCGGCAGCGTGATCGTGTCACGCACCTTCAACTGCCGTTGCCCCGGCTCGAGCGAGACTTGGATCTCATGGCGCAGCGGCAGCGGCAGTTGTGCCGCGATGCCCTGCAGCGCGACCAGGCAGAGAAAAATCGCAGACAGGAACCTGACCATCGGCGTTACCTACTCGTTCCAGTCGGCGATGAAGATGTCGGTGGCGCGCGGCTTGGCCGGGTTGCGGTTGGCGCCAAACACGATCTTTCTGCCGTCGGGCGAGAACATCGGGAAGCTGTCGAACACCTTGTTATGGGTAAGCCGCTGCAGACCACTGCCATCGCTGTTGATCAGGTACAGCTCGAAGTTGTGGCCGAAGGTCTGCAGGTCCTCGCGCCAGTCATCCATGTTGCTCGAGAACACGATGCGCCTGCCGTCCGGGTGCCAGGACGGCGCCCAGTTGGTTGCGCCGTTGTCGGTCAGGCGGCGCTTGTCGCTGCCGTCGGCATTCATCACCCAGATGTCGAGCGGCGTCGACTGCACGTAGTCCTTGGCCATGTTGTCGCGCCACTGCGCCTTTTCATCCTCGGTCTGCGGGTGCCAGGCGCGCCAGGCGACCTGGGAGGCATCCGGCGAGAACCAGGGGCCGCCGTCGTAACCGACGGCATCGGTCAGGCGCTGCACGTTGGATCCATCGATATCCATGCGGTAGATGTCGAAATCACCGTCGCGCTGCGAACCGAACACGATGCTGCGACCATCAGCCGAGACGATCGGCTCGGCGTCGTATTTCGGGTTGTCCGTCAGCCGTACCAGCCCACTGCCATCCGGGTTGGCGCGGTAGATGTCGTACGGGTACAGCGGCCAGGCATAGCGGATGTGGTCCGGCCACTGCGGCTTCGGCGGGCAGGCGCCATCGAGATGGCTGGTCGAGGCGAAAACGATGCTGTCGCCACCGGGAACGAAGAACGAGCAGGTGTGCGCACCATGGTCCGGGCTGACCATGCGCTTGTTGCCGCCATCGATGTCCATGGTCCAGATCTTGTCGCAGGCGAATCCGCCACGGTTGGACTGGAAGATCAGCTTGCGGCCGTCGAAACTGAAATAGGCCTCGCCGTTGTCACCATCGAAGGTCAGCTGCGTGAGGTTGCTCATGTGGCGATCGTCGGATGGCTGTAGCGCCATGGAAGGCTCGCTCGCCCGGCCGTCCAGGCTGACGACCAGCCCGATCCATACGATTAGCGCGCCATGCAACGCCCAGCGGTGACCTGAAGCGGGAAATGCGGATGTGGGCACGGATCTGACCTCGGCGGCTGCATCGATACCGAAGGTTAACCGAAGCAGCGGTCGATCCAATAACACTGAGCGAAGGGGAAACCCGGCCGTTGCCGGTAAGCAAGCCGGTCACTACGCCGGGATCACAGGCGAAGCAGCGGCGACCGCTCAGGCAACCGGCACGCTTTCCCAGGTGCGGCCATTCCAACGCTTGTCGATCAGCGACGAATCGAGCGAATCGATCCGGACCAGGCGGTCGTTTTCGCGCGGCTCGTCGAATCTCCAGACGGCGGTACACACCGCATCGCCGTTCACCGATGCGTAGTGATAGCGATGCCGACGGCTCGACATGAAGACCCGCTTGAATCCGCGCAGCATGGTGGATCGCCCCCACTTGTTGGCACGGGGCCGATGATGGCGCACGCCGATGTCATGGCGACGACAACCAGGCTGCAGACAGATGACAGAGATCACCGACACGGGCAACGCCGTGGCGGCGTCGCGGTCATCGACGGCTGAGCGTCAGCGCCTCTGGTAGTGGGCGCGGCCGGGGATCACGTTGCGGATACCGCCTCGCGGGTCTTGTACATCGCCGCGGTAGCGCGGCAGGACGATCACGTGCAGGTGATCGATGCTCCTGCCGGCTGCGCGTCCATCATTGTTGCCCACGGTGTAGGCGTCCGGCCTGCTCTCCAGGAACGGCAGCTCGAGCACCGCTTCGACGTGATCCATGGGACGGTCGCTCAGGTCCTCACGCTTCATCATGCGTGGATAGAGTTCCTTGAAACGGGTGGTTTCGATGACCTGCTTCACGCCGCACAGCGCGTCGAAGTAATCCTGGCGCTCTTCGGCGTTCAGATCGAATATCGACAGCACATGGCGCCGGGGAATAACCAGCGCATGGCCCGGATTGACCGGGTGGGTGTCGAATATGCCCACGAAAGAGCGATTCTCGAAGATGAAGGGGTCTGCCAGGCCGCTGGCAACCTTGCAGAAGTAACAACTGTCTGCCGAAGCGGAACTGCTCATGCTCTATGCCTTACTGATGCGATGACTGCGGAGCGGCATGGTAACGGGGAACGAGCGGCAATACAGCCGCGCGCATCGCCATCGGCCCCCGTTCAGTTGACCAGGCCGTCGACCGGTGCCGCGGTCACGACGGGCACGGTCTTGCGATCGAGAATCTCGCCAAACACCTGCAGTCGCCTTGTCACCGTCGGCGTTTCCAGCAGGCGCTGTCTGTCGTCCACGTCCAGGTTGATCACCAGTACCAGGTTGTTGACGACCTCCTCGATATGTCGTTCGTCGAGTACCTTCCAGTCGACCTGCATACCGTGCGTGTCGAAATAGCGTCTCAGCTGTCGGCGAAAGGCTTCGATCCGGGACGCTTCGACGTCTTCGGTCTCGAAGTCGTCAGCGAAGCCCTGCCAATCGACCTTCGCCTTCCTGAATCCTGCCGGAGTGGCCAGTTCATCGACGATCCGGAAACGGCAGATCCCGCTCAGCATCAGGTTCAGGCGGCCGTCGCTGCGCTCGCGATACTGCCTGATGCGTCCCGCGCAGCCGATCCCGTAGGTGCCATCTTCGGCGCTGTCGGGCCGGGCCTGCACGATCCCGATCAACTGGTCGTTCTTCAGTGCATCGAGACTCAGCGCCAGGTCAGCCGGCCGCGACAGCTCCAGCGGCAGCTCGCCGCCAGGCAGCAACGCACTGTTCGCGACATGGATCGGTAATTCCCCCGGCAACTGGCCGAAGGTCTGCGTGAACGGTGATTTGGGTTTCATCGGCAATGTCCAGGACGATCGAATGGCTGTGCAACCGCATCGATGCTCGATGCCTGTTGCGTGCATCGAGACTGCCGTGGTCCGGCGCGTCGCACAACCACGTCAGCTGCACCGGATTGGTCCACGACAGGCGCACCCTGTCGACTGCCGGCGAATTGCGCCGAGCCGGATTGCGGTTTTTTTTGGCCAAACGTCCGAACAGCTCGAACTTCCCGGCGTCGCAGGATGTGCGGCATCAACAGCGGCCGCCCGGTGCCGACCTTGTGTCCGCAATGCAACCCAGTTCACGCCCGGACGGCTTCAAGCATCACGGCACCGGCCGTTAGAACAGGTCAGGCTCAACAATTCGGACCGGGCACCATGGGCCCGGACTTCCACGATGCCGCCCGGCCTGCGGCATCGGCCAATGTCCAGGCGGCCGCCCCCGGCCGGGAGGATGAAACATGCCACACAAGACCGAACAGACCCTGCCCGGTTTCGACGACGTCATCGATTTCGGCTTCCTGTCGCCGAACACGCTGACCGCAGACAGCCTGCGGCACTACCTCGATGAAGAGATCGTCGCCGCCTATGCGGCAGCCGCCGCAACCGACGTCGATTTCACCGGCGCGGTGCAGTCCTACGGCAAGTTCGAGGATCGCGGCGCGCCCGGTTACACGGTCGGCGATGGCGGTTCCTCGTTACACCTTTCAGGCAACACCTGGAAGAAGATCGCGCTGCCGGACGGTTTCACCATCACTGCAGACACGGTGCTGCGCTTCACGTTCGAAATACCACCGGGCCATGAAGGGGAAACGCATGCCATCGGCCTGGATACCGATGACTGGGCCAGCAACGGCGGCGGACTGCAGTTCCAGCTGGCCGGATCCCAGTCGCTGTTCCGGGCGAACCAGGACTATTCCTACGCTGGTGGAAGCGTCACCTACGAGATCGACCTGGGCGCCTATGCCGGCCAGACGTTCAAGTACCTGACGTTCATCAACGACGACGACCGCAATACCGGCGCCGAATCGGTGTTCTCCAATATCAGCTTCGTGTCGGACTCATCATCCGGTGGTGGTGGCAACAACGCACCGACCGCTTCGGCGATCGATGCCGGCACGGTGGCCGAGTCGGGTGCGCCGGTCACGATCGACCTGCTCGGCGACGCCGGTGCGGCCGACGCCGACGGCGATCCGCTGAGCGTCAGCAATGTGCAGGCACTCGACGGCCGCGGCGACCCGGTGGCGACGACGCTGGTCGGTCGGCTGCTGACGATCAACCCGGGCCAGTTCGCCGATGCGCTGGATGCCGGCGAGCAGGCGAACGTGACGGTCAGCTACGACATCAGTGACGGCCAGGGCGGTGTCACGCGCAACTCGGCAAGGCTCATCGTCAACGGTGAAGGCAGTGCCAGCCCGGGCGGCGGCGACAGCGGCGGCGGTGCGACCACAGCGGTCGATCTCGGCTTTGCCGGGCCGGTGCTGTCCTACGGTGTGTTCGAGGACCGCGGTGCACCCGGCTACGCGGTCGAGGATGGCGGTTCCGCCCTGCGCCTGTCGGGCAACACCTGGAAGAAGATCGCACTGCCCGACGGGTTCACGATCGGCCCGGATACGGTACTGCGCTTCACGTTCGAGATTCCGCCGGGCCACGAAGGCGAGACTCATGCAATCGGCCTGGATAGCGACGACTGGGCCAGCAACGGCGGTGGTTTGCAGTTCCAGCTCGCTGGCTCGCAGTCGCTGTTCCGGGTAACTGAAACGTATGCCTACGATGGTGGATCGGTCACCTACGAGATCGACCTCGGCGCCTACGCCGGGCGCAGCTTCAAGTACCTGACCTTCATCAACGACGACGACCGCAACAGCGGGGCCGAATCCGTGTATTCCGACATCAGCTTCGTATCCGGCTCAGCCACCGGCGCCGGCAATACGGCACCGACGGCCTCGCCGATCGATGCCGGCCGGGTGACGGAGTCGGATGCACCGATCACGATCGACCTGCTGGCCGCTGCCGGCGCGACCGATGCCGACGGCGACCCGTTGAGCGTGCGCAACGTGCAGGCGGCCGACAGCGATGGCAACCCGGTCATGACCAAACTGGTCGGTCGGCTGCTGACCATCGACCCGGGCCAGTTCGCCGACACGCTGAATGCCGGACAGCAGGCCAACGTGACCGTCAACTACGACGTCATCGATGGCAAGGGCGGGGTCACGGCGAACACCGCATCACTGGTCATCGACGGGGAAGGCGGTGCCATCGGCAACACCTATGTCAGCGGCCTGGACACGCCCAACGGCTTCAACATCGAGATCGAGTTCTCCGGCAGCTGGTCGAACGAACTCAAGGAGGCCTTCGTCGACGCATCGGAACTGATCAGCGACCTGATCACCGGTGACGTGCAGGATGCCTTCTACCGCGGGGAACTGATCGACGACATCCGCCTGGTCGCGTCGCTGCAGGCAATCGACGGAACCGGCGGCATCCTCGGGCGCGCAGGACCGACCGTGGTACGGCAACCCGGCCACCTGCCGGCCGAGGGCATCATGGAGTTCGATGTCGCCGACGCCAACCTGATGCTCGCGCAGAACATCTGGCAGGACGTGATCTTCCACGAAATGATGCACACAGTGGGTTTTGGCACGATATGGCAACTGGCCGGACTGCTGACCAACGTCGGCGGCGACCTGCGCTTCACCGGCGAGAACGCTACCCAGGCCTATGCCGCGTCCTTCCCGGCGACAGCGGCCGCCGACCCCTTGTCGGGCATCGGCGTGCCGGTCGAGACCGACGGCGGCCCTGGCACGGCGAGCGGCCACTGGGACGAGGAGACCTTCGGCAACGAGATCATGACCGGCTATGCCGATTCGTCGATGTTCCTCTCCGACATGACCATCGCGTCGTTGCAGGACCTCGGCTACGAGACCGCGTACGACGATCCGTTCTTCATGGGATAGAGAGCGCATCGCCCGCAGTGAGGGGGCAATCTCCAGGTGCGGGCATCCCTGCCCTGCGGTCGTCCTCACCACTCGTCCCTTGTATCCAGAATGACCGGTCGGTTTCAACATCCCTGCCGAATAGCGCACCCCTTGGCGCTGACCGGTGATTCAAGGCTAAAGCGGTGGGCGGGCGGATACCATGGGACATATGCCCTAGGCCGGGGAAGACATCAGCCCCGGCCGACAATCTTCAAAAGATCGGCGCGCGACTGCGCCCCCAGCTTGGCATTCACGTTGCGCAGGTGATTGGAGACTGTCTTGGGCGATATCCCGAGTTCACTGGCGATACGCTTGTAGGGCAGCCCCAGGACGATCCGGTCGGCCACCTCGCGCTCACGCGTACTGAGTGTGTCGAGCGGCGAGACCGGCCGCACCGCGACCACGAACCCATCCTGGTGCCTGTGCCGGCTCACCTTGAGGCCGTTGCTCACCTGCTGCTTTCTGCCACCGCGAGTCAGGATCGCCCGCATTGCTTCGGGCAAGCGGGGAGGTTGCCAGGTCGGCCAGCAGCGCTCCATGTGTTCGATGAAACCCATGTCGGCGGTCACCAGCTGGCCCGTGGCCGTGACGACCGCTGCCGTCTCGGCATCAGCACCGAGACCCAAGCGAAGTCGCACATCGCGCATCAGCACTCGGTTCTCGGCTTCGAGCAGCAATGGCGCAATCGCCTGCACCCGCTCGCGTTCGCCCTCGCTGAAGGGCTTGTCTGGATCACTGCGGTACAGCGACATCACAAACTGCAGGCCCGAGCGGCCAAAGGGAATCATGATGCTGGCCGCCTCTTCGAGGCCGTACTTGGACTGGTACTCGCGGTACATGCGGGTTTTGCGCTGCGCCTTCAGGTCGACCAGGTCATGCCAGAGGATGCAGCGACCCGGGTTGCAGTAGATCACCTCCAACAATACGTCGGTCGTGTTCCAGCGCGCGTAGTCTTCCATCAGCTTCGCCGGCTGCCGGTACAGGTAGATGTCGCGGGTGACCAGGACGTCCTCGATCAGAGCCGAGTGCATCCACAGCGCGGAATCGAAGGCAACGACACGCTGCAGGCGTTCGAAGGCCCAGGTGCGGAAATCTCCTGCGGCGACCCGATCCACGGCCCGGATCAGGTCGACAGCAATCTGGCTGAGATCGTCGAGCGCCGTCATCGGCTCAGACTAATCCATTTGCTGCAAGGCGGCGAACACCGTCTTTCCTCGCTGCAGCATAAACGCCGGCACGCTGGGGCATGGCACAGCAGGCGACCGCCTGGCGCTTTCGACTGGATCGGTATGGACAGGAAAAGGCGTGCCGGCACGGTTACCGGCTGACGACTGATGCCCTGGAAAATGTGGCAGGTCGCTCAGTTCGCATTCACGGCTGCCTGACGCAATCCGGCCGGCAATGCGCACGGCCGCTCGATGGCATAACCCTGTGCGAAATCAACGCCGGCCTGTTGCAGCCACTCGGTGATCTCCGCGCTCTCCACCCACTCTGCGATTACGCGCAACCTGGCAGTATGGGCGATCCGGGTCATGGCATCGACGATCGCGGCATGCATCGGGTCCTTGAACAGGTCCCTGATGAACACACCATCAATCTTGACAAAGTCGACCTGCAGAGATTTCAGGTAGGAGAACGAGCTCATCCCTGAACCGAAATCATCCAGTGCAAACTTGAACCCACGCCGCGAGAGCGTGTCGATGAAACGGCTGGCCACGCCCAGGTTGCTGATGGCAACGGTTTCAGTGATCTCGAAGCAGATGCTCTCCATGTCGACCTGGCAGCGCTGCGCTTCGTTGATTACAAAATCGGCAAAGCTCTCGTCAGTGAACACCTGTCCCGAAAGATTGATGAATGCGAGCTGCCCTGCATTCTTGCCGGGCTGCCCGGCGGCCTCTGCACGAAGGTGCCGGAACACCTCGCCGACCACCCAACGATCCAGGCGCGGCATCAACGCGAAGCGTTCCGCGGCGGGAATGAATGCGTCGGGGTAGATCAGGTCGCCGCGCTCATCCAGCAGCCGCAGCAGGTACTCATGGCCGGCAACACCTCCAGCATCAGGAGCCAGGGAGTCGATCCGCTGTCTGTGCAGCAGAAAACGGTTGTCCTCGAGTGCCAGGGCGATGCGACTCACCCACTGCATTTCGCCATGCCGACGTAGCAGCTCGGCATCATCGTGCTCGTAGACATGCACCCGGTTACGCCCACGCTCCTTCGCTGCATAGCACGCCATGTCCGCAGCACTGAGGAGTTCGGCCTGCGTGAGCTGATGGCCGTTGAGCATGACCAGGCCAATGCTGGCACCCACCGCGAACCGCTTTTCCTTCCATATGAAACGAAAGCCTTCGATGGCAGCGAGTATCCGCTGCGCCATCGCACTTGCCTCGTCCATCGTCGAGTCGCGCAGGATCACTCCGAATTCGTCTCCACCGAGACGCGCGATAATGCCATGCGAGTCGACTTCAGACCGTAGCAGCGCAGAAAGCCGGACCAGCAATTCATCGCCGGCCGCGTGTCCGCAGGTATCGTTGACGATCTTGAACTGATCGAGGTCGATGTATAACAGCGCGTGCTGCACCGAAGCCGCCGGCACATCCGCGACCAGCAGCGCGAGCTCCTGCTCGAACGCGAACCGGTTGAACATGCTGGTCAATGGGTCATGCAGCGCCATGAAGGCGATCTTTTCATCGGCTTCCTTGCGGCTGGTGATGTCTTCAGCGATGCCGGCGATCTTGATCACCTGCCCCCGCCCATCGGTGATCGGATAAGCACGGGCAAGGATCCAGCGCGTTTCACCCGTCGTCGAGACAACCCGATACTGGCGGAATGCGGGGTCGCTGAGATCGCCCGAGACCTTGCGTTCGATGTCACGGCGGACCTGTTCTCTGTCATCCGGATGGACCGAGTCGGCCCACAGCATCGGTTGCGCATACAACTCCGCAGGCTTGTAACCCCACACGCGCTCGAACGCGGGACTGACATAGTGGACGGTCTTCCAGTCCGGCGAGCCGATCCAGAACACCTCGTTGATGTTCTCGGCGAGCTGACGGAAGCGCAGTTCACTCTCGCTTAGCTCCCTGGTGCGGACGCTGACCTGGCGGCGGATCACCAGGGTGGTCACGGCAAGACCGAGCAGTAACAATCCGACGCCCAATGCCGCATAGACCACCCACAATGGCAGACCCGAACGGCCGGCCGCACCAAACCATCGCGTCATCGACTGGTGGTAGGGCGATGTCACGTCCTGCTTCTGCGCGGCAAGCTGACGATCGATCGTGGCCAGCAGGCTGGCATGCCGACCCTTGGGAGCGGCGAATCGCACCTCGACCGGGTTGAAGATGATGCCGGTCTCGATCACGTTTTGATCGTCGCTGTTCAGCAGACTGATCACACGATTGATGACAGCCGCATCGGCGTCGCCGGCTGCCGCCGCCGCGAGCGCATCGGTGTAGGTCGGAACCTGCACCGCTTCGAAAACGAAATTGAACTCGGCCATCAGTCGCTTGAAGACACGGCTGTGGATACTGGCCGTCATCAGTGCGACGCGTTTTCCCTGCAAATCCGCCAGCGATGTGATCGAAGCAGAGGCGTTGCGGTAAACGACACCCCAGTTGTTGATCAAGGTCTGCGACGTGTAGTCGAAACGCTCTGCCCGCTCCGGCGTGAACGCGATGCCGACAAGGAGATCGATGTCACCCTCTTCCAAACGGGAAAGCAGAGATTTCCAGGTTCCGTGAACATACTCGAAGCGCAGCGATTCACGGCTCGCGACCGATTCGAGAAAATCGATCGACAATCCGGCGTAGCGACCAGGCGCCTGCTCGAACACGATCGGCCGGTTCTCGAACACACCCACCTTGAACGCCGGTTCATCGCCTGCGGCGGAATGGGCGAGCAGTAGCCAGAACAGGCCTGCGCAGGCAACACGCATGCGGACCACGATGCAGTTCCAGGCATCGCACCACGACGAACGCTTTCCCCGCTGGTTTCCCCGCATGACTTCGCCTATGCCCGGGGCGCCGGACCTGTTGCGACTGCCCCAGCCCCCTGCTCCGAACGCTTTGCCCACATCCAACTGTTAACGACCATCACACCGATTCATTTACCGCATGCCCGATACCGACCGTTCTCGCGCAACGCTGGCCGCCGCGCAAAAGACGATCGGTCCATTCAATCGACCGGCAATACCCCACTTGGCGGACGACTCCGCCCACCCGGCCCGACGCCAGACGCCGGATACATGTGCCGACAACGGCCTGCTGCGCAGTAACTGGATTCCTTTTCAGTCACCGGGTAATTCATTCAAGGCCAGCCAATAGAGGCCCAGCCGCGCAACCGCTTCGGCGAATTCACCTGCATTGACGGGCTTGCGCACATAGCTGTTGGCGCCATTGCGGTAGCTGTCGGCGATGTCCTGCTCCTCGTCGGACGAGGTCAGCATCACCACCGGCAGCGTGTGGGTCGTTTCATCGTTGCGCAGCTGCATCAACACGTCGATGCCACTGAGCTTGGGTAGCTTGATATCGAGCAGAACCACTGCCGGCAGCGCCTGCCCGACGCGATTGGCGTAAGCACCGCGACGCCACAGGTAATCGAGCGCCTCGGATCCATCGCGCACGACATCGATCTCGTTCACGACCTGCAGTTTCTGCAGCGCCCGCAGTGTCAGTTTCTCGTCCTGCGGGTTGTCTTCGACCAACAGGATCTTGCGCCTGATCATCGATCACTCTCCTGTCGGGCTACCGAGGTAGAAGCAGAACACCGCACCCATGCCGGGTCTTCCGCATCCCGCCAGCGCTCCACCGTGCCGACGCAGGATCCGTGCCGCGGTCGCCAGGCCGATGCCGACACCCGGAAACTCGTCCTGCCGGTGCAGCCGTTGAAAGGGTTCGAACAGCTTGTGGCTAAACGCCGGATCGAAGCCGACACCATTGTCTTCCACGCAGACGATGCCTTCGTCCTCCCCAGTCACCCGGATCACTGCATCCTCGCGCAGGCTCGTGTATTTCCAGGCATTCTCCAACAGGTTCTGCATCAGGGTTTGCAGCAACCGCGGATCACCGGAGCGGTGAAGATCACCCTGCACGATCAACTTAACCTGTCGCTGCGTATCGCCACGCCGCAGATGGGCAAAGATATCCCGTGCCATTTGACCCAAATCAACCGTCTCGCGATTCAAATCGCCGCGGGTGCTTCTCGACAGATCGAGCAGTCCGTCGATCAAGGCATTCATGCGGATTGCGCCGGCACGTATCTCGTCGAGAAACTCGATACCTTCGGCCGGCAAGATGGCACCATGATCCTCACGCAACGCGGTTTCGAAGCCGGAGATCGCCCGCACCGGCGCGCGCAGATCATGCGATACCGCGTAAGCGAACGATTCCAGCTCGCGGTTGGCCTCGAGCAACTGTGCCGTACGCTGAGTGACGATCTGCTCGAGTTGTTCGTTCAACGACTGCAGATCCGCGACCAGCCGGTCGCGCTCTTTCTCGGCGCGACGCTGCTCGGTATTGTCGAGTGCCTGCACCAGTACGAATTCGACGTTTCCCTGTTCATCACGAATCGCCTTGGTCGCCGCCGCTGCCTCGCGCAGTTCGCCATCGGCAGCCAAATAGACATCCTGGGTCAGAATGGCGTCGTCGCTGGCATTTGCATCAGCGATCCGCCGTGGCCAGATCTTCTGCCATTCCGGCAAAGAAGCCCAAGCCGGCGACTTCCAGAACAGCTTTCCGGCATAGGCATCACGGGGGGCCCCGGTCTGCCGCAACGGCAGTTCGTTTATCTCCAGGGTTTCGCCTTCGGGTGTCAGTATCGCCGAAAACTGGAACTGCTGGTCGAACACAGCACGGAAGCGACGTTCACTCTCGCGTAGTTCGCGCTGCACCTTTTCCTGCTCGGTTATGTCGCGGACGAGCGCGATCCGCTGGCCATCGGGCAATGTCGTGGCACTCACCTCGGCATCGAACCGACTGCCGTCCTTGCGGACGAAAGCCCACACGCCGTAGTGGTCATGATCACTCATGATGGCCTTCAGGGCCGGCTCGATGTGCGCTTTCTCAGACGCCTGGACAATGTCTGATACGCACAGTCCGACCAGGTCGTCATGGGTGAAGCCGAGCATCCGGCACATTGCCGGGTTGGCATCGGTGTAACGGCCTTCTGCATCGGCAACGAGAATCCCGAGCGGTGTGTATTCAAACAACCTGCGGTACTGCGCCTCGCTCTCGCGCAATGCCAGTTCGGCAAGCTTGCGATCAGTGACGTCGCGCCCCGACCCGATGACCGCCTGCACCTGGCCATCATCGCCGAGCACGGCCGTGTCCGACCACGCCAGCCAGCGCCAGCCCTGCGCTGTCATCGCGCGCTGTTCGAGTTGGCAACTGTACGGCGGGCGGGACAGATCCTGCATGGCCTCGGCGGTGGCTGCCTGGTCTTCTTCGTGCACCAGTGGCATGAAGGTATGGCCGAGCAGTTCATCCTCGTTCTTGCCGAACATCCTGCAGTAGGAAGGGCTGACGAACTCGAAGCGACCTTCCGGACCGACCCGCACGATCAGGTCGGTCTGGTTCTCGACCAGCAGGCGATACTTGGACTCACTGTCACGCAGCTCGTCTGATGTTTGCCGCAGGATGCGATTGTCGCGCAATAAACGGTAGGTCAGTGCAGCCAGCAGGATGGCGAGAACCAGTGTGATAAGACGCGTGGCATGAATCTCGTCGGCGTGCATATGTCCGCCCCATCCGCCGCTCGGCAGCGCCGCGATCTGCCAGCTGCCGTACGGCAACGACACCTCGGCGGTCTCCGCTTCGCGCTCGAACAAGTCCGGAGAGCCGTAAAACACATCGCCCTCAGCTCCCAGTCCGTCGCGACCGCGAATCGCCAGGTCGAGACCGAGGCGTTCGCGGTGCCCGGTGACGCCAGCCAGTTCGTACAGCTTGTCGACATCGATGACGGCCGCGACCAACCCCCACAGGTCGCTGCCGGCTTCATTCGCAGAGGCGGATGACAGGAAGACCGGCTCGCGTGCGACCAGGCCGCTTCCGCCCTGCACCAACTGCAGTGGCCCGGCAACGACCATCTGGCGTCGCTCGACGGCCTGTAACGCCGCATCGCGTTGCGCGGGATGCGCACGGTAGTCGAGCCCGATGACGGACTCGTTTCCCTCGACCGGGTACATCAGACGTACGACCAGGTCGGGCGCCCCGGCGATATTTCGCAGCGGGGAACGATCGCCGACCATGCGCCGCGCAATGGCCGCAAATCCGCTTTGGTCGATGTCAGGCTGCGCGGCGATCACGGCGCTCAGCCCTCGTAGCATAAGCAGGTTGCCGATGACCTCGCGCTCGAGGTTGGCGCGCAGTTGGCCAAGCTGGCCGCTGACAAGCTGGCGGTCGTGATCCTCCATGCTTCGGCGCTGGTAGTTTTCGATCAGCTGGCCGACAACCAGCATGGAAACGGCGGCGAAAGCAGCAGCCAGCCACGGCTTCCATGTCGAGATCATTCAGTTACTCCGACCAGCCCGGCAACAGTCTTGGATTTGGACCAGCTGACTTAAATCTAGGTGATCGGTATCGGGACGTCAAAAGCGTGCGCGACAGCGACGCGATCTGCAGCGGCGTTCGTTTCGGGATTACTTTCAACTGGCAGGCGCAGCCTGCCTTACGATCCCGTATTGATGTTATGCATTGTGCGGCCGCAGGTCGGGCTGTGCCCGACGACGGCAGGCGCAACCTGTGCCATACCCGGTTTCGCCGGTCGATCAGGCGTCCCGCGGATACAGCGGCGGCAGTGCATCCCGGTCATGCCTGACCCGCTGATCACGCTGTGCACGTTCGAGCAGCGGTTCGAAACCTTGCCAGGCCTGCGCCCCATCCCATCCGCCGGCACCGTCGGCGTACAGGTGCCGATCCATCTCGTGCACCAACGGCACGGCATCCGTACCGAGTCGCTGCGCGAGCTGTTCGAGACGTTGCGGCGGATCGTGTGGCCAGCGCGCTGCAGCCCAGGCAAGCAGCGCACTGCGTGCGGCGCGCGGATCGTTCGCGCGGCAGGCGCGCTCAAAGCCGGCCAGTGACGCACCAGCCACCGTCCTCGGGGCCGTACGCGCTGCCGGCTGCGGCTCGGTTCCGGCCGGACGCCGGGAGCGCGCACGCCACCACAGCAGCAGCGTGACCAGCCAGGCCAGGCCGAACAGTACTGCCAGGTAGGGCCACAGGCCGGCAATGCCCACAACCGGACCCGCGGCCGTGCCGTCTGCCGCAGCTTGCACGGAAACAGCCGGCCGCTCGGTGACCGGTTCGTCGGCAGTACGTGACGGCATGCCCCGTGCAGGCGAAGCGGGCGGGGGTGAAGCCGCCCCTGGCGGCGCCGGCGCGACCTCGATCGTGCGTGCAGGCAAGCGCGCCGTACGCGCCTGGCCACTGTCACTGTCCCACCAGGTCACCTCGATCGCCGGCAGTTCCAGTTCGCCGGCGACCGACGGCACCAGCGCACTCCTGAGCACCTTCTGCGCGACCAGGGTATCGCCGTCGGCGCGGGTCTCGCTCAGCGGCTGGTCCGGGTAGGCACTGATGCCATCGGCAGCCAGCCGGCCCGACAGGTCCGGCAGCTGGGAGGCGGTCACACCCTGTGCCGTGATCACGACCGTGCGCGTGACCGGCTCACCGACACGGAAGGTCGGCGGGTTCGGCGCCCAGGTTTCGTTGAGCGTCAGCGACTCGGCCGGCAGCCAGGGACTGGGCGATCCGGCTGGCTGCGGCTGCACCTCCAGGGTCAGTGACCGGCCGCGCAGGCGCAGCGGCCGCAACTGCTCGAACATGCTGCCCATGCCGGCGAACGGATCGCCACCGAACATCCGGTCACGCAGGCTGTTGCGCGACTTGCCCGGCTCGGCCACCTGCGCCGACAACACCGGGGCCTCGATCTCGAGCGTGCCGCTGCGCTGTGGAAACAACGCGTAACGCCGCTCGATGACGTGGTAGGTCTGGCCGTCGCGCTGGCTTTCGTACTGGCGCTCGTCACCGAGACGCTCGACGATCGCGCCGGCCGCGACCGGCTCAGTCAACTGCGGTTGGCGCAGCGGGACCCGGGTCAGCACACGCACCGTGTAAACCACCTTGCCCTGTACGTAGGGCCGTTCCGGCGTCGCTTCGGTCTCGATGCGAACCGGCTGCGGCGGGCCATTCGGGTCGGCCTGGCCAGGCGGCAGCACTTCGAGCGTGAGGGGTCTGCTGCTGACAGCGCCCATGTGCAGCGCGGGCACAGTCAGGGTGCCGGCGCGTTTCGGGGCCAGCACCACCTGCCACTCGCGCGAGCTGCGCGTGCGGCCGTTGATCATGCTGAAACTCGAACTCTGCGAGCGGTTAAGCACGTCGAAGTCCTGCAGCAGCGGCGCCAGGTCCGGCGCGCCGTCGCTGTCGCCCGAGGTGCTGAGCATCAACATCACCGTCTCGCCCTCGCTGATGCGGTTGCGATCGAGCCGGGCGTCGAGCGTCGCGGCGAGCGCCGGCAGGCTGAGCAGCAGCCACAGGGCGACGATCCAGGCGCTGGTCGCGCCGCCGATCCGGTGCATGGTCATTCCTCTCATGGCAACTCTCCCCGCCGCCGCAGGTGCTGCAGCAGAAAACGCTGGCGCAGCAACCCGGCCGGATCATCCTCTACGCGACGCAGCATCTGCTCCATCGCCTGCTGTCCCTCGGCGTCGCCCGCCAACGGTACGCCTTTCTGAACGGCGCCACGCGCGCCGGGCTCACCGCCGAGCAGGTCGGCCCGTCCGGGTTGTGCACCTGGTAATTGCCCTGGGTCCATCGTACCCGGCCCGCGTGCAGTGGCGGCCGCTGATGCGTCGCCCGTACGCGAACCGGTGCCGTCGCGCTCGTCACCGGCATTGGCGGCGGATGCCGCTTCCTGGGGCGTATGCTGATCGGTCCCTGTCGGTGACTGCGCAGGTTGTTGCCCAGCCTGCGCCGTGTCCTCGCTCGAGCCATCCCGCTCGCTCGCGGCGTCCGCCTGCGCCTCGTTTGGCTGCGATTGTCCGGCCTGCTGCCGTGCGTCGTCCCCACCCGGATCAGCGGCGCCCTGCTGCGCCGGCTGCGGGTCCGGCCCCGGTCCGTCCTGCCCGTCAGCCTGCCCAGCGGCCGACTGCTGATCATCGCCCGAGGATGACGCGGCCTGACCCGGCGCCGCCTCCTGTTCAGCCTGGCCTGCAGCCTGCTCCTGTGCGCCCTGTCCGTCCTGCTGGCTGGCCGGTGCCTGTTCGCCAGTCTCGCCCTGCTCGCCCTGTTGCGCCGCCGATGCCTGCTCGTCCTGTGCGTCCGGTTCGTCCTGGTCCTGCTGAGATCCCGCCTGCGACTGTTCGCCCTGCCCACCTGCTTCGCCCTGCTGCGCGTCGTCATCCTGGTGTTCGGCCTGCTGCTGTTGCCGCTGTGCAGCCTGCTGCTCGAGCAGGCGTTGCACCAGGTCGCGGTTGTGACGCGCATCGGCGTCATCCGGATCCAGTTGCAATGCGCGTTCGAACGCGGTCAGCGCCTGTTCGAGGCGTCCGTCGCGCGCCAATGCATTGCCACGATTGTAGGCTGCGCGCACATCGTCACGCCCATCAAGCAGCTGCGCGGCAGCAGCATAGTCACCGGCCGCGTAATGTGCCGCGGCACGCCAGTCGGGGTGTTCGAACTGCTCCGCCGCAGCCCCGGCCTGGCCGGCATCGAAGCTGCGCATCGCCTGCTGGTCGGCGCGCAGCCACAGGTCATCCCAGCTCAGCGCGACGGCATCGGGCGGCGGCACGATCAGCACCACCAACAACAATGGACTGAACCAGCCGCGGCGAAAGGCCAGCGCGGCAAGCGGCAACAGCAGCAGCAACAACCACGGCCCCTCTTCGCGCCACTGGTCGCTTTCCAGGTCGAGTTCAGCCGATCCATGCGCAGCCGGGTCACCGGCGGCCGCGAGCAACGCCTCGATGTCACCGTCGCCGGCCACCGCGGTCACGTAACGGCCATTGCCGGCCGCGGCCAACGCCTGCAGGGCGGCGCGATCGAGACGCGCGACCTGAATCGCACCTGCCGGGTCCTTGAGCAGGCCACCACTGGCCGCGGGCACCGGGGCACCGTGCTCGGTGCCGACACCCAGCAGTGAGACCGTGTAGCCCGCCGCTACCAGGCGCTGCGCCGCCTCGCTCGCAGCATCCGGGTGCTCGACGGCGTCGGTCACCAGGATCACCTGGCCATCGGGCGCAGCGGCCTGGCGCAGCAGTTCACCGGCCCGGTCCAGCGCCAGGTCGGTCCGGCGTGGCCCCTGAACCGGTAGCAGGCCGGTCTCCAGGCTCGGCACCTGGGCCGCGATCGTCTTGATGTCGCGGGTCAGCGGCGCCACCACGAACGGCTCGGGACCGTAGGCGAGCAGCGCGGTCTGTCCCTCGGGTGCCCGGCGCAACAGGTCGCGCACCGCAAAGCGTGCGTGCGCCAGGCGCGACGGCGACAGGTCGCCGGCATTCATCGAGGGCGACAGGTCGAGGGCGATCACGCGATATTGCTGAGCCTGGTACACCGGCTGCGGCAAGCTCTGCCAGGTCGGGCCGGCCAGCGCGACCACCAACAGCAGCCAACCGATACCGAGCAGCGTCACTGGCAGGCGCCGCAGGTCACCCCCGGCATCGACCAGCAGGCGTGGCAACAGGTGTGGATCGACCAGTCCACGCCATGCGTCGCCGTCGCCACGGCCGCGCAGCAGCCGCCACAGCACAAACGCCGTCGGCAGAAGCAGCCACAGCCACTGCGGGCGCAAAAAATGCAGCTCAGCCGGCATCGTCGCTCACCTCGCCAGCGACACGGACGACGCGCCTGAACGGCAACACACTGATTGCCAGGCCCAGGCTGAGCAGCAGCGCCGCACCGGCCGGCCATGCGTACAGGGCATGCATCGGGCGGAAACTGCGGCTGTCGCGGACGCTCGGTTCGAGCCGGTCGAGTTCCTCGTAGACGCGTTCGAGCTGGACCGCATCGGTAGCCTGGAAGAAACGCCCACCGGTCGTCTGCGCAATCGCCTGCAGCGTCGCCGGATCGAGATCGGAGGCCTGCTGCAGCAGCATGCCGAACGGCGAGCGCACGCCGACCGGTCCGCCGCCGATACCGATGGTATAGATGCGCACCTGCGCCTGTGCGGCCAGGCGCGCGGCATCGCGCGGCGCGATGCTGCCGGCAGTGTTCGAGCCATCGGTCAGAAGTACAAGCACGCGGTTGTCCTCGGGCTGCTGGCGCAGGCGCTTGACCGCCAGCGCGATCGCATCGCCGATCGCGGTCTCACGTCCGGCCAGGCCGATCACCGCCTCGGACAGCATCGCCTGCACCGTGGCCCGGTCATAAGTCAGCGGCGTCTGCAGGTAGGCGCGGCTGCCAAACAGGATCAGGCCGAGACGGTCGCCGGCACGGCGTTCGATGAAACGCCCGGCGACCGCCTTGACCACTTGCAGGCGATTCACGGTGCGCCCCTGCAGGCGATAGTCGTCCTGTTCCATCGAACCGGATACGTCGACGGCCAGCATCAGGTCGCGCCCGGCCAGCGGCAGCTGTACCGGTTCGCCGAGCCATTGCGGCCGTGCCGCCGCCAGTACCAGCAACAGCCAGGCCAGCCAGGCCAGCGCACGCCGCCAGCGTGCCGGCTGCCCGGCCCGGCCGACGTCTGCCGGCGCCAGCTCGTGGTAGAAGGGCAAACGCAGCGCGCGTGTCGGGCGCGCCT
>JAGRHE010000250.1 GCA_020445165.1 Gammaproteobacteria bacterium
ATCCGCTTCATCGGCGTCGGCGAGAGCATCGAGGACCTGCGACCGTTCGACGCCGACGATTTCGTCAAGGCGCTGTTCGACTGATTGCCGGGTCCCGCCATGATTCGTTTCGATAATGTGGCCAAGCGTTATCCCGGGGGGCATGAAGGACTGTCCGGCGTCGACCTGCACCTGGAGCCGGGCGAGATGGCCTTCCTGACCGGCCATTCCGGCGCCGGCAAGAGCACCCTGCTCAAGCTGATCGGCCTGCTCGAACGCGCCACGCGCGGCCAGGTCTGGGTCAACGGGCGCAACATGAACAAACTCGGCAACCGTGACGTGCCGTTCCATCGGCGCGAAGTCGGCATGATCTTCCAGGACTACCGCCTGCTGCACGATCGCACCGTGTTCGACAACATCGCCCTGCCGCTGGTCGTCGCCGGCATGGGACACGCCGAGACCACGCGCCGGGTGCGCGCCGCACTGGACAAGGTCGGCCTGTTGAAGAAGGAGAAGGTGTTCCCGATCATGCTGTCCGGCGGTGAGCAGCAACGTGTCGGCATCGCGCGCGCGCTGGTCGGCAAGCCACCGGTGCTGCTGGCGGACGAACCGACCGGCAACCTCGACCCGGAGCTGTCGCGCGAGATCATGGAGCTGTTCATGCAGTTCAACCAGGTTGGCGTGACACTGTTGATCGCGACCCACGACGTCGACCTGGTCACCCGGCTCGGCAAACGCATCATCAACCTGCGCCACGGCCGCGTGGCCGACGACATCACGGCGCAAAGCTGATGGCCAAGCGCAACCGGCAACCCGCGTTCAAGCGCAACCGCAACCCGGTCACCTGGCTGTTGCGCCATGCACAGATGTCGCTGTCGTCACTCGGACGCCTCAGCCGCAACCCACTCAGTACGCTGATGACCGCGGCCGTGATCGGCATCGCCCTGGCCCTGCCCAGCGGCCTGCACCTGATGGTCGACAATGTGCGCCAGCTGAGCAGCAGCTGGGACGGCAGCGCCAGCATCTCGCTGTTCCTCAACTATGGCGTCAGCGACGAACAGGCGGAGCAGGTACGCGACAAGGTCGCGCAGCGCCCCGACGTGGCCGAGACCCGCCTGATCAGCCGCGCCGACGCGCTCGACGAGTTCCGCCGCCTGTCCGGTTTCGGCCAGGCGATCGAGCTGCTCGATCACAACCCGCTGCCGGCCGTGGTGCTGGTGCGCCCAGCCGACGACATCCAGGGTGCCGACAAGGTCGGCCAGCTCGCCCAGCAGCTGCAGGCATTTCGCGAGATCGACCTGGCCCAGGTCGACCTGCAGTGGGTCGAGCGCCTGGGCGCGATCACAGGCACCATCGAACGCGCCGTGCTGATCCTGGCCGTGCTGCTGGCCGGCGCCGTGCTGCTGATCGTCGGCAACACGATCCGGTTGGAGATCCAGAACCGGCACAGCGAGATCGAGGTGGTCAAACTGGTCGGCGGCACCGACGCCTTCATCCGTCGCCCATTCCTGTACGAGGGACTGTGGTACGGCCTGCTCGGCGCCATCATCGCGCTGCTGCTGGTGCTGACCTCGCTGTACCTGCTCGACGGCCCGGTCGAGCACCTCGCCGGCCTGTACGAATCACGCTTCTCGCTGGCGGTACTCGACCCGCTCAGCCTGTTCGGTATGTTGCTCGGTGGGCCGGCGCTCGGACTGGTCGGTGCCTGGCTGGCGGTGAGCCGGCGATTGGCCGAAATCCAGCCGGAGTGATCTTTGTCATCGTCGACACCCGGCCGCCACGCTTGCCGGCGCGGCAGTTGCGACACGGCGATCCGGCATCTTTGCCAACCGCCGCACCATGCTGACCGTCCCAATGACGCCAGAGGACACCTCCGATAGTCCTGGGTGTGCGGATTGGGCGACAGGATTCGTTCAGATCAATTCTGAGATCTCGCGCCTATGCCGGCTATTGCGAAGATCTCCAACACAGAGCTGACGAATTGCGCCGTTCGCGACGCCTCGTCACGGATTTTTCGAGGTGCCCTGAAGCACCAGATCGACCTCGAGGAAATCGTCAGCGGGCTCGATGACGGCCCGGTGCCGGCGACACAGCGCGAGCATCGCGGTATTGCTGGGAAAAACGAATCCGCGCAACACCTTGATCCCGTTTTGCCTGGCCGTGTCGATCAGCGCGTCCAGCAATGCGCTGCCGATGCCGCGCCCCTGCCACGCGTCGATCACGGTGACGGCGAACTCTGCGACCGCGGGCTGATCGGCCAACTCGACATAACGCGCCAGGCCCACCCCCTCCTCGCATTGCTCTCCCTGCAGCGCGGCACACAGCGCGACCCGGTGACTGCCATCGACGTCGGTCAGCTCATCGAGTTGGCGTTCGCTGAGCGAATCGATACCGGAGGCAAACCGCTGCCAGCGTGAACGCGGCGACAGGCGTTGCATGCCGCGCTGCAGTTCCGCACGCCACAAAGCGCGCGCCACGCCGCTGCCGTCGTCGATACACGGAAAGATCCGAAAAGCGGTGCCGTCGCGCATCCGGTGCGTCGCGACCCAAGTGGCTGGCGGTCGGTCGATGGGCATCAGCACTGGCCTCGGGATGACGGCAGGCGGATCTGCGCGGCCATGACGGTCCCGCATCGCGGTCATTATCGCACTTCGCGCCCCGCTGTCCTGTGTCGCGGCGGGGCCCGGAGCAGAACCGGACGCATGTCACCGACGCCGGTCAGGCTATGCGATAGCCAATGCGAAAGCCGCCCCAGTGACGGCCATCGACCGCGATCGGCACCGACATGTCGAACATCAGCTCACCGGTGTCGCGGCGGTAGGTCTGCAGCTTGGCCGCCTCCGTGTGACGCCCCACCTGCTGCCCGACGCGGTCGGTGTAGATTCGCTTGGTGCGGTTGCCGGCAAGATCGGTCTGGTAGTCGCCGGTAAGCGGCTTGCTGAAACAGGCATTGTGGGTCGGCACATAGCCGTTGAAGTCGGCGCTGATCGCATACACGAACGCCGGGTGCTCCTGCAGGATGCGCTCCTGTACCTGGGGGAACAGCCGGTCGACCAGTTCGTCGTAGGGCGTGCGATGTTTGACCGGGTTGGTGTCGGGAATCTCCGTGTAGCTGTAGTCGAACAGCTGCTCCAGACCGATCCGGCCGCCTTTGACCGCGTCGCTCAGCAGGCGGCCGATCTCGCCCGCGGCGGTGGTCGCCGCAGCCATCGCCTCGCGGTGCAGCGGATGGCTGAAATCATCATCCGGCAGGTGGAAGATGGCGGCAGCCTCGGTCAGGTAACGGGCCTGGCGATCGAGTTCCTGGCTGCTGCCGGCCAGTTCACGCACCAGTTCATTGTTCTGCCGGGTCAACTCGTCGATCTCGTGCAGCGCACGGTTGGCATCGGCGATGCCCTGGGTCTGCTCGCGCGCCGCGGCCGAGATCGCAGCAACCTGCTGGCTGGTGTTGTGCACACCCTCGAGGATCTGGCGCATGCGGTCGTCGGCATCCAGGGCGATGCGCTTGCCGTCGGCGGCGGTCGCGCCGGAGCGTTCGATCAGGGTCCGGATATCATTGGCCGCCGACGCCGAACGGGCGGCCAGCGCGCGCACCTCGGCGGCAACGATCGCAAAGCCACGCCCGTGTTCGCCGGCACGCGCCGCTTCGACCGCGGCATTCAGGGCCAGGATGTTGGTCTGAAACGCGATCTCGTTGATGAC
>JAGRHE010000251.1 GCA_020445165.1 Gammaproteobacteria bacterium
CGATCGCCGGCGCCGACGGACGCGCGCTGAGTCGTGCGATTCGTGCCCGCGGCCAGGTCGACCCGGTGTTCATTGACGAGGTCGAAGATCTGCCCCAGGTGTTGCGCGACATGGTTCACGACGGCGACATCGTGGTGACCATGGGTGCCGGCAACATCGGCCAGGTCGCCGCGCAGATGGCGGAGGCATTGTGCCCATGAAGCTGCACAGAACTCCGATCCGGTTACTCCACATGGGGTGTGGCGAGCGCCTGGCGGCACGCGTCATTCCCCTTCTGCGCAACGAGCCGCTGGACAACAGGCTGCGTGCCGTGCGTCGCATTCAATCGTCGGTCGGCAAGGACAAGCGATGATGGCTGCACCGCAACAACCGATGCTGCGCGGCGAGCTGCGTCTCGACGAGCCCTTGCTGCGCTACAACACCTGGCGTGTGGGCGGAGCGGCGAAGCGCATGTATCTGCCCGCCGACGTCGACGACCTGGCCCAGTTCCTGGCCACGCTGCCGCCCGATGAACCACTGTTGTGGCTCGGTCTTGGCAGCAACCTGCTGATTCGTGACGGCGGTTTCGACGGTACCGTGATCCTGTTGCTCGGACGGATGAACGCGATCGAGATCGATAACACGCGCGTGCGTGTCGAAGCGGGCGCTGCGTGCGCCAAGGTTGCACGCGAGTGCGCACGTGCCGGATTGACCGGTGCCGCCTTCCTGGCTGGAATTCCCGGCACCATGGGTGGCGCACTGGCGATGAACGCCGGTGCGTTCGGCGGTGAAACCTGGCCGATCGTATCTGCCGCGACGACGATCGATCGCGCCGGACTCGTCCATCGTCGTGCTGCGGACGAATTCACCTTCGGCTATCGCGAAGTGCATGGCCCGGCCGACGAATGGTTCATCGATTGCACCCTGGCCCTGGCGCACGGCGATGTCGCGTCCGAACAGGCTGCGATCCGCGCACTGCTCGACCGGCGCGCGGCAACCCAGCCGACCGGGCAGCCGAGCTGCGGTTCGACCTTCCGCAATCCACCCGGTGACCATGCCGCACGCCTGATCGAGGCATGCGGCCTCAAGGGCTATCGCATCGGTGGTGCCGAGGTGTCGCCGAAGCATGCCAATTTCATCATCAATACCGGTGATGCAAGTGCGGCGGATATCGAATCGCTGGTCGAGCATGTCCGCAACGAGGTGGAGCGCTGCCAGGGTGTCAGATTGCAGACCGAAGTACGTATGGTGGGGGTGGCCCGATGACTGTTTCTGCCAGTGACTTCGGCCGCGTTGCGGTGTTGATGGGTGGCTGGGCTGCCGAGCGCGAGGTGTCGCTGGTCAGCGGCAAGGCGGTGCTCGAAGGATTGTTGCGTCGTGGTGTGGATGCGCATGGCATCGATGCCGGACGCGACGTGATCGAGGTGTTGAGCGGCGGTGGCTACGATCGCGTCTTCAACGTGCTGCACGGACGCGGTGGCGAGGATGGCGTGATCCAGGGCGCGCTGGAGATCATCGAACTGCCCTATACCGGCAGTGGTGTGCTCGGCTCGGCGATCGCAATGGACAAGTACCGCACCAAGCTGATGTTGCAGGCGCTCGGTCTGCCGACGCCGGGATTCGCACTGATTGCGAACGAGGATGATCTGGCAGCTGCGGCCCAGCTCGGTTTTCCGCTGATGGTCAAGCCGGCACTGGAAGGGTCGAGCATCGGCATGTCGAAAGCCTCCGACGATGCGCAGTTGCGCGCCGCATGGCAGCTGGCAGCCAAATACGACAGCCACGTCATGGCCGAGTGCTGGGTTAGTGGCGCGGAATACACCGCGGCGATCCTCGGGCGTGAACCATTGCCGTTGATCAAGCTGGAAACACCGCACGAGTTCTACGACTACGACGCCAAGTACCGCGCCAACGATACCCGTTACCTGGTGCCTTGCGGTCTGGATGAGGCGACCGAGCGCGAGTTGCAGGCACTTGCTCTGCATACCTTCGATGCGGTCGGCGCAAGTGGGTGGGGTCGGGTGGACATCCTGATGGACGGCCAGGGCCGGCCTTACGTCATCGAGGTGAACACGGTACCGGGCATGACCGACCACAGCCTCGTGCCGATGGCGGCCAAGGCGGTCGGGATCGACTTCGACGAGCTGGTCTGGCGCATCCTTGCCCAGACCCTGGAGACACGCTGATGGCTGCGGCAGGTCAGGCAGCGTCGGCCAGGAAGCGCGTGCAGGCAAAGCCCCTGGCGTCACGCTGGCCTCTGCTTGCCGTATTTGCTGGCGTGTTGCTGCTGGCGGCATCGCTGGTTGGCGCCTACCAGTACCTGTCGCAGCCCGGCCGGTTGCCGCTGCGCGTGGTCGAGGTCAAGGGCGAACTGCAGCATCTCAGTCGTGATGAGGTCACCCAGGTGGCGGGCGCGGTCATCGACGGCGGCTTCTTCAGCTGCGACATGCAGAAACTGCGCAACGCGATTCTGGAGATTCCCTGGGTCGACGACGTCAGCATCCGCCGTGTCTGGCCGGACACGCTCAGCATGACGGTCACCGAGCAGGTGCCGGTTGCGCGCTGGGAAGAAGACGGTCTGATCAATGTTCGCGGCGAAGTGTTTCATCCGTCGTCGATGGCCGGACACGAGGGCCTGGTGCTGCTGCACGGTCCGGCCGGCAGCGAACAGCGCGTGGTGACTTTCCTGCAGGCGGCGGTCAGCCCGACCCGTGCCCGCGGCCTGCACATCCGTGAGATTGAACTCGATCAGCGACGCCACTGGTGGGTGCGATTCGATGACAACCTGACGCTTTCGCTGGGCCGCGATGGACACGCCCAGCGACTGGCGCAGTTTCTTCGCGTCTATCCGCGCCTGGCCGCCGAACCGCAGCGTCGGCCGGAGCGCGTGGACATGCGTTATGCACATGGCTTCGCCGTGCGCTGGCAGGAACAGAAGGACGCACCGGTAGCCAGTGGGCAGCCGGCGCCGCAGGACAAGGTTTGATGGTTAAACGCAGCGACAAGAACATCATCGTCGGCCTCGATATCGGCACCTCCAAGGTGGTGGCGATCGTCGGCGAGGTCAAACACGACGACGAGATCGAGATCATCGGCATCGGCTCGCATCCTTCGCGCGGCCTGAAGAAGGGGGTCGTGGTCAATATCGAGTCGACCGTGCAGTCGATCCAGCGCGCGGTCGAAGAGGCCGAACTGATGGCCGGTGTCGAGATCGATTCGGTGTATGCCGGTATTGCCGGCAGCCACGTGTCGAGCCTGAACTCGCATGGCATCGTCCCGATCAAGGACGGCGAGGTCTCGCACAGCGATGTCGAACGCGTGATCGACGCGGCGCGTGCCGTAGCGATCCCGGCCGACCAGAAGATCCTGCACATTCTGCCCCAGGAATTCATCATCGATAACCAGGAGGGCATCCACGACCCGGTCGGGATGTCCGGTGTGCGCCTCGAGGCACGCGTGCACATGGTGACCGGCGCGGTCAGTGCGGCGCAGAACATCATCAAGTGCGTGCGTCGCTGTGGACTGGAGGTCGAAGACCTGATCCTCGAACAGCTGGCGTCGAGCTACTCGGTGCTCGAAGACGACGAGAAGGATCTCGGTGTCTGCCTGGTCGACATCGGCGGCGGCACCACCGACATCGCCGTGTTCACCGGTGGTTCCATCCGCCACACCGCGGTCATCCCGATCGCCGGCGATCA
>JAGRHE010000252.1 GCA_020445165.1 Gammaproteobacteria bacterium
AGGTCGTCGACGGTGTACAGGTAGACGTCTTCAAGGTTACCGACCTCGGGTTCGATATCGCGCGGGACCGCGATGTCGACCATGAACATCGGTCGATGACGGCGACGCTTCAGGGCGCTCTCGACGGTGCCCTTGCCGAGTACCGGGACCGGGCTGGCGGTCGAGGCGATGACGATATCGGCCTCGGCCAGATGGGCCGGGATCTCGGTGAGACCAATGGCGAAGGCATCGAACTGGCTGGCCAGATCCTGCGCGCGGCTGATCGTGCGGTTGGCCACGATCAGCCGGCCGATGCCGTTCTGTACCAGGTGGCGGGCGGCCAGCTCGACTGTCTCGCCGGCACCGATCAACAGCGCGGTCTGTTCGTTCAGGTCGGAGAAGATCTGGCGCGCGAGGCTGACGGCGGCGAATGCGACCGACACCGGGCTGTCGCCGATCGCGGTATCGGTGCGCACCTGCTTGGCGGTACTGAAAGTGTGATGGAACAGCCGGGTCAGCAGCTTGCCGGCGCGACCCGCGTCACTCGCGGTCTTGTAGGCGTTCTTGACCTGGCCGAGGATCTGCGGCTCGCCCAGCACCAGCGAATCGAGACCACTGGCGACCGCCAGCAGGTGGCTCACGGCGGCGCGGTCCTCGTGGAAGTACAGGTAAGGCGCGATGTCTTCGACCGCGAGCCCATGGAACCCGGCCAGCCAGTCGCGGGTCAATTCCTGTGCATCCGGGTCCGTGTGGCAGTAAAGTTCGGTGCGGTTGCAGGTCGAAAGGATGACGGCCTCGTGCACGCCCTCGACTTCGGTCAGGCTGCGTAGCGCGGCGACGATGATATCCGGCCCGAACGTCACCCGTTCGCGGATGTTCACCGGCGCGGTGGTGTGGTTGAGTCCGATGGCGAGCAGAGGCATAGTGGCCGGATTCAGCGCTGTCGAGACCGGAAATTTTGAGATATCAAGGGGTTGAATGCAAGCTTCGCGTCGTACTCTCAGCGTACCCCAGGGCTCGTCGAAAGAGGGGTCTGGCGTGATTTTGCGGCGTGGCTCGAACGCGCTGCGGCTCATTGCGGTCTGCACCGGCCTGGTATTGCTCATGCCGGGCTGCCAGAGCCTGCAGCCGCGCGACCTGGCCGGCGACGAGGTCGCTGCCCAGCCCGCGCTGAAACTGCCGTTTGCCGAGCCTGAGCCGGCGCGACGGGAGCTCGACGAAGACCTGGTATTCAGTTATCTGGTGGGCGAGATTGGCGCTCATCGTGGTGAGTTGCGCCTGTCGCAGAGCCATTATCAGCATGCTGCGATTCTCGCCCGTGATGCCTACGCGGCCGAGCGTGCCACCCGCATTGCCCTGCATCTCAAGGACTACCAGGCCGGGCTTGCTGCAGCGCGCCGCTGGGTGGAACTGGCACCAAACGACATGTCCGCGCGTCAGCTGGCTGCAGTACTGTTCATGCGCGACCAGCAGCAGGATGCCGCCGCCGAACAGCTCGATGCACTGGTCCTGATCGCCGATGCACGGAACGTGGACGGCTACCTGCAGGCGGCCGGGGCGCTCAGTGTCGAAAGCGACCGGGCCGCGGCCGAACAGCTGATGCTCGGACTGCACGAGCGCAACCGCGACGACGTGCGCTCGCTGTACGCACTGGCAGTTCTCGAGGCTGCCCACCGCAATTTCGGGCAGGCGGAGACCCGTCTGCGCGAGGTCATCGAGCGCAAACCCGACTGGGATCAGCCCCGGGTCTTGCTGGCGCGGGTCCTGGTGGCCCAGAGCCGGCGCGGTGACGCACTGGCGTTTCTCGACGACAGTGTCCGGCGCTATCCGGACGCCGAGGCGGTGCGTACCACCTACGCCCGGATGCTGGTCGACGACTCCGAGTATGCCAAGGCGCTGGAACAGTTCCGCGAACTCTACCGGCGCAATCCGGACGATGACGAGCTCGCCTTCGGCTACGCGATGCTGGCCACGCAGCAGGAGGCATGGGACGAGGCACGCCCGGTCTGGCAGGCCTTGCGCAATGATGCCGAACGGCGTGACGAGGCCAGCTACTACCTGGCCCAGGTCGAGGAGCGGGTCGGCAATGACGATCTCGCGATCGGGCTGTTCGGAGCGGTGTCCGGTGGTGATCTGAAGATCGACGCGGTCATGCGCAAGGCACAGATCCTGGGCCGGACCGGCCGTTTGGAACAGGCACGCGACACGCTGCAGCAGGCGCGTATCGCCAATCCGGGGCGTGCGGCTGACCTGTACATTGCAGAGACCCAGCTGGTGCAGAAACACGGACCCAGCGAGGTGGCGCTGGCGCTGTACGACGACGCCCTGCGTGCGTTCGATGAAAATCACGACTTGCGCTACAACCGCGCCCTGTTCGTGCTGGAGCTGGGTGATTTCGAGGGCATGGAGCGCGAGCTGCGCCACATCCTCGACCAGGACCCGGACAACGTCGATGCCCTGAACGCGCTCGGATACACGCTGGCCGACCGCAACGAACGCCTCGATGAGGCCTTCACCCTGGTCGCGCGTGCGCTCAAGCTCAAGCCGGACAATCCGGCGATACTCGACAGCATGGGCTGGGTGTTCTATCGCCAGGGCAATCTCAGCGAGGCCGCCAGCTATCTTCGCCGGGCGCTCGAGCTGACCAATGACGATGAGATCGCGGCCCACCTGGGTGAAGTGCTTTGGATGAAGGGCCAGCGCGAGGATGCACAGGCCGTCTGGCGCGAGGCGCTCGAGCACAAGCCGGGCAGCGACAAGATTCGCGCCGTGATCGAAAGGCTGCAGGCCGCCAGTCAATGACCCGGGACGTGGGCTGGCCGGCGCCGGCCAAGCTCAACCTGATGCTGCGTATCGTGGGTCGGCGGGCCGATGGCTACCATGAATTGCAGACGGTGTTTCAGTTCCTCGACCTGGCCGACCGCCTGCATTTCGACCTGCGGGGGGATGCCGAAGTACGGCGCGTCAACGACGTTGCCGGCGTGGCCGAGCAGGACGATCTGGTGGTGCGTGCGGCGCGCCTTCTGCAGCAGGCGACCGGGGCCGGGCAGGGCGTGGACATCCGGGTCGAAAAACACATCCCGATGGGTGCCGGCCTTGGGGGCGGCAGCTCCGATGCGGCGACCACGCTGGTTGTGCTCAACCGGCTGTGGGGATGCGGCCTGGATATCGATGCGCTGGCGCAGCTGGGTGTTCGCCTGGGTGCCGACGTGCCGGTGTTCGTTCGCGGTCATGCGGCCTGGGCCGAGGGCGTCGGCGAACAGCTGACGCCGGTGGATTTGCCGATGCCGGTCTACCTGCTGCTCACACCGGCCACTCACGTCGACACCGGGAAAGTGTTCCAAGACCCGGAATTGACAAGGAATTCCCGCAGAATCACAATACGCGACTTTCTCGCAGGCGAGCACGGCAACGATTGCCTGGCCGTTGTGCGGAAGCGCTATCCTGATGTTGCGCAAGCCTATGATTGGCTTGATCAATTTGCTCAGGCGAGGCTGACCGGCACCGGCGCCTGTGTGTTTGCGGAAGTTGCCAGCCGAGACCAGGGCGAGAAGCTGCTGCGGCGATTGCCGGCTGATCTCCCCGGCCTGGTGGTGCAGGGGATGAACCGGTCGCCATTGCTGGATGCGCTGGGCAGCGCGGGATGACACGATTTTTTTGGGGCGTGGCCAAGCGGTTAAG
>JAGRHE010000253.1 GCA_020445165.1 Gammaproteobacteria bacterium
CACTCGATGCAGCAGGCGGCACGCGTCTCGCAGCGTACGGCGTATTTCCATCTGGGTGATCTGATCGAAGTCGGGCCGACTGAGCAGATCTTCACCAACCCGTCGCACAAGCTGACCGAGGATTACATCACCGGGCGTTTCGGCTGATCCGACTGCTCTGCGATGAGCGTCAAGGAAGAGTCAAAACCGTTGGGCCGGCATATCCTGTCGCGCTTCGACGGCGATCTGGGGCACATGCGCAGCATCGTGCTCGAGATGGGCGAGCGTGTCGCTGACCAGGTCTCGCTCGCCGGTGATGCGCTGTCCGACTGTGACGTCGGCAAGGCGCGCAAGGTCATTCACGACCACCGCCGTATCCGCGACCTCGATATCGACGCGCTGCAGGCGAATGCCGCGTTGTACGCCGTGCACCAGCCGGTGGCCAGCGATCTGCGTTACGTGCTGACCCTGTCACGCGCGGTTTATGACCTGGAACGGATTGCCGGAGAAGCCGTGCGCCTGGCCGATATCGCCGAGGGCCTGTACGAGTTCCAGCCAACCTTGCGCGAATGCCGGATCCTCGAGGATGTCCGCCGCATGTCGCGGCTCGGCAACGACATGCTGCAGCGTGCGATGCGGGCACTTGCCGACGAGGATGTCGCTGCCGCGGTCAACGTTGCGCTGGACGGCAGCGAAATCGACGCGCAGTTCAAGAGCGCGCTGCGCCGCCTGGCGACCTACCTGATGGAAGACCCACGCAACATCCGCTGGGTAATCGAGGCCACGCTCGGTATCAAGGCGATGGAGCGGGTCGCCGATCACGCCTGCAGCATTGCGCGCAACATCATCTACTCGGTGACGGGCAAAGACGTGCGCCACGCCAACCTGAACATCCTCGAGACGGCCTGAGTCAGCCCGGCGGCCCGGCACCCGGCTCAGAGTTCGAACAGCGTTCGAAAGTAGGTTCCCCATACGACCAGCAGCGCGATACCGACCACGAGGTCGAGCCACATGCGTAGACGTTTCTCGGCCCGGATGTCGTCCGGTTGCTCGATCATGAAGACACGGTTCATCAAGGCGTCGAGCATGACGACGAAAAAGAACAAAACCACCAGTGATGGCACGATGTAGGCGGTCATCACGCCGATGCCCTGTGGCTTCATGTCAGCGAACATGACCAGCGGCAGGGTGGCGACCGAAAACAGCAGCAGCACGAGGCGCATCGCGCCGATTTTCTCGACAGACAATCCAGACATCAGATTCTTCCAGGTCCAGCGGGTTGGAGGGCGGGGCGGGGTGCTGTTAGGCTTCCGCGCCATCCATCAAAGCTGCAGTTTACTATGACCGGACTGTCCGATGACCTGCTGTCGCAACTGCTTGACCTGATCGATTCGCTCAGAGGCGAGTCGGCCGAGTTCCTTGCCAATCCCGGCGATCAGCAGCTGTGGTACAACCGGGGGTACGCCAACGGCATGCTCACGGCGCTGTATTCGCTCGGTGCGGGCGAAAAACTCGGTCAGCGCAAGCCCGATCCAGCGGCAGAAATCGACGCGCATGCCGTGATGGCCTGGGGCAGGGCCTACCGCCACGGGGAGTCGGTCGGCAGCCGTGAAACCTTCGAAATCATAGGGAATCCTGCACCATGACCCGAGTCGTTTCCTTCAACATCAATGGCGTGCGCGCGCGCCCTCATCAACTCGAGGCACTGCGCGATCTGTACGATCCGGACATCATCGGTCTGCAGGAGACCAAGGTGCAGGATCCGGATTTTCCACGCCAGATGATCGAGGATCTCGGTTACCACGTCGCCTTCTACGGTCAGAAATCGCACTACGGTGTCGCGCTGCTGTCGAAACAGCCACCGCTGGCGGTCGAGTACGGGTTTCCCGACGAGGACGAGCTGGCGCAGCGGCGTCTGATCGCTGCCCGCTACCAGATCGGTGAGCGCGAGCTGACGGTGTTGAACGGCTATTTTCCGCAGGGCGAGAGCCGCGACCATCCGGTCAAGTTTCCGCACAAGGAACGCTTCTATGCCGACCTGCTCAAGCTGCTGTGCGAACGCTACTCGCCGCAGCAGGACCTGATGCTGATCGGCGACATGAATGTCGCACCGCAGGATCGTGATATCGGTATCGGCGCCGATAACGCCAAGCGCTGGCTGAAGACGGGCAAATGCAGCTTCCTGCCCGAGGAGCGCGAATGGCTGGCGCGGCTGATGGATTGGGGACTGGCCGACGCCTACCGGATCCGCTACCCGGAGGTCGACGACCGTTTCAGCTGGTTCGATTACCGCAGCCGCGGCTTCGAGCGCGAGCCGCGCAGGGGGCTGCGTATCGATCTGCTGCTGGCAACCGCCGGCCTGCAGTCACGGGTGCGCGACAGTGGTGTCGCCTACGATATCCGGGCCATGGAAAAGCCGTCTGATCATTGCCCCACATGGGTCGATTTCGACTGACTTCGATGCAGATGTGTCCGCTCGACCACGCACAACGATGCTCTGGTTGCTGAAGGTCGGCCTGTTGGCATACGCCGGTTTCGGCGCATTGTTGTACTTCGGGCAGCGCTCGATGATGTACCTGCCGGTCGGCGAGAATCCGGCCGATGACCTGTCCGTTGAGTGGGTGAGCGCCGACGATGCGCGTCTGAAACTCTGGGTGGTCGGGGAAAGTGCGGATCATGCCGTGATCTATTTCGGCGGCAATGCCGAAGACGTTTACTTCAATGCCGCGCCGTTGCGCCAGCGACTGCCGGGCGCCAGCGTCTACCTGGTCAACTATCGCGGTTACGGCGGCAGTAGCGGCGAACCGAGCGAGGCGGCCCTGTTCGCCGATGCACTGCGGGTGTTCGATCACGTAGCTGCACGTCATGCCCGGGTGTCCGTGGTCGGACGCAGCCTGGGCAGTGGGGTTGCCACGTTCCTGGCGGCGCAGCGCGAGGTGCATCGGTTGGTACTGGTGACACCACCGGACAGCGCGCTGGCCATCGCGCAACGCCTGTACCCGGTCTACCCGATGCGGTTGATGCTCAAGGATCGCTTCGAAAGCACTCGTCACGCAGCCACGGTTAGGGCGCCGGTACTGGTTCTGGTCGCGGCTGACGACACCCTGATTCCGCCGCAGCATTCGCGCCGACTGGCCGAATCTTTCACCTCTACAGTGGTGCAGTACACCGAGATCAGCGATGCCGGGCACAACGACATCGGCAGCGATCCTGGCTATTGGGAGTCGCTCGCCGGCTTCCTGGTCGACTGAATAGTCCGATCAGACCAGCTCGGCCAGCAGGCGCTCGCCGTCGTCGCTGATTCCGATACAGCGCACCTGCAGTACCCGGTTTTCCAAGTCTCTCGACTCCGACTCGTCCAGCCCCACGCGCAGGAAGTTGGGCGTGTAGCCCGACCAGCCCTGGCCAGGCAGGTGCCGCTCGAACAACACCGCGGCCGTGCGTCCGACGAAGCCCTGCAGCGTCTCCCGCCTGCCGCCTGCCGAAATCTTGTGCAAGGCGCGGCTGCGGGCACGTTTGACGCGACGATCTATCTGGCCTGGCATGCCGGCGGCCTTGGTTCCGGCGCGCGGCGAGTAGGCGAAGATGTGGACATGCCCGAACTGCATCTCATCCACGAACGCGAGTGTCTGCCGCCACTCGTCGTCGGTCTCGCCGGGAAAGCCGACGATGATGT
>JAGRHE010000254.1 GCA_020445165.1 Gammaproteobacteria bacterium
AGGATCGGCAACCGCTCACCGTTCTTGGCGATGAAGGCGGCATCGATATCGCGCAACGCACCGGTGCGGATGAGAGCTTCCAGCCAGGTACCCATGAAGGCATCGGCCTGGTCCTCACCCTCTTCCTCGAACACGTCACCGATCGACATTCCGATCAACTCGGCTCGATCATACCCGAGCATGGTACATGCCGCCGGGTTCACCTCGCGGATCCGGCCGTCGGGCGACAGCACCAGCAGCGCCTCCCCCATGTACTTGAGGATATTTTCGAGATACTGCTTGGCCTGATCGAGCTCGGCGGTGCGCTGGGCGACCTTTTCCTCGAGCACCTGGTTGAGCTGTCGCTCTTTCTCGATCAGGCGGAAATAGGTACTGATCTTGTTGAGAAACTGGTTGTCGTCGATCGGCTTGAGCAGGTAGTCGACGGCGCCGACGTCATAGCCCTTGCGCTGGAAGTCCTCGGTCTTGAAAGCGGCAGTCAGAAAGATGATCGGGATGTCGCGCGTCTTGCGCCGTGCCTTGAGCATCTGCGCGGTTTCGAAGCCATCCACTTCGGGCATCTGCACATCGAGGATGATCAGGTCGATATCCGGATGCGCCTGCGCGATCTCGAGGGCTTCCGCACCACCGCGTGCCTCGAGTATCTCGACATCCATGTGCTGCTCGACCAGCGCACGCAGGGTGAACAGGTTGTGTTCGTTGTCGTCTACCGCGAGCAGTTTGAATCCGGCGTATCGCTTCATGTCATTCGGGATCGGAAGGCAGATTGCGGACCAGGACTTCGGACAGTTCACGCGCGCTGCCGTCCAGGGGAACCGTATCACCGGCACCGCGCTTCAGGCACGCCTGGCGCAGCTCGTCGTCGGGCGACGGGATCAGCCCCACAATCACGGTATCAACAGGCAGGCGCTGGCGCATTTGTGTGATCGTATCACAGGCCCCGGCAGCGGACATGTGGGCGTCGATCAGCAGGAAATCCACACCGTGCAGCTCATCCAGGGTCTCGATCGCCTCATCCAGATCGTCGGCCAGGTGGATCACCACGCCGTATTCACGCAGCGCGGCGCTCAATCGCAACTGGGCACGTACATCGGGCTCCATCAGCAACACCTGCAATCCGCGCAGTTCTTCGACCGCGGGCCGCTCGTCCTCGATCTCGGGCGATGATGGCGGTTCGACCCGAACCACCGGCAATGCCTCTTCGCGCGCGACCACCGCGGGCAGCAGCAACGAGAATTCGGCGCCCTTGCCCAACGCACTGGCCAGGCGGATTTCACCACCAAGCAGGTCGGCCAGCTGACGACTGATGGTCAGCCCCAGGCCGGTGCCGCCATAGCGCCTGCTGGTGGAACCATCGGCCTGCTGGAAGGCCTCGAAGATCGCCTCCTGCTTCGAATGTGCAATACCGATCCCGGTGTCCTTGACCGACAGGTTGACCGCATACGGTGCGCCGGCCGCCGACGCGCGCAGAACCACCCTGCCGCGCTCGGTGAACTTCACTGCGTTGGCAAGGAAGTTCTTCAACACCTGGCGCACCTTGTCCGGATCGGTCTCGACCTGTGGCGGTGTACCAGGATCGACCTGCACGTCGAATTGCAGTCCCTTGTCGGCGAACTGGGGTTCGAGCAGCAGGCGAAGGTCTTCGAGCAGATCGACGATGTTGACCGGTTCGATGTTCAGGTCGAGGCGCCCGGCCTCGATTCGGGACAGGTCGAGAATGTTGTCGATCAGGGCCTTCAGATCACAGCCGGCCTTGTGGATCACCTCGGCCTGCTGGCGCGGCTCGGTAGCCAGCTTGGAATCCTTGTCGGCGAGCAGCTTGGACAACAACAGGATCGAGTTGAGCGGGGTGCGCAGCTCATGGCTGACATTGGCCAGGAACTGCGACTTGTAGCGGTTGGTGGCCTCGAGCTCGCGCGCATGTTCGCGCAGGTTGCGGGTCTGGCTCGCGTGCGTGCGTGACAGGCGGGTCAGGTTGTCGGCGAGCTGGCGCAACTCGGGTGAACCGCTCCAGTTGAAGCTGACCGGCTTGTCGGATTCCAGCGTGTGCTTCACGCCTTCGGTCAGGTCACGCCCGATCAGTTCGGCGCGGCGCGTGATCCAACGCGCGACGAGAAACTGGAACACCACCAGGCCGAGCACGATCAGCAGCACGCGGATCACGATCTCGGTTCGGAACACCTTGAGTGGCTCATCATCGACCGGGCGCCCGACCCACAGTGTGCCACCCTCCGTGGTGCGGAACATCGGCACCCAGATCGCGCGTCGGCCATCACGCTCCCACAACACCACGCGATTCTGCTTGAAGTCCTGTGCCAGGCCCGGGTAGTCATCGAACGCATTACCGGCCGGCGCCGGCAGCGTGGGCAGACGCAGGTATTCACCGTCGCCGTACACCCACAGCGTTTTCTTGTCGCGCCGCACCAGGCCTGCGACATCGAGCGTGATGGCGACCAGCCCGATCGGGGCCTCACCCGGCACGCCACTGATGATGGTTCCGAGGAGCTGCAGCGTGAACACACGTGCCGGGTCGTCGGCATCGAGATCGATGCGCAGGGGACTGAGCAGCACGCTGCCGCCGCGCCCGGACAACATCAGCGCCACCTGGTCAGGTGGCAGGTTGCGCAGACGCTTGCTGGTCGGCTGCCATTCGCCGCTGGCGGCATCACGTTCGAGCCAGTAACGCTCGACGCCGTCACGATCGAGAAAACGGATCTCGGTGATGTCGCGCTCCTCGCCGAGGATTCGGTTCACCCATTGCGTGTAGCGCGCCCGAGCCAGATCGATCTCGGCCTGGTCATGGCTGCCGACATCACCGACCAGCGCACCCGGTTCCGGCAGCTTGGCGAGCAGGCGGACGCTGGCGTCGCGACTGGCCAGATGCTGGTCCAGGTCGCTGAAATCGGCGCGCAGGTTCTGCAGGAAGGCATGCCGATAGAACAGGTCGACCCGCTCCAGCACCAGCGGCAGGTTGATGATCACGGCCAGGATCAGCGGTACCAGGCCGAACAGGAACAGAAACAGCAATATGCGCAAACGCAGGGACATGGACGCACGATAGCCTTCCGCCGCCTGGATTAGAATCCCCACTTCACCCGCCCCGACCATGCCCATGCCGCTCAGCATCCTTTACCGTGACGACCATTACGTGGCAGTGGACAAGCCGCCCGGGCTGCTGGTCCATCGCAGCCCGATCTCGCGCGACCGGGTTTTCGCACTGCAGATGTTGCGCGACCAGCTCGGCCGGCGCGTGTACCCGGTCCACCGGCTCGATCGCGCGACGTCGGGTGTGCTGTTGTTCGCCCTGGATGCGATATCCGCACAGCACATGGTGGCGCGTTTCGATGCGCGCCAGGTCGGCAAGGAGTACCTGGCGGTCGCGCGTGGCTGGGTCGACAGCGAGGGATTCATCGATCACCCGGTCGCTGACCAGGATGCCAGTGCGACTGCACAGCCGGCGCAGACCCGCTATCGCTGTCTGGCACGGATCGAGCTTCCCTATGCTGTCGACCGCTACCCAACCAGCCGCTACTCGCTGCTGACGGTGACGCCGCTGACCGGACGCCGGCAACAGATCCGCAAGCACTTCAAGCACATCTCGCACCACCTGGTCGGTGACACCACGCATGGCAACGGTCGCCACAACCGCC
>JAGRHE010000255.1 GCA_020445165.1 Gammaproteobacteria bacterium
CGGCCGTTCAGCCGGCCTGCAGGTGCCGGATTAACCAGCCCTGGTAGGCGATGAAGCACGCCCGCAGCAGGCCGCCCTCGAACCGGTTGATGCTGCCATGCGTGTGCGAGCTGCGCCCCATCACGAACAGGGCCAGGGTCAGTGCCAGCATGATCGGCATGTCGCGCTGGATTGCGTCTCCGGCGATTACGCCCGGCGCCAGCAGCCCGGGAACGCTCAGCACGCCGAGCAGGTTCCACAGATTCGAGCCGACCACGTTGCCTATCGCCAGATCGTGCTCCTTCTTGAGTGCGCTCATGATACTGGCGGCCAGCTCGGGCAGGCTGGTACCGACCGCGACGATGGTCAGGCCGATGATCAGGTCGCTGATACCGAACGCCGTCGCCACCTCGACCGCGCCCCACACCAGCATGCGCGAACTGACGATCAGCGTCGCCAGTCCCAGCACGAACCAGCCGACCGCGGCCAGGTTGCCGAGGTCGGTGGGGATCTCGGCCTCGATCTCCTCGGCCAGCGGGTCGTGATCACGGCGGCGCAGGCCGATCCGGATCAGGATTAGCATGCTGGCGACCAGGCCCACCAGCAGCGCCAGGCCGTCGATCCGGTCGAGGTCGCCGTCGAGCAGCAGCAGGAAGGTGCCGACGCTCACCACCAGCAACAGGGGATACTCGCGCCGGAGCATGTCGGACTTGACCGTTAGCGGCGCAATCAGCGCGGTTGCGCCCAGGATCAGGGCGATATTGGCAATGTTCGAACCAATGGCATTGCCGATCGCAAGCCCGGTGTTGCCTTGCAACGCGGCCATGGTCGACACCAGGATCTCCGGTGCCGAGGTGCCGAAGCCGACGATGGTCAGTCCGATCAGCAGCGGCGGAACGCCCAGATTGCGCGCCAGCGCGGCGGCACCGATCACGAAGCGGTCGGCGCCCCAGACCAGGAGGCCGAGGCCGAACAGGATGGAGGCGGTGGCAAGCAGCATCAACAACAGCCGGGGCGTTACCGAGGGGACCGCGATTGTGGCGAAACGCGCCGGGCTTGTCCAAGCGCGTCAAGCGCGTATCAGGCCGCCGGAGATGACCCGGGCGACCCTCAGTCGGCCTGGACTTTGGTCTGGCCGCAGCGGGCGCAGCGGTAGCGGGTCACCAGTCGGCCCAGTTTGACGTCGAACACGGCTGTCTTGTCCACCTGCCACTTGTGATGGCCATGGCGGCACAAGGTTTTTCCGCGATGCCGTTCGCTCGCCTTGGGCTTTTTGAACGTTAGAATCTCGCCCATGAATGATCGCTTACGTGAGCCTGCTTGAGCATGTCCGACAATGGTAACCCGCCGCGGCACCTGCTGCTGGGAACGGTCGACTGGCAACGTGACGACTGGTTGCACAGTTACTACCCTGAAGACATCCCGCCCGACTGGCGACTGGCCTATTACGCCAACGACTGTGACTGCGTGATGCTGCCGGCGCAGCACTGGCGCGGACGCGATATCGAGGCCATGGCGGAGCAGGTCGACGCGGCGCCGGCCACGCTGCGCTGCTTCGTCGCCGTGGAGCCGGGTGATGCCGAACGGGTGGCGCCGCTGCTCGATGCGCTCGGTCCCGCGCGCGCGGTGATCCTGGTCGATCGTGAGGACGTCTCGTTCGGGCCGTTGCCGCACTGGGTGGCCGTCGGCGGCGATCACTGGTGCGACCGTGACAGCGATGCCGAGCTGGTGCGCTGGGCTGAATACGGTGGCGATCTGCGCGCGGCGCGTACGCGCGCCCAGGCCCTAAATCCGGCCGTAACGGCCCTGGTTGTGGATGGTCCACAGGCCGGTCCGGCAGATATCCAGGCCCTGCGCACGCTGTTGCAACTGCTCGGCCGCGCTTGACGCTCCCTGATCTGACATCGACAATCTACGGTTCGCATTCACCGCCCGCTCTGCCACCTCAAGGCCCGCCTGCTGTCCCAGCCAACCATGAGTCGACCTTCCACTTCAAAAGATGTTCTCGTCCGCATCCGTGGTCTGCGCTTCAATCGCGGCAGCAAGATCATTTTCGACGGTATGGACCTGGATATCCCGCGCGGAGGTGTCACCGCGATCATGGGGCCGTCAGGCACCGGCAAGACCACGCTGCTGAAGCTGATCGGTGGCCAGTTGCGACCGGACGCAGGCACGATAAAGGTCGATGGCCTGGACGTGCACAAGCTGTCGACGCGGGAGCTTTATCGGCTGCGCATGCGCATGGGCATGCTGTTCCAGAGCGGCGCCCTGCTGACCGATCTGAGCGTGTTCGACAATGTCGCCTACCCGCTGCGTGAGCACACCCGGCTCGGGCCGTCGATGATCCGCAAGCTGGTGCTGCTCAAGCTCGAGGCGGTCGGACTGCGCGGTGCCCACCGGCTGATGCCGGGCGAGCTGTCGGGTGGCATGGCGCGGCGCGTGGCGCTGGCGCGGGCGATCGCGCTCGACCCGATGATGATCATGTACGACGAGCCGTTCACCGGTCAGGACCCGATCTCGATGGGGGTGCTGGTGCGCCTGATCCGACAGCTCAACGATGCTGCCCGGGTCTCCAGTGTCATCGTGTCGCACGACGTGCAGGAGGCGATGTCGATCGCCGACCAGGTGTTCGTGATCTCGAACGGCAGGGTCATCGAATCCGGCCCGCCGGACAAGCTGCGCAACTCAAAGAGCGAATCGACCCGGCAGTTCATCGACGGCTCGGCCGACGGTCCGGTCGCGTTTCATTACCAGGCGCCGGAGCTGGCAGCCGACCTGTTCGGGGACGACGCATGACCCGCTGGCTGGCCTCTCTCGGACGCTCGACGCTCACGGTCATGGCCCGGCTGGGGCGCGCCAACCTGCTGATGCTGGCGATGTGGGGCGGCATTCCGGCCCTGCTGCGCCGGCCGCGCCTGTTGCTCGAGCAGCTGCAGTCGGTCGGCGTCCTGACCGTGCTGATCATCGCGGTGTCGGGCGTGTTCGTCGGCATGGTGCTGGGCCTGCAGGGTTATTACATCCTCTCGCGCTTTGGCGCCGAGGCGACCCTCGGGGTCATGGTCGCGGCCTCGCTGGTGCGCGAGCTGGGGCCGGTGGTCACGGCGCTGCTGTTCGCCGGCCGCGCCGGCTCGGCGCTGGCGGCCGAGATCGGCCTGATGAAATCGACCGAGCAGCTTTCCGGGCTGGAGATGATGGCGGTCAACCCGCAACATCGGGTACTGACGCCGCGCCTGCTGGCCGGCATTCTGTCCATGCCTCTACTGGCCGCGATGTTCAGCACCCTGGGTGTCTACGGCGGCTGGTTCGTCGGGGTCGGGCTGCTCGGCGTCGACGACGGTACCTACTGGGCGCAGATGCAGTCGCAGATCGACTGGCACGAGGATGTGCTCAACGGCGTGATCAAGTCGTTCGTGTTCGGCGTGGTCTGCACCTGGATCGCCATCTTCCAAGGCTATGATTGTGTGCCCACGTCGGAAGGCGTGAGCCGCGCCACCACGCGCACCGTGGTGCATTCGTCCCTGGCCGTGCTCGGCCTGGATTTCGTATTGACGGCGCTGATGTTCAACTGAGCGCGGGAACTGAATATGTCGAAAACCACTCAAATAGAGATATTGGTCGGTGCCTTTGTTGCGGCAGGCTGCGTCGCCCTGTTCTTTCTGG
>JAGRHE010000256.1 GCA_020445165.1 Gammaproteobacteria bacterium
CGGACCACCTGTTCGGCCTTCTCCTCGCCGAGGCGCGCGATCAGGGTCGCGACCAGCGACTGGTTGTACACCTTCTTCGAGGTGCGCAGGCACAAACGGCCCTTCCACTTCGGATCGGCCAGGTCTTCGTAGCTGCTCAGTTCGCCCGGCTGCACACGCTCGGTGCTGTAGACGATCGTGCGCGCACGCTCAGACAGACCGAACCAGCGTCCCTGCGGGTCACGCAGGTTGGCCGGTACGTTCGCATTCAGCACGGCAGAATCCGTCTCCGCCAGAACGCCCTGCTCGGCCGCGTACCACAGGTTGCCGGCGTCGACCGTGATCAGCATGTCGGCCGGTGTGCGCTTGCCCTCTGCCAGCAGTCGCTGCAGCAGCGGGCCTTCCTTGTCGGTGATGTAACTGATCTGGACCCCGGTCTTTTCGGTGTAACGGTCAAATAGGGGTTTGATCAGGTGCTCGTTGCGGGCCGAATAGACGACCACCTCGTCGGCGGCGACCACGGGCATGGCCAGAACCACGCCAAGTGCGGCCAGGGTGAGTTTGCGGAACATGGGACGACCTCTCGAATAAATCACGAATGATAATGATTCGTGATTGTATTCTTGATTTCACTGTTGTCAATAGGGATCGGTGACGCTTCAGTTGGGTTCTTTTTAGGACGCAGAGGGTGCAGAGGAGCACACAGATCGCAGAGTGTTTTCAAACGATCTTCGATGAGATGGCAGGATCTGCCGGATGCTGGACGGCCGCGGATGAAACCCTGAAGCCCCGGAAACCTCTGCGTCCTCTGCGAGTCTCTGCGCCCTCTGCGTCCCAATTTCCCGCTGACAGGCCTACCAACGCGGACGATTCAGACTCGGCAGCTCGATGCCATGGCCGAGTGCGACGCGTTCGAAACGGCGCCTCAGTGGCGTGATGCGGCCAGCCACGCCGAGACCGAGGTTGCGGACCAGGCCCAGCACAGGATGATCGTTGCTGAACAGGTGCTTGAAACCATCCATGGCCGCCTGGGTGGCGGCATTGTGTCCCCGGCGCGCCCGCTCGTAGACACGCAGATCGCGCAACGCGCCGGGTGCCCGGCCTGCCGCACGTCCGGCACGCAGGGCATCGACCAGTGCACCGGCATCGAGCAGCCCGAGATTGACTCCCTGGCCGGCCAGGGGATGGATCACGTGCGCGGCATCACCGACCAATGCCAGGTGCTCCCGGACATACTCTGCCGCATGCTGCATGCGCAGCGGAAAAACGGCACGCTCTCCCAGCAACGACAACCGGCCCAGGCGTGCCTCGCTGGCCTCGGTCAGGGCCGTATCGAAGGCTTCACGATCCAGCGTGCGCAACCGCTCGGCCTCCTCCGGCCGGGTCGACCAGACGATCGAGAACAGATCGTGCTGCATCGGCAGCAGGGCCAGCGGGCCGTCGACCATGAAACGCTGCCAGGCCGTGTCCCGGTTGCCCAGTTGCGCGCGCACGGTCGCCACCAGTGCGTGCTGGTCGTAGGGCTCACTGCGCGCCTCGATACCGCTCAGTTCGCGCACCTGCGAACGCGCGCCATCGGCAGCGACGACCAGGCCGGCACGGATCAGCCTTCGATCGTCCAGTTGCAGCTCGACGCCTTCGTCGTCATTCAGCATGCGTCGCAGCCGGGCCGGTTCCACCAGGGTGACGGCGGCTGCTTCGAGCGCACGCCAGAGTGCACGCACGATCACCCGGTTCTCGACGATGTGACCGAGGTCGGGTTCGGCCAGGTCGGCCGCATCGAAATGGATCTCGCCAAATCCGGCGCGGTCCCAGACATGCATCTTCTGGTAGGGCGTCGCACGGTCGGCAACGATGCCCGACCATACGCCGAGGTTGTCGAACAGCTGTTGCGATGCACGCGTTATGGCCGAAACGCGCAGGTCGTAACCGGCCGTGTCCCATTCGAGCGCGGGCGCGCGCGCCTCGATCACGATCACGTCGAAACCATCCTGTGCCAGGGCCAGCGCCAACGCGGCACCGACCATGCCGCCACCGACCACGGCGACGTCGCATTGCCTATCAGTCAAGCCTCACCCCCCCTCGCCAGGCGCGGCTGGCGTCCGAGCATGCCCATGGCGCCGCGTGCCAGGACCTGGCGTGCCGACGGCAACAGTTCCATGGCCAACAGACCGAGATTGCGGCCGATTCGCAGGGCCGCCAGGGGATTGCTGAACAGGCGCGCGAGACCATCGGTCGCCAGGGCGACATTGCGCTGCTCGGCATGCCGCCATTGTTCGTACCGGGCGAGGACGTCTGCGGCCCCGATATCTTCGCCCTGCCGCTGCGCGTCGTGGATCACCTCGGCCAATGCCGCGACATCGCGCACGCCGAGATTGAAGCCCTGGCCGGCAATCGGATGCAGGGTGTGCGCCGCATTGCCGATGATCGCGATACGGCCGCGCACGGATTCACGCGCACGCAGCAGGTGCAACGGGTAGGCGGCGCGCCGGCCGACCTTGACGAATCGTCCCAGGCGATGGCCGAAACGCTGCTGGAAGGCATCGATGAACTGCGCATCGTCGAGTGCGAGCACGTCGTCGACCTGTTCGTCCAGCACGGTCCAGACCACGGCACAGCGACCCTCACTCATCGGCAGCAAGGCAACCGGGCCGGTGTCGGTGAAACGCTCGTAGGCGACGTTGCGATGCGGTTGCTGCGGCGTGATGTTGGTGACCACCGCGGACTGTCCGTACTGCCAGCGCACCAGCGGCACATCGAGACGCTCGCGGATCGCCGAGTTGCCGCCGTCGGCGGCGACCAGCAGGCAACAGTCGAGCTGCTCGCAGATACCGTTGCGTTCGACCGTGACGCTGACCCGGTCGCCGTGGTCGGCAAAACCGGTCACCGTGGCCGGCGCGATCACATCGATCGTGGCGTCATCGGCCACGCGCTGCACCAGTACGCGGCCAAGCTCGCGCGCAGTAATGACCTGTCCGAGCGCCGGCACACCCTGCTCGCTCGCGCGCAGGCGCGTGGCACCGAAGTGGCCGCGGTCGGAGACATGGATCTCTTGGATGGGCTGGGCGACACGCGCGACATCGGGCCAGATCCCCAGCGCCTCGAAGATGCGCTGCGTACCGTAGGCCAGCGCAATCCCGCGGTCGTCGTAGCTCGGCTGGGTATCGGCGCCGGGCGGATATGACTCGATGATGGCGATGCGCAGGCCATGTCCGCCCAGCGCGATGGCCAGGCTGCTGCCGACCATGCCTCCGCCGACGATGACCAGGTCGTACGACTGGCCGTCTACCGAAACGCTTTTGTCAGCTGGCATGGGCCATCAGTGCCTCGATGTCATCGACCGACTTGGGTACGTCGCGAGTGAGGACATCCGGCTCATCGCGGGTGACCAGCACGTCATCCTCGATCCGGATCCCGATACCCTGCCACTTCTTCGCCACGCCCTTGCTGCCATGCGGGATGTACAGGCCTGGCTCCACGGTCAGCACCATGCCCGGCTCGAGCTCGCGCCAGTGGCCGTCGATCTTGTAGTCGCCGACGTCGTGTACGTCCATGCCCAACCAGTGACCGGTGCGATGCATGTAGAAGCGGCTGTACGATTTTGCCTTGAGCGCCTTTGCAAGGGTGCCGCGCAACAGGCCGAGCTTGAGCAGTCCCTT
>JAGRHE010000257.1 GCA_020445165.1 Gammaproteobacteria bacterium
ATGAAGATGATCGTGCGGCTGCTGTCTTCCTGCAGCTTGAGCAGCTCGTCCTGCATCTCGCTGCGGATCAGCGGATCGAGCGCGGAGAACGCCTCGTCCATCAGCATCACCGATGGATCGTTGGCCAGCGCTCGGGCCAGGCCCACACGCTGCTGCATACCGCCGGACAGCGCGTCCGGGTAACTGTCACCCCAGGCGGAGAGACCGACCTGGTCGAGTGCCTGCAGCGCGCGTGCCTCACGCTCCGCGGCCGGCATGCCGCCGAGTTCGAGACCGAAGGCGGTGTTCTGCAGCACGGTCAGATGTGGCATCAATGCGAACGACTGGAACACCATGCTCATGTCCTTGCGGCGCAGCTGTAGCAATTCGTCGTCGTTCATCGCGGCAATGTCACGGCCATCGACCAGCACCTGGCCTGCAGTCGGCTCGATCAGGCGGTTGAGCAGCCTGACCAGGGTCGACTTGCCCGAACCCGACAATCCCATGATCACGAAGATCTCACCGGCATTGATCGAGAAACTCGCGTCACAGACGCCGACCGTCTGACCTGTGCGATCGAAGATGTCCTGCTTGTCGACGCCCTGCTCGAGCATCGCCATGGCGGCGTCGGGCTCGTCGCCGAACACCTTGTAGAGGTTTTTGACGACAACCTTTTCCATCATTTCACCCTGGCTGCTTTGACGGGCATCGTGCGCATCCTCAGGAACCGGCCTTCACGACGAAACGTCGCTCATGGCTGAGCCCCAGGTAGAGCGCGACACACATCGCCAGCAGCACCAGCGTGAACGGCAGGCCGACCGTGATCGCGGCGGCCTGCAGCGCACCCAGGGCGTCGGCGCCGCCGCCGAACAACAACGCACCGGCGATCAGACCTTCCATCGTCGCCCAAAAGATGCGTTGCGGCACCGGCGCGTCCAGCTTGCCGCCGGCCGTGATGCTGTCGATAACGAGCGAGCCGGAATCGGAAGACGTGATGAAGAACACCAGCACCAGCACGATGCCGATGAACGATGTCACCGCGGCCAGCGGCAGGTTCTCGAGCATCTGGAACAGGGCCAGTGATGCATCGGAGATACCGTTGGCGAGTTGACCGACACCGGTAGTGACCTGGTCCAGGCCGCCGCCACCGAATGCAGTCATCCATACGATGGTGACCACCGTTGGAATCAGCAACACGGCAACGATGAACTCACGCACTGTTCGTCCCTTGGACACGCGCGCGATGAACATGCCGACGAACGGCGACCACGAGATCCACCAAGCCCAGTAGAACACCGTCCAGCCGTGATAGAAGGTCTCGTCTTCGCGGCCGATCCAGTTACTGAGCGGGATCACGTTGTCGAGATACGCCGCCGTGGTCTGAAACACGCCGTTGAAGATGCCGAGGCCGTGACCAAGCAGGATCACGAACAGCAACAGCAGCAGGGCCAGGCCCATGTTGATGTTGCTCAGCAGTTTGACGCCGCCGTCCAATCCGCGGACGACTGACATGATCGCGACCATCGTTACGGCAATGATGATGCCGATCTGGGTGTTGATGGTGTTCGGGATGTCGAACAGATAGTTGAGTCCGCCAGCGGCCTGCTGGGCACCAAAACCGAGCGAGGTCGCCAGGCCGAAGATCGTCGCCATCACCGCGACGATGTCGATCAGGTGGCCAAACCAACCCCACGAGCGGTCCTTGATGAAGGGGAAGAAAGCCGAACGGATGGTCAGTGGCAGTCCCTTGTTATAGGTGAAGAACGCCAGCGACAGGGCGACGACCGCATAGATCGCCCACGGGTGGAAGCCCCAGTGGAACATCGTCGCCCCCATCGCCAGCTCTTTTGCCGCCGGCGTGTTCTTGGCGACGTCCAGCGGTGTGCCATACCAACCGGTGTAATACGCAGTCGGCTCGGCAACGCTCCAGAACATCAGGCCGATACCCATGCCGGCCGCGAACAGCATCGCGAACCACGACAGCGTCGAAAACTCCGGTCGTGCATCGACGCCTCCAAGCCGGATGCCACCCACCGGAAGGAAGATCAGCGCGATACAGAACAGAACGAAGATGTTGCCGGCAACCAGAAACAACCAGTCGAAGTTATCGATCGACCAACCCTTGGATCCATCGAAAGCCTCCTTGGCTCCTTCCGGAAACATGATGGTCCCCACCACGAACACCATTACCAACAATGCCGAGATCAGGAATACCGGGTTGTGGATGTCCATTCCCCAGGTCCGGATGTTGTCCTGGCCGATTTCGTAGTCGGTGTCGTAGCGGTCTGGCATGCGAGTCCTCCGAGTGTCTAACCCGACGACGTCCGTTCGCTGGCGATGAGATGCAATTTGCAGCGGGCCGCCAGTGCGCCGGTGCGCCGAAAGAGGAGATTCGTGGCTGTCTCAAGCCACAACGCGCTGGTCGGTAACGGACAGGGAAGTCAGTGGAATTAGAAGTGTGATGGCTTTTTCCTTCGTACTCTAAACAACTACGAAGACCATGACAACGGCCAAACATGCGGTTTTTTCCGCATTATCCGTGGCGCACCGATCCTTGTGCGCACAAACAATACTATCTGTTCTAAGCAATAACCGCCGTCCAATATGCCTCTGACCATGTCACCCAATTGGTTATCACCAGCCGCCGAAGCGGCGCCTCACAGCCCTGACACGTCGCGCTGAACAGGTCGAACCCATGACGCCCGCCCTTCCCACCTTCACTACCCGCAGGAGACCTTCGATGTTCAATGATTCCCTTAACCGCCGGCTCGTCCACTCACTGGTGCTGACCGCGGCAGTGTCAATACCTGCTGCCAGCCAGGCGGCAGGACAACAACCGACCGAACTCGAAGCGCGGATCGCCGACCTCGAAAGACAGCTGGCTGCAGCGAAGGCTGAACTGGCACAGGAAAAACAGAATGGACAAGTCACGCAAACCGAACTCGACCGCCTGAAGACCAGGGTTGCCGGGGCCAATGATCTGGGGCCGAAGAAAATCTCCATCAAAGATGGCTTGGGCGGCACGCTCGACATTGGTGGGGCCATCCGCGCCAACTATGCCTTCGGCGACTACGGCGCAAAGACCGGAGCCCCATCGCGCGCCGAGGGCGATGACGGCAACATGTCACTCGACACCTTTCGCATCAACCTCGACTACACCAACGACGATTTCCTGGCCAAGGCCGAATACCGCTTCTACAACGGTTACCACATGTTGCACACCGGTTGGCTGGGTTACGACTTCGACGACGGCGGCCAGGTCCAGGTTGGCGTCAACCGTGTCCCGTTCGGGCCGGGGGCGTACGGCGTCTCGCAAAGCTGGTTCTTCGACCAGCACTACTACGTCGGCCTGTCCGATGACATGGACCTCGGCATCAAGTACACCCGTCCACTGGGTAACTGGACATTCGATGTCGCCTACTATTATTCGGACGAGGGTACCTGGGCCGGGGCAAGCAAGGACAGCGCCCGTTACTCCTACGATATCGTCAACGAGAGCGGCAACGGCTACGAGGAGCGCAACCAGTTCAACGTGCGCGGCATCTACAGTCTCACCGACGCGACGATCCCCACCGATATTGGATTTTCGCTGCAGTACGGCCAACTCGACAGCA
>JAGRHE010000258.1 GCA_020445165.1 Gammaproteobacteria bacterium
AGGTAAGCGACCAGCTGCTCACGATAAGCGGCGCGCTCCTCTGCCGTACCCAGCGTGTTCAATTGCAGTTCGAGGTCCTGGATGCCCAGGGCCCGCCAGATGCGCGCCGTGATCAGGATCAGCTCGGCGTCGATGTCAGGGCCGGACATGCCGAAGGTCTCGACGCCGATCTGGTGGAACTGGCGATAGCGCCCCTTCTGCGGACGCTCGTGGCGAAACATCGGCCCCTGGTACCACAGCCGCTGCGTCTGGTTGTGCAGCAAGCCATTCTCCATCGCGGCGCGAACACAACCGGCGGTGCCCTCGGGACGCAGGGTCAGGCTGTCTCCGTTGCGGTCATCGAAGGTGTACATCTCTTTTTCGACGATGTCGGTGACTTCACCGATCGAGCGCTTGAACAGCTCCGTCTGTTCAACGATCGGCATGCGAATCTCGCGGTAGCCGTAGGCCGCCAGGACGCCGCCGACGCGGCTCTCAAGAAACTGCCAGAGTGGCGTCTGGTCGGGCAGCACGTCACGCATGCCGCGAATAGCCTGAATGTTCTTAGCCATCGAAATCTACAGTGCGGGTCGCACCCGGCGGAAAAATCGAGGTCCCGCCTCGCGGGACCGGTACATCGGAACCTGCGGCCCCTACCTAGGGATCAAGCGTGAACCGGGCAACATTGCCCTTGGCATAGGGTCCGAGGTCGAAAGGCTTGCCATCGACCAGGATCTCCACTGCGCTGGCATTGCCGATCACCACCTTGTACGGCGGCTTGCCTCCCAACACCTTGCGCTCGCCCTTGGGCATCTCGCCGAACAGCTTGAATTTGCGCTCGCTGTCACGCACATCGACCCAGCAGGGCCCGGAGAAGGTCATCACGATCTGCTGCTGACCGTCTGCGGCAGCTGGTACTTCCTGCGTTGCACCTGCTGACGCTGCCGTGGCGGGAGCCTGGGCGGCCGCACTCTCAGATGCCGCCGGCAGTTCTGCCGGATCCGGTTGCAGCAGTGTCAGCTGGTCTTCCGACGCTTCGCTCAACGGCTCGTCGGGCGGCAGGTCAGCCGATCCGGTCACGGCCAGACCGCCATTGTCACCGATTGGCAGGTCGGATGGCGGCGCCGGCAGGCGCAGGCTGCCATCCGCCAGCACCGGCTCGTCATCGCCGATCGCCGGTGGCAGGACACTCGAAGCCACTTGCGCGCTTTCCGGTGACCCGCCATCGCCGGTCACCGACGAGCGCATCTGCTCAGGCACGATGCCGTCCAGGTAGCCGCGCCACCAGACCAGGAACAGGACCACGACACCGATCAGGATCAGCCATGTGATGGCACCCGCCATGCCACGGCCCGGACCGACATCGGCCGGCAGGGTCGGCGACTGGCGCAACATGGTCTTGCGCACGCCATCGTCCGGCCATTTCTCGTCGAACTGACGCAGGATCGATTCGACCGGCATGCCAACGATGCGGGCGTAGTTGCGCAGGTATCCGCGCACGAAGACCCGCGCGCCGATCTCTGAGAAATCGTCGGCTTCGAGAGCCTCCACCACCGGCGTGGTCAGATGCAGTTCGCTGGCAATCTTGGCCAGATCGAATCCCATGGAAAGGCGCGCAGCCCGAAGACGCTCACCAGGCCCCGGAGAGAAGAACTCGGCCACGTTATTGGTGGATTGATCGGACATCGCAGCGCTCATGACTCACTCTATCGATTTTAGGTACCCGGCTTCGTCCGAGTCCGGAAATTTCGCACGAAGCTTCAGGCTGTATGTTGCCATCTGGTCGTGGTCACCGAGTTGATTCTCGGTGCGCACCCCCAACCAAAGGCTTTCTGCGGTGTGTTCGGCCACTTCGGCATAGCGCTGCAGATAGGCACGTGCCGAAAGGGGATTGTCGTTTGCCAGGCTCAATCGTGCCATCCCGAGCAGACTCGGCGCAAAACGCGGATTCACCTGCAACGCTGCGCGATAATCGCGTTCGGCCGCCTGCGTGTCGCCAGCGGTTTCATGGCAGGCACCGGCATTGTGCCATGACGTCCAGGGTGTCGCGTAAAGCGGGTTGCTCAGTGCCTGACGGAACTGCGCGTCGGCTTCGTCCATCTGTCCGCGGCTGCACAGGAAACTGCCATACGCGTTGCGCGCATTCGGGTTGTGCGAATCGAGAGCGATCGAACGGGCGAACGCCTGATCCGCGGCACTTTGCTGGCCGAGGCTCTGCTGCACCAGCGCGAGCATGTAATAGGCATTGCTCGAGGACGGGTCGACGATCACCGCTTTCTGGGCATTGCGGAACGCCTCGTCGAAGCGCTTCTCCTGCAGGTAGGCCGCCGACAACTCGATGTAGATGTCGGCCGGGCTCTGCCGGGCGACCGGCGAACCAAGCTGGCCGGTCGTGCCCTCAGGCCCACTGCGCACGCCCTGCTGCTGGCAACCCGCAAGCGCCAGCGCGATCGCAACCGGAATCCAGCGCACGCCGGACCGACTCACCGCGACGCCTCGGCAACCACTGGGATACGTTTGAACTGGCGCCGGCTGCGATCATTCACCTTGCCAACCAACTGCCCGCAGGCGGCGTCGATATCGTCTCCGCGCGTCTTGCGCGTGGTCGCGATGATGCCGGAACGACGCAGGCGTTGCCGGAAGGCCTCGACCCGCTCGGTCGGTGACGTACGGTAATCGGTACCCGGAAACGGATTGAACGGGATCAGGTTCACCTTGGAAGGAACACCCTGCAGCAACCGGATCAGTGCCTTGGCATGCGCAATCGAGTCGTTGACGCCGTCGAGCATCACGTACTCCCAGGTGACCTTGCGGCGGTGATCACGGCTGATGAACTCCTTGCACGCCGGTATCAGCTCTTCCAGCGGATACTTGCGGTTGATCGGAACCAGCTGGTCGCGCAGCGCATTCTCCGGTGCATGCAGCGACACGGCCAGGCTCACATCGCTGACCTCGGCCAGACGACGCAGCGCCGGCACCACGCCCGAGGTGCTCAAGGTAACGCGCGACTTCGAGATCATGTAGGCAAGGTCTTCCTGCATCAGTTCCATCGCCGGCACGACATTGTCGAAATTGGTCAGCGGCTCGCCCATACCCATCATGACCACGTTGGTTGGCATGCGACCGATCTCGCGCGCCGCCAGCCACACCTGGCCAATGATCTCGGCCACATCCAGATTGCGGTTGAAGCCCTGCTGCGCGGTCGAACAGAACGAGCAGTCGAGCGCGCAACCGACCTGGGACGAAACGCAGATGGTGCTGCGCCCTGTCTCCGGGATGTGTACCGTTTCGATGTGTTGACCATCGGCCAGTTCCAGCACCCACTTGGTGGTGCCGTCCTGTGCCGGCTGCGCCAGCACGATCCGCGGCAGCACGATCTCGCTGCACGCGCGCAGGGTCTCGCGCAGCGCCTTGGGCACGTCGGTCATGTCGTCGAAATCGGTCACGCCGTGCTTGTGAATCCACTTCAGCACATTGCGGCCGTGGAACGGCTTGGCGCCCAGCCCGACAAAGAACGACTCCATGCCGCTCTTGGTCAGGCCTGCCAGGTTGGTCTTGGGCGCCGTGCTCATCGTGCAACCGGTCTCAGCGGGTGCGCT
>JAGRHE010000259.1 GCA_020445165.1 Gammaproteobacteria bacterium
ACTGCGACAGCAGGCTGTGCCCGTAAGCCTCGGCCGTTATGCCGGTGCTTTCGGACACGAAATACACAGAGCGGCTGGCGCTCTCAGTCATACAGGCACTCCAGCCAGTGGCCGTCGCGCACCAGCGCGGCCTTGGCATCCTGCCAACGTTCGGGAATACGCAGGTATTCGCCCATCGCAACATCCAGCGCCGCAGCGATCTGGCGATAACCGGCCAGGTAGACATAGACGCTGCCCTGGCCCATCAGGCGCCACATCGCTTCCATGTTGTCGGCCGTGCTCTCCTCACGATCGAGTGCGGTTGCCGAATAGCGCGTCTTGAGACCTTCAAAAGCGCGGTACGTGGCGTGATCGAAATAATGATCCTGGTCCGCCACCGGGTCATTCAGGTAGAGATGCTCGAGGCCGGTCTTGGGTCCTTCGAGCATCAACACCTTGCCCATCCAGTCCAGTTTTCGTGCCTGTACCTTATGCGCAAGCCAACGGAACGGCACCATGCCACAGCCCGCGCCGATCATGATCATGTTGCTGCGCGAACCCATTGGCGGATAAAACGGATAAGGATACGGACCGTACAGATCGATGCTGTCACCCACGCTCAGGCCGCTGAGCAGATGGGCGATTCCCGACGGTGGGCCGCCACGGTGATTACGCACGTACAAGGTCAGATCGACCGAGTCTTCGAAAGGCACCTTGCCAACCGACTCGATGGTGTAATGACGCAGACCCTCGTCGATCCGGTCGGCCGGCGTACCGGGCACCAGGAATGCCACATCCGTGCCAGCCTGGAACTCACGTCCTCCAGGCTGCAGGTTCAGCATCAGCTTCACCACCGGCAGGATTCCCGGCTGATCCACAACCATCGACTTGTGTACCACCCGGGCGACGATCGGACGGTCAACCACGGTACCAGGCTTGGTCATGCGTTTTATCCCCTTTCGTTTATCGTTTGTGTCGGCCGCCGGACCGAAGCCTGGCGGCCCAGATCCTGACTCCTGCTACGCTAAAGCTAGTCGCCGATCAGCATTTCGTCACTGCAGACGATCCCGTCCTCATCCGCGTAAACATAGGATCCGGGGACGAATGTAACGCCGGCAAACCGCACCGGCACGTCGCGTTCGCCGATTCCCTGCTTCACGCTCTTGAGCGGATGCGTACCCAGGGCGCGAACCCCCAGGTCCATTTCCGCGATATCGGCCGAATCGCGGATCAATCCATACATGATCACCCCCGACCAACCGTTTTCGACTGCCTTGGCGGCCAGCATGTCGCCGAGCATGGCACAGCGCATCGAACCACCGGCGTCGACCACCAGCACCCGCCCCTCGCCCGGTTCGCCAACCGCCTCGCGCACGCGCGAGTTGTCAATGTCTTCGAAGCATTTGATCGTCGACACCCGGCCACTGAACCGCGCCCGTCCACCAAAGGCGAGAAAACCCGGCTCGCAGATCTGCACGCTGTCAGCATAGTCGTCACAAAGGTCTGCCGTCTTGAACGTCATACGGATCAATCACTCCTCGCCATAGATGTTGCAGAATCGATTCGCCACCGAATACGGGAACACATCGCGCTGCAGCCCCTGCTCGATGTCTGCCTGAATGGCTTTCCAGGTCTCGGCATCGAGAAGATCCCTGTGGTGCTTGTAGAACGCCTTGCGGATATCGGGGTCGACCAGCAGAAAATTCGCGAACTCTTCAGGGAAGACGTCATTCGGCGCGACCGAGTACCAGGGCTCGGCAGCCATTTCGTCCTCCGGGGTTCGCGGTTCCGGAATACGCCGGAAGTTCATTGACGTCATGAACTCGATCTCGTCGTAATCGTAGAAGATCACGCGACCATGCCGCGTCACGCCGAAGTTCTTGAACAAGAGATCACCGGCGAAAATGTTTGCAGCCGCCATTTCGCGCACGGCATTTCCGAAGCCGATCACCGCATTCTCTTTCTGCTGCGGAGTCGCGTAATTGAAATACAGGTTGAGCGGATCGAGACGGCGCTCGATGTACAAATGCCGAACGATCACCTTGTCGTCTTCGATATCGAGGCTCTTGCCGCACTTGTCCTTCAACTCGGCCATCAATTCGTCGGTAATTCGAGCGATCGGAAACGCCGCATAGGAATATTCCAGCGTGTCCGCCATGCGCCCGACGCGATCGTGCATCTTGACGATCTGGTACTTGCGCTTGACCGTTTCCCGGTCGACCTCCTTCGGTGGCCGGAAGTAGTCATTGATAATGATCACCTTGAACACGTAGGGATAGGACGGCATCGTGAACACCGTCATCACCATCCCCTTCACACCCGGAGCGATCTCCAGCTGGTCGGTCGAATGTGCCAGGTGATGCAGGAAGCCACGGTAGAACTCACTCTTGCCCTGCTTCTGCAGGCCGATGGCCGTGTAAAGGTCGGCCTTGGTCTTGGTCGGCAACATCCGGTTGAGAAAATTCACCACCGCTGCCGGCGTTCGCGTTTCAACCATGAAATAGGCGCGCGCGAAGCTGAACAGGTTGGCGATGTCATCGCCATCCATCAGCAGAGTGTCGACATAGACGCCACCGCGCTCGTTGTTCAGGATCGGGATCACGAACGGAATGACGTCGGCGCCATTGATGGCCCGGCCAACGATGTAGGCTGCCTTGCTGCGATAGAACGGCGCACGCAGGACCTGCAGATGGAAATGGCGCCGCAGCTCGAGACCCGGCATGCGGGTCTTTTTCACATGCTGCACCAGGCGTCGCACATCGCGGTTGATTTTCTCGAACGGCAGGTTGCATGGAAACGCTTCGAGAATGGCGCGCACCGACCGCGTCAGCCCCTTGCGCGTCGGGTAATAGCTGTCGTAGACCGGATCGTCGTCATCGAGATACTCGGTCGACAGGCCGGGACGCACGAATATGTTGTCGTTGTTGTAGTAACGACGATGGAACAGCCAGGTGAACACCGAGTTGTAGAAGGTCTCGGCCAGTTCCGGCTGTTTGTGTTCGTAGAGCAGGCCGATGTAACGCAGCTTCACCTCGCGCCACAGCTCCTCGTCGACCTCGTCCTCGAGCGGAAACTCCTTCTTCAGGCGTTCGGTGGCTTCGCTGACACGCTGCGTGTAGAGGTTGATGCGGTCACTTGCAGCCTGGCGTTGTGCCAGCCAGTCACAGGACTCGAAACGTGAGCGAGCCTCGGCCGTGATGTCCAGAAAGATCCGGTAGTGACGGTCGAAGCCATCGAGGATCGTTTCGGCAATGCGTCGGGCATTGAGTTCTGTCATACGCTCACGACTGATCAGTGGGCCGGGGGCTCCGGCCAATGATGCAGCGTGCGGCGTTGCAACACCATCCCCGACTGGCGCCGGTAGTGATCCGACACCCTTTGGAAGCAGGTCCGCCATGATACTGAAAGGCAGATATCGCGCTTGACGGGACAGGCGGACATGGGCCGATTCGAATCCAGGCCATGTCCGCGCTTCAGTGTCCGCTTGTCAGCCGAACTGCTCTTCCTCGGTCGAGCCGGTCAAAGCGGTGACCGACGAGGCACCACCCTGGATCACGGTCGTGACATCGTCGAAATAGCCG
>JAGRHE010000025.1 GCA_020445165.1 Gammaproteobacteria bacterium
ATCAGCAGGCACACCGCGGCACCGAGAAACACATGCTGCTGGTCGCGATCCCTGAGCCGCTTCCAATCGGCCCAACGCACGGCGCGCCACAGCAGCCATGCATACAGCAGAGGGGCCACTGCGAGCCAGGTCGCGGGAAACAGCGTGCCGGAGAATTCCATAGACTACTGGGGTATCCGTGATTGTTTCGGAGTCTAACCGATGATCTATCGTGAACTGGGTGACAGCGGGATCCGGGTCAGCGCCCTGTGCCTGGGCAGCATGACCTTCGGCGAACAGAACAGCGAGGCCGAGGCCTTCGAGCAGCTCGACAGTGCCCTGGCAGCCGGCATCAACTTCATCGACACGGCCGAGATGTACTCGATACCGCCGCGTGCCGAAACCATGGGCAGCACCGAGGCCATCATCGGTCGCTGGCTGCGCCGGCGCGGCTGCCGCGACCAGGTGGTACTGGCGACCAAGGTCGCGGGTCCCGGAGGCGACTGGCTCGATTACATCCGCGGCGGCGACAATCATCTCGACCGCCGCAACATCAACGCCGCCGTGGACCACAGCCTGCGACGCCTGCAGACCGATGTCATTGATCTTTATCAGTTGCACTGGCCAGAGCGGCAGACCAATTTCTTCGGCCGACTGGGCTACAGCGCAGTCGACGATTCCCCTCCGGTGACGCTGCTGGAGACGCTGCAGGTGCTGGGCGACCTGGTCCAGGCGGGCAAGATCCGCCAGGTCGGCGTGTCCAACGAGACGCCGTGGGGCCTGATGCGCTACCTGGCACTGGCCGAAACCCATGGCCTGCCGCGCATGGTCTCGATCCAGAATCCTTACAACCTGCTCAACCGCAGCTTCGAGGTCGGCTTGGCCGAGATCAGCCATCGCGAACGGGTCGGCCTGCTCGCCTACTCACCGCTCGGCTTCGGCGTGCTGTCGGGCAAGTACCTGGACGGTGCGAGACCGGCAGGGGCACGCCTGACCCGATTCCCCCATTACGATCGCTATTCGAACGAGCAGGCGCAGCAGGCCACGCGCGAATACGTGGCGCTGGCAAATGAGCACGGCCTCGACCCGGCCCAGATGGCACTGGCATACGTGACCAGCCGGCCCTTTCTGACCAGCAACATCATCGGTGCCACGAACATGGCGCAATTGCGCAGTAACCTGGCCAGCATCGAGTTGCATCTGAACGAAGACCTGCTGGCGAACATCGAAGCGATCCACGTGCGCCATCCCAACCCGAGTCCATAGCGCGCAGCCGGCGGGGAGTGGAGCGGGTTCAAGGCACGGATGGGCAGGCCGATAAACTGCTCAAGGACGGGCAGAACGTATGCGACCGGGCCTCACCTCATCGATAACCGGAGACAGTCCATGATCACACACTTCGATATGCGTGACGGCCGTGAAATCAGGGCCTGCGAAGATGACGCGATCGCTGCGCCAAGTGCTCAGGTGCGACCTATCGGCGACGCGCAGGAAACGCAGCTGCGCCTGTTGACCGTGACCGAGGCAGCCAAGGCCATGCAGACCAGGCCGGTCGCGATCCATCCCGCGCTGTTGCAGCTGTCAGCGCACCGGTTCGATGAATTCTGACGCCAGCTCCTGCAGCGACAGGTCGAGCATGATCTGGCCGTCACGAACCAGCACCGGTAGCGACTGCAATGAACTCCCGGTGCAGGGGCCGCGCAGGCAGAAGCCGTCTTCGACACGGAACAGCGCGCCATGGATTGCGCACTGGATGAAGCTGTTGTCCAGATCGAGGAACTGATCGGGCTGCCATTCCAGCGGCGCCCCGGTATGCGGACAGCTGTTGCGATATGCGCTCAACACGCCATCCTTGTGTACCACGAACAGCCTCGCCGGCTGCTGCATGCCGACATCGATATCGAAACCACGGCTGCCTGGATCGGCCAGCCCATCGAGTGCACCCAAGGCAATCACGTCTGCTTCCCTACTGCCCGCCAAGCCGCAGCAACAAAGAGAAAAGTTCACCATTACCGGTCGCGAAACTGGTCGCTTCGAGCGCCGCGAGGGTGAATCCAGCGCCGATCAGCAGAGTACGCCAACCTCGCCCGCCTGACACATTGTCGATACCGATCGGGCTGCCAACGGCCTGCAGCCGAGCATCACGCAGGTCCTGATCGCGCACGCCCTCGCCGTTCTGCAGCTCCTGCAGGGCCTGCTGGAGTTGTTCGCGCGCGGTCTCAGCCTCGCGCCGGGTCAGCATCGCCTCCTCGACATCGGCCTGCGCTTTGTCCATGTCGCGTTGCATCGCGTCGAGCTTGCGATTCGCATCCTCGAGCTCGTCCTCGAGCATCTGCTGCGCATGCTCGGCCTGTGCAAGATCGCGCTGGCGCTCGCCCAGCGATGCCTCCAGGGCCTCGATCTTCTGCCGCATTGCTTCGTGAGAAATGGCTTCGCGGCCATCCGCCTGCTGCAGGCGCCGCTTCTGGATATCGGCGGCGGCCAGCTGCTCGCGCATCTGGGCGACATCGCGGATCGCCTGCTCGCGCACCATTTCGAGCTCGGTACGCAGTGCCTGCAGCTCCCCGGCATCCTCACCGGCTGAGCCAGCCTGCAGCTGCTCGACGTATTCTTCCATCACGCCACGCAGCTGTGCGACTTCGCTCTCACGTAGCGCCAGCTGTTCCTTGAGGGCATCGTGTTCCGCGCGCAATGCAGCCTCGGCCGCATCATCATCCATCTCGACCAGTTCGGTGAGACGCTCGACCTCTTCTTCCAGGGCACGCCGACGGTCGCCAGCCGCTTCCAGCTCTTCCTGCAACCGGTGCTGTTCCTGCTCGTGTTTGAGCAATTCACGCTGTTGACGCTGCAAGGCATCGGCGACCTGGTTTTCCAGATCCACCAGGCGCGCCTGTTCGTCGTCGCGATCGGATACCGCCAGCTGCAGTGATTCACGCTCGGAACTCGCGGAATTCAACGCCTCGATCAGTTCTGCCTGTTGTTCCTGCGCCGCCTGCAGCGCCAGCCCGCGTTCTTCGAAACGGCGCTTCAGCTCGTCCAGTTCAGCCTGCAGATCAGCATCAGCGGCACCGTCGGCGGCGGCCGCCGACTGCTGTTCGGCCAGGGTCTGCTCCAGCTCCGCGACCTTCGCTTCGAGCGTCAGCGCACGTTCGCTTTCGCCGGCCATCGCCGCACGCTCGGTATCGAGCGTGATCTGCAGCGCCTGCAGCTTCTGGTCGGCTTCAGCCAATTGTGACTGCAGCGCTGCGTACGCATCGGCGTCCCCTGCTGCCTTCGATTCGAGCTGTGCGATCCGCGTGTCGAGCTCTGCCGCGCGGGCCTGCGCCGCACGCAACTCCTCGTCCAGCGCCGTCGCCTTCTGCTCGGCCTGGCGCTGCCCGTCTTCGGCTGCCGTGCGCGCTGCAGCCGTCTCTTCCAGATCTTGCGCAACGGCTGCCGAATCGGCCTGCTGCTGTTCCAGTTCGGCCACGCGCGACGTCGCGGCTTCGAGTTCAGTGCTCAGCCGTTCACGTTCGCCATCGGATTCTTCGACCTGGCCGCGCAGCCGTTCAAGTTCGGTGTTCGCCCCGGCCTGCTCCGCCTGGATGTCGGCCAGCCGTGATTCCAGTTCGGCCACGCGTGCCTGGGCCTGGTCCAGCGCGGCCGTGGCATCGCGGTCTCCGGAGACGATATAGGCCTGCAGGGCATCGTGCTCGCTGCGCAGCACATCGCGCGCCTCGCGCGCTTCAGCCGCCACAGACTCTGCATCGGAGACGGCCGCCTGGGCAGCCGTCAACTCCGCGCGCAGTTGCTCCAGCTCCGCCTGCAGGCGACCTGCCGACTCGTTGGCTGCGCGCTCGCGATCGGCGGATTCCGCCTGCAGCAAATCGTGCTCCGAACGCAATTGTTGCAGTGCTTCCTGAGCCTGCTGATGTTCCGCCTCGACGTCTGCCAACCGGGCAGCGTCACGCTCTGCTTCCGCCTTTGCCTCGGCCAGCTGCTGCTGCAGATCCTCTTGCGCCTGCAGCAGTGCCTGGTGCTCGGACGGGTCGACCGAATCGGTGTCGCGCGCGCTCAGCTGTTCGCGCATCTCCTCGAGATCTGCGTTGGCCAGCTCCAGGTCCATCCGCAGTGCGGTGACGTCTTCCTTGAGTTCACCACGCTCGAGTGCATGCCGCTGACGCTCCTCATCACGGCGCGCAATCTCCTCGTTCAAGCGTGCAGTCAGCTCCTCCAGGCTGTGACTGGCCGACTCGGCCAGCTCACGCTCGCGGATCAGCTCGCGTTCGGCCTTGGCCAGACGATCCTGCAGCTGCTTGTCGAGACCTTTGATCTCGGACATCCGTTCGATCAGCGACGCACGCTCGTTCTGCAGCTGTTCCAGGTTCCCGGTCAGCTGCTCCATGTCGCTGTAGGCGCGCTCCTGCGCTGCCAGCGCCTCGCGCTTCTGCTCCTCGGTCTCGACCAGCTTGCGTTTCGCCTGGTCGATCGCCTCGCGCACCTGGCCGAGATGCAGATCGCGTTCGGCGACTGCGTCCTCCTGGCCACGCTGAGCCTCTTTCAGCTGGGCCTCGAGCTCGCGTGCGCGCTCCTCCGCGGCACGGATCCGCTCGACCGATGCCTCGTCGGCGACGTCCGGCTCCGCGGACACCTCTGCCACGGCCGGCGTCGGTTGTGCAACGGCCTGCATGTCCATGCCCGGTTCGTAACCTGCATCCAGTACCGAGATGTCGAAATCGCGCTCGGTGAGCAGGAAGGCGCCGGCCATCGCACGCGCCACCGTGCTGCTGTAGACCACGTAGTGCCTTTCCGGCGACAGGCTGGAAGCCTGGTAGCGCAGCGATTCGAAAGGAAAATTGACAGCGCCATCGAGGTGCGCGACGTCATAGTCGCTGACCGGGCGCAGGTCCAGCCAGATCGCACCCTGGTCGACCTTGGCCTGAGCAGCAGCCGGACTGAGCTGTTCCAGCAGCGGGTTCTGGATCAGCTGCAGGAAGTTTTCCTTGCTCAGGCGCAGCACCATGCCGTCATTGAGCATGGTGACGCTGGAGTTGCGTGGATTATCCGACAACAGTGCTTCTTCGCCGAACGCATCGCCGGGGCCGAGTGTCGCCAACTCCTTGGGACCCTTGCCATCGCCACTGTCACGCCGGACCACGGCACGGCCGCTGGTCAGCATGTAGTAGTAATCACCGGAGTCGCCCTGGCGGATCAGGTCCTCGTCCTTTTCGACTTCGACCTGCTCGACGCTCATCATGACGCGCTGGATGTTCGATGCCGGCACCTGCTGCAGGATGCGAGACTGCAGCAACAGGCTCATCCAGTCATCGTCGGTTGCCTCTTCGAAATCCGAGACCTGGTAGTCGATCGTCTGTGAGCGCGCCAGCAGGTCGCTGAGCAGACGGCTGTCGATCCGGATCACGCGCGCTTTGGATTCGGTGCGTGCCGAAAAATTGCGCGGCAACTGGTGCGCCAGGGGGAAGCGCGCGGTGTCGGAGCCGGCCTCGATCCGCTCGACGACCGTCCGGTCATTGAGCAATGCGACCCGTCCCGAGACCAGGTACACGTGCTGGTGATCCGTGTCACCCTGGTTGAACAGCATCTCTCCCTTGCGCACCGACTCGACATCGACCTGGGCGAACAGTTCGTCGAAGGCCTCATCGCTGAGGGTATGCAGGGGCACAAGCGCCTGCAGGCTTTGCCTTTCCTCGTTCGAGGCTGCTGATGACATGCGCGCCGGGTTATCCATTAGTCTCGTAAATCCGCTGCCGGGCAGATGCCGACAGGTGAAAGGCCGGCGCGCCCGACGCGCCGTGCCTGCCCATTGGGGTGGCGGCCGGTCTCCGATCTCGGTACCTACGGTGCGCCATTTCAGTGGGTATCGACCCCAAGCATGGCGTTCTTGAGCGTATCGCTGACCGGCTCCCTACCGAGCCAGATCGACAGCAGCGCCGCGTTGAAATCGTCACCCTCAACCAGCCCTCTGGCCTGACCGTTGATCGAAACCCGGGTGCCCCGGCCGGGTACGAAATCGAGCCACACCCGGTCGCCCTCGCGAAGATCGGTGAAGAGGTCGACGAAGCGTTCCAGGCGTGGAGCCAGCGCAGCGCGAGTCGCCTCATCGAGATTCAGCACAAATCCTTCACGCCAAGTGGCGTCGACTTTGCGCTTGGCCACGGTGCTGTAAACGAAATGCATCAGCACGCGATTGGCAGGGGGCGACTGCAATAGCTGTCCGACTCCACGCTGCGGCTGCGGCAGGTACAGTGCGCCGACGTAGACACTGATGAAAAACTTCTTGCGTATGCCGGCACCGTTGAGCTGCAGCGGCGCATCGAATCCATCGATCGTGACCTGTTCCGGTACCTCGATCTCACCGACTCGTGCCGCACCGGCAACCGACTGCAGCAGCGAGGTCAGCAGCACAGCTTTCAGAATCACGCGTATCACGGCAATCTCCTCCCGGGTATCCGACCTGACATCGATAGCACAAGCGCGCGATTTTTTTTGCGATTGAGCGCTTGAAACAAAGGATTTCTGTACATTACAGGATAATTTCTATGCTATGTTTTCTGCGGTTTCCACCACCTTACAAGCAGGAGTCGACATGGCAGTGAAAAAGAAGGCTGCGAAAAAAGCGGCAGCCAAGAAGGCAGCAGCGGCTGCACCGGCCGTAAAAGCCATCCCTACCAAGCAAACCAAGACCCAGATCATCACCGCCCTCGCCGAGGCAACCGAGCTGTCCAAGAAAGACATCGGCAATGTGCTTTCGGCGCTCGGCAACATGTTCGAGGGACACATCAAGCGTCGCGGATCCGGCGAATTCACGATCCCGGATACCGGTGTCAAGATTCGCCGCGTCAAGAAGCCTGCACGCAAGGCACGCATGGGCCGCAACCCAGCGACCGGCGAAGCAATGAAGATTGCGGCCAAGCCGGCATCGACCGTCGTTCGTGTGACCGCTCTCAAGGCGTTGAAAGACAAGGTCAACGCCTGACGATGAGCAGCTGCGTCTCGGTGCGCTGAAGGCGCATCGAATCGCCAGTGAACCCCGGCCAGGTTGCCGGGGTTTTTCTTTTCCAGACACCGCCCACGCCACTGCCGTGCCACGGCCAGCACCCTAAAGAAACACATTCCCAGACCGTTACCGGGATCAGCTGCCCAGTGAAGTAGCTGGCGGTGAGCACGTTCTTCTTTTCCTGGATTCGGGGAGCGCGGCATGCGCAAGACAATTTCCAACGCGGTTCTCGCGGCATCGGTCACGGTGGTCGGCAGCCTGGCGGCACCTGTGACCACGATCGCCGGAGAGAGCACGGCAGCACTGGACGCCGGCCAGCTGGTCGAACTCAGTTTCGACGAATTGCTGAATATCGAGATCACATCCGTCAGCAAAAAAGCCGAACGCTTGCAGGATGCACCCGCGGCCGTGTTCGTGATCTCGAACGACGACCTGCGACGCAGCGGCGTACGCTCGATACCCGATGCGTTGCGCATGGTGCCCGGCGTGCAGGTTGCACAGATAGACGCCAACAAGTGGGCGGTCACGGCGCGCGGATTCAACGGACGCTTCGCAAACCGGCTGCTGGTGTTGATGGATGGCCGCTCGATCTATTCGCCGCTGTACTCCGGCGTGTACTGGGAGTCGCAGGACACCTTCCTTGACGACATCGAACGCATCGAGGTGATCCGCGGTCCAGGCGCGACCCTGTGGGGGGCGAATGCCGCCAACGGCGTTATCAATATCATCACCAAGACCGCCGCGGACACCCTGGGCACCTCACTGGTAGCGGGGGCCGGCACCCACGAGCGCGCATTCGGCGGGCTGCGACATGGTTTCACCATCGGCCCTGACAGCGACGCACGTGTCTACATCCAGTTCAGCCAGGTGGACGAGTTCGCATTTGCCAGTGGCGACGACGCAGGCGACGACTGGAATCGTCTGCACGGCGGCTTCCGCATCGATCATGCGGCCGATACCCTAAATCGGGTGACCGTTCAGGGCGACCTGTACCGGCAGAATATCGACAAAAACGTCGCCCGCCCGATCCTGGTCCCACCCTACCAGAGCGTGACGCTCGACCATGCCTCGGTCTCGGGTGGCAACCTGCTCGGTCGCTGGACACGCACTCTGGCCAATGACGAAGAGTGGCAGATCCAGGCTTATGCCGACTACTACCAGCGCAACGACCTTTATGTCGAGCAGTCGACATGGACCTGGGACCTCGACCTGCAACACCGCTTCAGTCCGGCCGAGGGCCACGACGTGGTTTGGGGGCTCGGGTACCGCCATGTCGACATGGAGCTGGACGATCCCCGAACCCTTCAGGCCACTGAGCTCAACCACGAACTCTCTTTGTTCAGCGCATTCGTGCAGGACACCATCTCGCTGGTGCCAGAGCGCTGGACGCTGACATTGGGCAGCAAGCTGGAGCACAACGACTTCACCGGCTTAGAGCTGCAACCCTCGGCGCGGGTGAGCTTTGCACCAACGCCCGACCAGACCTTCTGGGCGGCGGTGTCGCGCGCGGTGCGCACCCCTTCGGTCGCCGAGCAGGTGTCGATCCTGCCGCTGGTGACCTTCCCACCGGCGCTGCCAGTTCCCGGCCCGTTGCCAGTCAACGTGACCGTCACACAGTCCGACTTCGACGCCAGCGAGAACACACTGGCGTACGAACTCGGCTGGCGCTTTGCGGCCTCTGAGTCCCTGTCAGTCGACGTGGCCGCCTACTACAACGAGTATGACAATGGCCGATTGATCGCCCCACTCGGCTTGGTCATCAATCCCGGGCCACCGATGCATGCGGTACAGATCATGCAATTCACCAACGGGCTGTGGGGTGAGGCCTGGGGTATTGAACTGGCCGTCGACTGGCGTCCCAGCGACGCCGCGCACTTCCAACTCGCCTACAGCCACCAGCGCGTGTTTGACCACAGCGAACGGGTGCCGGACGTCGACGTAACCGAAGGCAGCCTGCCGCAACATCAGCTATCACTGCGCGCCAGCCTCGAGCTGACCAGTACGATCGAAGCCAACCTGTGGTTGCGCTACGTTGACCGCCTGTTCGGCCTACAGGCCAACGGTGACAGCGCCGAATACATCCCCGCCTACACCGAGGCCGACCTGCAGCTGACCTGGCGCCCCCGGGCGGATGTCGAGTTGTCGCTGGTCGGCCGCAACCTGCTCGATTCCAGCCACCCCGAATTCGTCCAGGAGCTGTTCACACTGCGTACCGAGATCGAACGCAGCGTTCATGGCTACCTGAAAGTGGATTTCTGAAAGCCGCCCTGACGATGCCGTTATCGTGTTTCAATCATCGCCGGCAAACCGGACCGGGCATGTACCCGACCGGAAGCGTGTGGTCGCGCCTGGGACCAGGTTGGGCCTTGAGCCTGTGGCTCGGCCTGGGGCTGGTCGCGCCGGCGCTCGCCGCTCCACCTGGCGCCAGCGAAGAGGCGGTCAAGGCGGCCTATGTCTACAACTTCACCAAGTTCACCGAATGGCCAGACAGCGCATTTACGGCCGATGACGCACTCGTGATCTGCACCGATGCCGAAGGCGAACTGGCCACCGCGATGCACTCGCTGCATGGCCGAAAAGCCGTTGGGAGAAGCGTACAGGTGCGCAAACTCCCGGAACAGGGCCTGGAAGGCTGCCAGGTGGCGCTGCTCGATTCGCGCGACAACGCGGAGCGCTGCGATACCGGGTTGCCGGTACTGACGATCACTACCTTCAACCAGCCCGGTGCGGTGATGAGGCTGTTCATCCAAGGCAGCAAGCTGCGCTTCGCGATCGACTTGGGAGCAGCCCGGCGCGGATCGATCAAGCTCAGTTCGAAACTGTTGTCGGTAGCCGCCGAAGTTGTCGACACTGACTGAGTGACACGATGTACCCCGAAATCCGGCCAGCGCACGGCCACTGGCGACGAGTGCAAGGCCTGACTCATCCTTCACCAGACCATAAGCGTGGATATAGGGGGCCTGAAGAGACCTGGTTTACCAGCAGACGTCCAGGCGGCAAAGTCAGCTAAAGAATTTCCAGCGACTGCAATCAAGCGAAAATACGACTCCGCCCTTGACCTGAACAGGCGCCAGGAAGACATTCCCCGAGAGTTCAAATCCCTCCTTGAACACCATCGACTCCACGCGGTCAGGTCAGAATGCGCGGCTACCCATCTAGCAAGAATCACATGGCCGAAAATACAAACTGAAACAGCTCCCATTGCCGGGATCCGAGTGGACAACGGCATGACCCCCATAGCTTCGCATCAGGCCCGCCACGACCGCCAGACCCATTCCCGAACCAAGGCCCACCGGCTTGGTGGAAAAGAAGGGGTGAAAAATTCGGCTGCGAATCTCCGGATCGATACCGCCACCCGAATCACAAATCTGCAGACTCACCCACCGGCCTTCTATCCGCTCTCCGCAAACGGCGCATACGCACCCCGTCTCCGGGGACTCATCTACGCGAATTCGCATTACCCCTCTACCATGCATCGCGTCGTTCGCATTCGTACCCAGATTGAGAAGAATCTGCTGTATATGCAGCGGATCGACTGAAACAACCGGAGACAGCTCTGGCAGACTCAAACCCAACTCGATAGTCGGTGACAGCAACGGACGAAGAAGTTCAAGAGCATCATTGACCATCTTTCCCAGTGGCTGGGGTGGTTTGGCCTCATGAGCTTCACCTCGGCTGAACACGAGTAGCTGTCGGATCAGGTCCCGCGCTTTGAGTGCAGAGGCCTCAATCTGACCCAGGTAAGAAAAAACTTTCTCATGACGCCCCCCCAACTGCAGTTGGGCAAGTTCGCAGAACCCAAGAACACTGCCGAGTATGTTGTTGAAGTCATGAGCGATTCCGCCGGAGAGCTGACCAATTGCCTCCATCTTCTGGCTTTGCAACAAGGCCTGTTGCATCTGCCTGGCCTCGGTGACATCGGTGAAGATCGCGAACACGCCTTCCCGTTCGCCCGTTGACTGATAGGTTAGCGGTTCGGCGTCAATGAGTATCCATGCCCGATCGTTCTGATCAGCCTTCTCGACCCCCATCAACACCCCTTTCACTGATGTATTGCTGCGAAGCACCTGCATCGCGGGATGTTCTTCGCCTGGGAAGTCGCGTCCATCTTCATAGACACAGCGCCAGGTCGGTGAAGACGAGGTCAAGCCAAGGATCTGGTCATGAGCCAAACCAAGGATACGGCAAGCTGCGGGATTGGCGGCCACAATCCGACCATCGTTGGCATGGATGACCACGCCCTGGGGAATAAGCTCGTAGAGTGTACGAAACCGACGCTCGCTCTCAGCGAGCGCTCTTTCGGCCGCCTTAAGCTCAGTGATGTCGACCGCAAACACTACGATTCCCGCAATCGCACCTTGCTCATCGAAGTAGGGCACCTTGTCCGTTCTCAACCAGCGGGTTTCCCCGTTCACAGAGGTCAACGGTTCGATAATTCCACGCTTTGCTTTTCCGCTTCGAATGACCTCACGGTCATCCGCATAGTAACGATCAGCCAGGTCGGGATAAATCTCAGAGGAATGCCGCCCCTCGATTTGCGGTCGGGTCATCCCGCTTGCGCGAGCTACACTCTCAGTCGCCAAGAGAATATTGTTCTGCAGATCTTTGAAAATCACGAGCGCCGGTAGGTGATCGAGCAAAACACTCTGCCTCTCAAACAAAGCCAGACGCGCTTTTTCCTCTGTCAAACGATCGGTGATATCGGTAAGCATTCCGAAGGCACCGTGAAAATTTCCCTCCTCGTCGAACATCGGGGTTGCCGAAACGATCACGTCGATGGCTGTGCCATCTTTTCGACGAAAAGCCGTTTCGGCCATGAACTTTTCACCTTGCCGATGACGTGCGAATGCGGCCTTCGCCGACTCGACACGATCCTCGCGCATGAACCGGAAAAGTGACTTGCCGACCAGTTCCTGTTCGTCATAACCCAGCATCTCCAGGACGCGTGGGTTCACCGATAGCGTAATAGCATCCGCATCCAGCACCCATATACCCTCCATCGCGGTCTCGATGATTCGACGGTTCCAGGCCTCGCTTTCCGCCAAGGCCTGCGTGGCCGCCACCTGCTTCGAGACATCGCGCTGCGACCCGACATAGCCGACTGTACGGCCATCCTCGGAGCACAATGGCGACACCCAATATTGGCAATGGAACTGGCTACCGTCCTTGCGCTGGTTCAATGCGCGTTCAGTGAACACAGAGCGGCCCGCCTTCAACTCTTCATAGACATGTTGCTGCCGCGACGCTGCATCCAACTCGGCATTCAGGCGATCCGGCGTTTTCCCTTGCAGTTCACTCAATGACCAGCCGAACAATTCCTCGAATCTCGGGTTGAGATACGTCACCAGGAAATTCTCGTCGGTCACGAGTATCCCGTCCGGAGACTGCTCAACGATCTGCTGGTAACGATGCAGCTGTTCGTTCAAGGTGTTCAGATATGTCATGTCCCGAATCGCTGCGATGTAACCGACATGCAAACCTTCGTGATTCACCAACTGCGCCATCGTGATCTCGACATCGCGCAAGCTTCCGTCGCTGTGCCTTGCGCGGGCGACCACCGGTATCTTCTTCACCGGGTAGAGCACCCGGCCCAGACGATCAAACTCGTGCTCGTCCGCATACAGAATCCGGGTGGTCTGGCCGATCAATTCGCTTCGCTTTCGGCCAACGATCTCGCACGCAGCATCGCTCACGCGCACTATGCGCCTGTTCAGATCCAACACAGCAAGCGCCACCGGAAGTTGTCGCAACACACCATCCAAGACGTCGCCATCGTCATCCAGCGCTGAAACTTCTTTCGGATTGCAGCCTGGACGCTTAGCAAGCAACAGCCACGCGTCGCCAGGCTCCCACCGATGACACGAAAGCTCGACGCTATAGCCTTCTACGCTCGAGTCAGCCGGTCGCACCTGTACATGGGCCTTACCTACTTCACAGAGATCAGCAAGGTTTCCAGGGTCGCTGACGAATACAGCACGCATCTGATTCCAGAAATCGTTGACGTAATGGCCCGGTTGAGCAGATCGGTCCATTCCCGGAATTTCCGAGAAGCCATCGCACAGGATGATTTTCTGGTCGTTGGCGCCCCAACAGAGCACACCAACATCCTGTAGATCTGCGACCAGAAAGTGGAGCAATGACCTTAACGCGCCGTTATCCATCTTGGATCCAATTGCTTTGGTTGTGCGCAACTTCGGATGCGCTCAAACAAATTGATTCTTTGTCCACCGAACTTGGCCAGCTTGGGCATCGCGGCAGATGCTCCGGGGCGCGACAATAACGGAACACTGGACATGCTTGTTCCGCAGCCGGAGTTCACGTGTTCTGACCGACGCTATCCGGCCTGGGCGGGAGCAATAAACCAAGTGTTTTTTCAAGGTCGCTGATCGTGAACGGCTTGGCCAGGAAAGCAGCCGGGAGCAGTTTCTCGATGTCAATGTCCGTAGCATGACTGTAGAAACCCGATATGATCAGCACGGGTAGGTCCGCAACCATGTCGCGCACACGCGCGGCCAGAACGCTGCCGCGTACGCCTGGCAGATTCTCGTCTATGATGATCAGCGCGAATTCTGAGACGTGCGCACGCCAGTATTCGCAGCCCTGCTCGCCAGAAGTATGGCCGATCACCGCGAAGCCAAACAGTTCAAGCTGGCTCGTGATCAACTCCAGCATGGCGGGATCATCTTCGATCAATAACGCAGCCCGACCTCTGCCTATGTCGGCATTGGCAATTTCGTCTAGCATCTGTGTCGCCTCGGTGGTCGCACCACGCTGCGATATGGGCTTTAGGTAAAGCGCGTAACCAGCATCCCCTCCAGATGAACGCGGCGCAGTGATGTGAGCACCGATGCTGGAGGCGAGTTGACTCAAATCGGCAACTTCTCCGGCTGCGAAGGGCTGCCCCCCTGAGATGCCTGGCAGCGGCGCACCGTCGAGGCGGCCGTCAACAAGAACCTCAAGCCATTCGCCATCGAGCGCCGCACCACATGCAAGACATCTCGCATCGTGCATTTCCTGCAATGACACGCGCACTGATATCTCCCCCCGGTCTCCAATGGCCTGGCGAACAAGAAGGCAAGTCTTAATCAGAAGCTGCAATACGTCGGTTTGTGGCGCATGAAACGCTGGAAGGTCCGGCGAAATACTTGCAGATACTGTAAGTGTCGCCGGGAAGCTTGGCCGCAATAAAGCCAGACTCTTGTCGACGATCAAATCAATACTAAGTGGAAAGAGCTGGTTGTCCCTAGACATACTCAGATCATCAATTTTTCGCAGTATGTCCGTCGCTTCGTGAGAAGCGGCCAGAATCTTTTCGAGGTATGAAGCCATTCTGTCGCTCGAAAGACGTTCGCGCTTCTTTATCGCCAGCCCTGCATAACCTTCAACAGCCATTAACTTACGATTGAGGTCGGTCGTAATGCCGCGTGTCATCAATCCCAGGGTTTCCAGGCGTTCGCCGAGTTTCAATCGCTGCTCCACCAGCGCGCGGTTCTCGGCCGCCGACACGACATCCGTCACATCGGCACAACTACCCACGACACAGACTTCGCCATTGCCGGCTTCTACCGCACACCCTCGGTCGCGCCAGTATCGCCACAGGCCGCCTGCGGTCCGAATGCGATAGGTCACGTCATATTGGTGCCGACCGTCTTCGCTGATGGCCATGGTAGATACCCCGAGCTTCGAATCATCTGGGTGCAGGTACTTTGTCCAATCTGAGGCGAAAGCACCGTTATGCGAAGCGTCATAGCCCAGCGCCGCCCTGGCATCACCATGCCATGTGCGCAATTGTGTTTTCGGGCTGTACTCATAAATGTAGTCACGCGAACTCTCGGATACAGCGCGAAAACGACGCTCCCTGGTTTCAATCGCCTGGCCTGCGGCTCGCTGTTGTTCCGCAAGATCCTGACGATCGACGAATCGCTTCAGTTCGAATGCAATCGCATCTAGGAGATCACCTTCTTCCGCTAGAAACACTTCTGCTTCTCCCAACATGGCACTTGCGGGATAACAGACTTCCACCCGGCCTTTCAATCCGTTTTCGCTTACCCAGATTCGCCCAAGGGTATGATTTGACGGTACCGGCTGAGCACTCGCGTATTCACTGCCGTCGTAGCTAATTCGGGCTACGGCCGATGCAGGGTGACGGAATGCCAGCGGGATGCTGGTTGCGACGTTCATCAAGGCAGTGGAAATATCCAGCTTCGGGTCGGCCAGCACCTGCATAACTGCGTACAGACCCTGTAATTCCTTGATTCGCTCACCAAGGCGCCATTCAAGATCGGCAGACTGCGAGAAATCGATCAGGTAACCCAACAATGTTTCGATGGTGCCATCCGCACTGCGAACGATGCTGGTCATGTCACGCACGGACCGGTAACTTCCGTTGGCGTGCCGAACTCGATACTGTTGTTCGAAGTTTTCACGAGCATCATCCGCCAGATACCCTTTCACCTCATCAGCGACCCGTTGCAGATCGTCGGGGTGGATGATTTCGATGAAGCTGGGCCTTCCGTCGACAAGATGCTCTGGCTTGTACCCGAACTGATCCTGCAGGTTTGGTGAAACATAGAGAACAGGCCACCCATCTTCGGGCGCCCATTGGAATACCACCGTAGGCCCCGCAACAAACAGGTTGCGCTCGCGCCGAAGCGCTTGTTCAGTATTGTGCTGTATCGTGATATCGCGGGATATACCCACCAGGCCCAGGCAATGCCCATTGGGATCCCGGTAGGGTGTCTTGGTCGATTCGAGCAGCACTCGCCGACCATCCGGATAATCCACCCACTCCTTAACTCGGCGCACCTTGCCATCGGCAAGTACGGCCGCATCGTCGGTGCGGAACTTGAGTGCGTCAGACTCTATGAACAGGTCGAGATCGCTGGCGCCAACAATTTCCTTCTCCTTTCGATTTGCAAGCGCTTCGAAAGCGCGGTTACATCCCACGTATACGGACGCCGGATCCTTGTAGAAGATGAGGTCGGGAATCGCATCGATCACGGCTCTTAGCAACGATCGTTCATGATCCAGCTGTTGCTTGAGCTCACGCTGCTGCTGCGCTTCCTGAGAGGAAACCAGCTTCCTTCCCAGTGTTGCACCAATATCGCCAAGCAGTGCGGACAAGGTGTCCCAGGTTTGATCGGGGTGTTCCGCCAGCAGCACTAGGACACCGATATTGCCCGAATCCTGTGTAACCGGCACCAGGATCGCCTCGGCACATCCGTTGCGTGCCGCCTGAGCCAATAGGTCGCTGCCAGCTTCATCGGCACGCAGTAAGACACGCTGAACGCCCTGCTCTCGAATCATCATGCCCAGCGACGCATCTTCACTGGCGATTGGCACACCTAGCGCTTCTGCCAGGTGATCACATTGACCCGCCTTGGCGAACAATCGCATCTGCTGGGCTGACTTCTCTTCGCCCAGTCCAATCCATGCGGCCTTGAAACCACCTTTTACCAAGGCGTCGCAAAGGCGCTGTGCCACCTGTGAAGGGGAATCGCTTGTCAGTAGAGCCTGTGCCGACAACCGGGCGATTTCAGACGCAGACTGATGCTGAAACAACTGTTCGCGCATCGACGTCAATTCGGCCGCGGCATCATGCAGACAGTTCGTCGTATTGCGTATCTGTTGCCGCCAGTCGGACGCGGTTGAGCAGACGTCGACATCGCTGCTTAATTCAATTGCCGCAGCTCGCAGTTGCGAGAGAGGGCGTCCAAGCCGGCGATACAACCACATGCCAAAAAGCAGTGATGCAACGATCGTCAGCGCCGCAGCCGACCACATCTTGCGGTGTACATGATCGGACTGCTGCTGTAGCGTGGACCGTATGTCCGCAGAAAGATAGAACCACGCGGGTCTATCGTTGCTCCCTTCAGGAACTGGATCGACTACTGGCCACGGATAGTAAACATGCAGGTGGCCTTTCAGAGCCTGAGTGACGGCCGAACGACTGCCGGGTTCTGGCGGTTCAGGGCTATCCGGAAAAGCTTGCTGCAACTGCAATCCGTGCCAGCCGTCGTCGCTGCTGGCAAGTACGTGAAGATTGCTGTCCAGCAATGCGGCGGAAATCGGCGAATTGGCGGGCGCGAGGTTTCGCAAGAGAGAATCGCGGCGACTTGTTGCAGAAACACTGGTTGGCTCGGTCAGAATCAACAAGACATTCTCACCGTATCGGTGCAGCAGCCGCGACCGATCTTCAGTGATTTGACTCAAGTCCTCTTGCAGGTGGACCTGAAGCATAACCAGCAGCAGACTCAATGCCCCCAAGCCGGCCAGCACCGGCACCGCGATGTAAGGCGCACGGAAAGCATTCATTATCCGAAACCTTACCGCCCCAGCCTCACGCATGGCTATGCGTCGGCTTGCTTGTCGGCGAAAAATTCTCGTGCTGTAAATCGGCGGCGAGACGGAACTCGAGAAGTTCACTCAATGATAATGGTTTGCTATACAGAAACCCCTGTATCACGTTACAGCCGTGCTCACGCAACCAGTCACACTCCGATCTGGTTTCAACACCTTCCGCCACAAAGTTTACGGGCCGGACCTTGCGGATCGACAGTATCGTCTCGACAAGTGCTGCTTTCTCGGGCACATGATCAAGGCCGGTGATAAAAGAGCGATCAATCTTAATCGTGTCAACCGGAAGGCTGCGCAGATAACTGAGGGACGAGAATCCTGTACCAAAGTCGTCGATTGCCAGACTGACCCCCAATTCCCGAAGGCTCTGCATCTTGCGCCGGGCGAGCTCGACGTTATCAAGCAACAGGTTTTCGGTTATTTCCAGCTCCATTCTGGTGGGCGGATATTCAGCCGCCTTGAACGCGCGCTTCAACTCACTCACGAAGCCTGTTGAGAAAAAGTGGCGTGGACTGATGTTTATTGCGACATGGTCGAAGACTGATGCACCAGAGTTCTGTTGAACTTCATTCATGTCACGGATTGCACGATCGACAGTCCACCGGCCGATCTCGTTGATCAGACCGACCTCCTCTGCAAATGCGATGAAATGGAACGGCGCCAAAAGCCCACGCTTAGGATGTTGCCAGCGGATCAGAGCTTCCAGGCCGACAACCTTGTGCGCCAATACATCGATCTTCGGCTGGTAATGTACTACCAACTCGTCATTGTCGATCGCCTGCTTCAGCTCGCTCGCCAAAGACAGGCGGGCGTTTACTTCCGTTGCCATGCTGGAACGAAAGGATCGTATGGTGTTGCGACCACTGCTTTTTGCGCGATTCAGAGCAGTGTCTGCGTGCTTGAGGATAGTATCCGCGGTTGCGTTACCACTCGGGTATAACATTACACCGATGCTTGCGGTCAGTGCCTGCGGTGTATCACTGATCTTAACGGGTTGAGCCACGGCGCTCGCCAGAGAATGCGCCAGCTTGTGGGCCAGCGTGGTCGCTTCGGCTTCTCGCTCACACAGCTTGTTGAGAACGATCGCGAATTCGTCAGCGCCAAGACGGGCGACCACGTCGTCTGAACTTAAACAATTGCTCAACCTTTGCGCGGTTTCACGTAGAAACAAGTCACCAGCCGAATGGCCCAGCCCGTCATTCACCGTGTTGAATCGATCGAGGCCAATCACGAGCAACGCACCGTAGCTTTCTCTGCGCCGGGCACTTTCTATGGAGACCGATAGCTCCGTAAGCAACTTACGTCGATTCGGCAGTCCGGTCAGGTCATCATGCAGAGCCTGGTGCTTGATTTTCTCCTCAATCTCTCTTCGTAGAGTGATGTCACGAATGAAGCCGGTGAAGAGACGCTTGCCGTCAATGGTCGAATCGGCCACAGACAGTTCGGCAGGAAACGCGCTGCCGTCGCTCCGCACGGCTTCCAGTTCGCGTAACCCTCCGACCACATGCGACTCGCCCGTTCGGAGGTAGCGTTTCACGTAGCCGTCGTGTTGGTTGCGGTATCGTTCCGGCATTAGAAGACTCACCGGTTTGCCCACGATTTCTCGCTCCTGCCAGCCAAAGATGCGTTCAGCCGCGGTATTGAAAGACTGGATCATGCCTTGTTCATTGATTGTCACGATGCCGTCAATCGCTGTCTGCAGCACGGCGTGCAGCCGTGCTCGACTGAGTTCTTCAGCGTGGCCTGTGGATCTCAAGGCGTCGCGGACGACCTTGATCATTAGTATTGCGACCAATGCGAAGAGGGCCGCCAGCGAGGCGAGAAAAGTGGTTGTCGTTCGAAGCTCAGCCAGCGTTTGGTCGACGACTTCGTGCGGCGTCCATCGCGCCAGAATCCAGCGTCTTACCGGTTGACTTGCCCTCGTGGCATCGGCCGGATACGTCAGGGTCTGAATTGCGAACAGGCCGGATGGTGTCTGCACGGACATTTCTTGGTGCAGCCCGAGGGCCAAGGATGCTTCTGGAAAACGCACGGAGAACCTGTCCTCGGCCACGCGGCCGGGTAACGTGTAAGCCCAGTCACGTACCGAATCGGGAGCGAGAACAAAGTGGCCACCGTCGTTCACCAGCAAGGATTGCGCTTGGTCTCCAATCCGTCGATCGCGAATAAGGTCGATCAGGTTCGATGCTTGGTAGTTCAGGACCAGCAGGCCGACGGTGGCAGCACGATCGTCGGCAATCTTTATGACGAGCCGCAACATCGGTCGCCGTGGATACTCAATCACACCTCGCTCGATGTTCAAATCGAGCTCCGACACGTATACATCACCCGGATCTGAGGAAAGTGCATCCCGGACGTAATACCGGGATGACTTATTCTGAAGCTGTGCCCGCGCTACCACGGTTGGGTGATCGTTGTCGGTGTCAACGCGCACCAACTCCTGGCCTTTGGTGTCCAGGTAACGAACCTGGTGATAGAAGCGTTTGCTTGCAGCGAAGAAATACAGGACCTCTTGCAGTGCCAGCAGGTTCTCTGCCGTGGGCTCGCGCGCAAATGCCCGCAAGGCCGGGTGGCGAGCCAGGACGCGGATGTCGGCCATCAAGCCATCCAATTCGGTCGAGACTCTTGTCGCCAACGCTTCCACGTCGCTGGCGTTCCTGGCCTGCATCGCAAGGACTTGTTGGTCGGCCGCGCGTTGGTAAAGAAAAATGGTGATTCCAACGATACACAGTAGCGCGAACAGCCATAGGCCAAGCGCCGCTTTCAGTGAAGCAAACGCCTCCACCACTCGCTGAACGATATCGTGTCGAGGGCTGGTCGTGCATGGGGGTAGCTGTTCAGTCATCCTGCGCTGCTTGCCCGTTCGGCTGTGAAACAGGGCTTGAGGGCTCAAGCCCCAATGCATCGAGCAGCTCAGCTCGGCGGAAGGGCTTGGCGAGGCAGCGCTCGGCACCAGCCTGGAGAATCCGATCGACATTGTCTTCGGTATAGAAACCTGTCATGGCCACCACCTGGGTCGAGCCTGACTGGGAGCCACTGCGAATACTGCGGCATACCTCGAATCCGTCGACACCAGGCAGCATCAGGTCAAGCAGCACCGTGTCCGGTTGCCAAGCCTCAACCAAACGACCGGCCTCGAAACCATCAAACGCAAACCGGGTCTCGACCTGACTCGGAAAATCCCCGAGTACCTCAGCGAGATAGGCCGCCAGCCGGCGATCGTCCTCGACCACCAATAAACGCCGAGGGCACGAGGAAGCTGCGAGGCCCGGCAAGCCCCGTTTGCGTGAAAACCGCTCCACGTCTTGTCTGCGAAAACGCCGATGCCCGCCGGTGGTCTTTTGCACCGGTAGCCATCCCCGATTGGCCCACTGGCGGACCGTTATCGGCGACACGCCCATCAGCTCGGCGACTTGTCTGGGCGTCAGATATGTGGATGCCATAGGGTATTCGGCAAAAAGCGGACACTGACGATGCAGTATCGAATTAGTCGAAAATATAGAATATATCGATTTTGACGTATTGTCGAAGCCTACCCGGCACCGCTTGGCACGGAGATGTAACAGCCCCGCGCAAAGATTGAAGAAAACTATTGTTGGCGAACGTTCGTTCGCGGTTTGCCGCCGCCCCATCTGCGATGCACGCGGGGGCTGCGGGCGGCTCAATCGCTGATCGAGGCGACCAGCAGGGCGCTCAAGGGGCTAGTCCGAAAAGGGGAGAGGCAGCGTCTTCGCGATCAGGAATGCCGCTACAAGGCGCTCTCGAGCAGCAAGAGGGCATTTCAGGCCAGCAGCGCGACACCCTTGACCAGGGCATACATTGCCTTGCCCGGTTCGATCTCGAGCAGCCGTTGCGAGCGTCGCGTAACCCTGGCCAGCAGTGTTTCGTCGCCGGCCTGCAGGCGCACCGTAATCTGAGCCGGCCCATCATCACGCATCTCGACGATCGTCACCGGAAAGCTGTTGAGGATGCTGCTGCCAGTCAACGGCTGCAGCGCCAGGCTCACGTCGTGTGCACGGATGCGCAGGCGGACCGCAGTGCCTGCGGTTTCAGTCACCTGCGGCACCCACAGATTCCCGCCGCTGAATGACAACTCGCTCAGCTGGTCACGTTCATTGTGTCCACGCACGATCGCATGCACGACCGCCTCGGCGTTGCGCCCGTGCGCCATCGGCAGGTCGAGGCGTGTCAACAGGGCGTTGATGTCGCCGCTGGTGATCACCCTGCCGGCATTCATCAGCACCATGTGGCTCGTCAGGCGGGCAACCTCGTCGAGGGCATGACTGACGTAGAGAACCGGAATGGCCAGTTGGCGCTGCATCTCGTCCAGGTAAGGCAGCAGGCGCGATCGGCTGACCTGGTCGAGTGCCGACAGGGGTTCGTCCATCAGCAGCAGGCGTGGATTGCTGAGCAATGCCTGGCCGATGGCGACGCGCTGACTTTCACCACCGGACAACCCTTTGACCGAGCGCTTGAGCAGGTCGGCCAGGCCAAGCAGTTCGACCACCTGCTCGAAATCCAGCGCCGATGCCGAGCGGGCGCGTCGCCTGGCACCGAAATGCAGGTTGTCGGCGACATCGAGATGACTGAACAGCACCGGCTGTTGAAACACGTAGCCGATCGGGCGCCGGTGCGGCGGCAACCGATGACTGTCGTCCTGCCATACCTGGTCACCGATCCGCACCTGGCCACGCACATCCGGTTCCAGCCCGGCGATCGCGCGCAATAGCGTGGTCTTGCCGCAGCCCGATGGGCCGAACAGCGCGGTGAAGCCGCTCGCCGGCACTTCGAACGCGGTCTGCAATTCGAAATCACCGCGCCGAACCTGCACGTCGACACAGACACTCATGCACTCGCCCGCCTGCGAAACCGGCTGGCATAGACGATCAGCAGCAGCACGAACGACAACAGCAACAGGCCCGCGGAAAGGGTGTGCGCGTGGCCATAGTCGAGCACCTCGACATGCTCGTACACGGCGATCGACAACACCCGCGTTTCGCCCGGGATGTTGCCGCCGATCATCAGCACGACGCCAAACTCGCCGAGGGTATGCGCGAATCCGAGCACCGCCGCCGTGACATAACCGGGTCGCGCCAGCGGCAGCACCACGCTGCGGAAGCGGTCGGCAGGTGACGCGCCGAGGCAGGCCGCCATCTCCAGCGGCTGTTCACCGATCGCGGCAAAGGCATCACGCAGAGGCTGGACGACGAACGGCAGGGAATACACCACCGAGCCGAGCAGCAAACCGCCGAAGGTGAACGCCAGGGACAGGCCGCCCAGCGGGCCGCCCGGCCCCATCGCCAACAGCAGGTAGAAACCGAGCACGGTCGGTGGCAGCACCAGCGGCAGCGCAACCACTGCCTCGATGCTTGCGCGCCAGCGGCTGCCGGTCCGTGCCAGCCACCAGGCCAGCGGGGTGCCGAGCAGCAACAGCAGCAGCGTCGTCAACGCAGCCAGGCGCAGAGTGAGCCACAAGGCATCGAGATCGGCGGCTGACAGCGGCGCCATGACTAGTCGCCCCCGGGCATGTCGTAACCGGCGGCGACGATCAACTCGCGCGCACGTTCGCCGCGCAGATAGGCCGCCAGCGCTTCAGCGGCCTCACCCCGACGCAGCAGGATCGCGTGCTGCGCGATCGGCTCATGCAGCGATGCCGGCAGTGTCAGTTGCACCCCGGCCGGCGGGTCGCTCATGGCGCGCAACTGCGACAGCGCAACGAACCCGGCCTGGGCATTGCCACTGGCGACGAACTGCAGCGTCTGTGCGATGTTCTCACCGCGCACCAGGCGTGACTGCACCTCGTCCCACAGGCCCCATGCCTGCAGCACCTGGCGTGCCGCCAAACCGTAGGGGGCCAGGCGTGGATTGGCGATCGCGATGCGGCGCACCGCGGGCGACAGCATGATGTCGCCGGGATCCT
>JAGRHE010000260.1 GCA_020445165.1 Gammaproteobacteria bacterium
CTGGGGCGGACGCCCACCACTACGTCGAATCTCGATGCCCATGTTCGGTCACACCTTATGTTTCTGCTTACGGTCTGGGTATCGTCCGACTTTTGACGGACTTTACCCAGCGCACGTAAGTTGTGAAATTGGTTCCGGAAATAGTCGTTTCGGCTGTTTTCGGAATGCCGCTCACAAGGCGTCTTCGACCTGGATCACGCCGCGACCGCTCACAGTGCCCGATACCACCCGTCCTGAGTTCAGGTTCTTGACCCGGATACGATCGCCGTGACCACCGTCGGCCAACGCCTTGCCGCGCATCGTAACGTACAGACCGCCGGTGTTGGCAATGATCTGGACCTGGGCACCGCGCTTGACCAGTTGCTCGCGTCGCAACAGGCCGGCGTGCAGGGTGCTGCCGGCGGATATCGCGCGCTTGCTGCGCAGGCCAACCACGTCTTCGATGCGGGTGAAGTAGGCTTTGTGCAGGCCGCTGGTATCGACCTCGTCGAGCGCAAGATCCTCGCGCTGCAGGCTTTGGCCGCGCACCACCGGGCGCCGGCTGACCACGACGCGCTCGATCACCGCGACGCGCACCGGTACGTACAGCTTCCAGGGTTTGCTGCCGTTGCAGCGAACGCCGACCACACCGCGTCCACCGTTGAGTCCGTTCGGCGAATCATACGTTTCCAATGGCTGATCGCAGGCCGTGAGCTTGAGTCGGCTGTCGAGCTCGCGGACCGTGACGCGCGGGGTCCCGGCCAGCGTCTTGGTCACATCGAGGGCATGGATACGGGCCGCATCGCGGATGCTGGCATGGGTCTGGACCTCGGCTGCCGCCGGGGCGGCGAGGCCGATCAGGGTGGCGACGAGCAGGCCGGCGCCGGATTTTCGACGGATTACGTTCATGCCGTGCATGCAGCAAGCATCGTGCCGCTTGCCGGTGCTCATCGGGTTAAAGCTTGCCGTTCGTATGCCGTTAGCCCAACCAGCCAGCCCAACATCGTGGAGAACTTCATGGCAGGGATACTCGACGGTGTCGACATGCGCACCAAACTCGCCGGACACAACCGCCTCGAGCTGTTGTTGTTCAGGCTCGCTGGGCGCCAGCGATTCGGCATCAACGTCTTCAAGGTGCAGGAGGTGATTCAGTGTCCGCCACTGACTCAGATTCCGCAGTCGCATCCGACCGTGCTGGGTATCGCCAACATGCGTGGCAAGACCATCTCCATTCTCGACCTGTCGCACGCAATCGGCGCGGCGCCGATCAGTGATCCGCGCGACAAGTTCGTCATCATTACTGAATACAACCGCAAGGTGCAGGGATTCCTGGTCGACTCGGTGGACCGTATCGTCAACATGAACTGGGAGGAAATCCTGCCGCCGCCCAAGGGTGCCGCCGACGGCACCTACATGACCGCGGTGACCCAGGTCGATGACGAACTGGTCGAGATCATCGATGTCGAGAAGGTGCTCAAGGAAGTGGTTGGTGGCAAGGAAGACGTATCCGAGGGCATCATCCAGGACCGCGGCGAAACCCTGCCGCAGCACGTGCTGATGGTCGATGATTCGAGCGTTGCGCGAAACCAGGTGACACGCGTGCTGTCACAGATGGGCGTCGAATTCTCCACCGCCAACGATGGCAAGCAGGCGTTTGACCAGCTGAAGCAGTGGGTCGAGGAAGGCAAAGATGTCGAGAACTGGCTGGCGCTGGTGATCTCGGACGTCGAGATGCCGCGCATGGATGGTTATTCGCTGACGCGCGCGATTCGCGAGCATCCCAAGCTTTCACATCTGCACGTGATCCTGCATACATCACTCAGTGGTGTGTTCAACAAGAGCATGGTCGAGAAGGTCGGGGCGAATGATTTTCTGCCCAAGTGGGAACCCGATACATTGGCCATGATGGTGCAGGAGCATTTGCGACAACACGCTGAAGAGCGCGATGCGCGCACCTGAGCCAACACGATGTCAGCACGGCTCGACGAGGGATTTGTGAGCACCAACCTATCGCCAGCGGAATACCAGGCGATCCATGATTTTCTTGAAAACCAGGCCGGTATCCGCCTTGGCACCGCCAAGGAGTACCTGGTCACCAGCCGTCTCGGGCGGTTGTTGCCGACCCTCGGGATAGGCAGCTACGACGAGTTGATCAAGCGTCTCACGGGCATTGGCAACAGCGCGCTGCAACTCGCGGTGATCGATGCGATGACCACCAACGAGACCTTCTGGTTTCGTGATCTCGCACATTTCCGCGCATTGGTCGACGGCATCATCGCCGAGTCGCGACCCAGTCGCTTGCGCATCTGGTCGGCCGCCGCATCGACCGGCCAGGAGGCCTACACGACGGCGATCTCGATCCAGGACGGCATGCAGAGCGGGCGTGTGCCGCGCAGCATGCAGTACGAGATCGTCGGCACCGACATTTCACCGACCGCTTTGCGCGAGGCCCAGGGCGCGACCTACTGCGGCGTGGCGGCCGGCCGCGGACTCAGCGATGACCAGCGCCGTCGCTATTTTCGCGAACAAGGTGGCTGCATCGAGGTGTTGCCGCAGTATCGTAAAGGCATCAGCTTTCGCAGCTTCAACCTGCTCAAACCGTTCGACAGTCTGGGTCGCTTCGACGTCATCTTCTGTCGCAATGTACTCATCTATTTCTCGCAGGAACGCAAGCGCGACATCGTGTCGCGCATCGCGCGGGTGCTGAACCCCGGCGGCCACCTGATACTCGGTTCCACCGAGTCGATGAGTGGCAACGAGGACCTGTTCGAGATGCGCAGCTTGGCCGGCGGCCTGGTCTACCGACTGCGCTCCTGAGCACCCGGCGCGGTGCCCGGCCGCATCACGCCGCACCCCATCCATTGCCGCCGCACAGCGGCAAGCGCTTGCCGCCTCCCGCAGGGATCAACGGTGGCGATACTTGCGTAAGTAATTGTTTTTTCTAGGCGTGCCATTTTTGGCATGCGTCCTGCTCATGTACCTGCGAATCCATCGTAAGCAGGTGTGCAGCAATGAATCTCGACAACGCATTCGGCATCCACGAGGAGGCGCTGCGGCTGCGTGCGCGCCGCTCCGAGGTGCTGGCGTCCAACCTGGCCAACGCCGACACCCCGGGCTACAAGGCACGCGATTTCGACTTCAAGGCGATGTTGAACAAGGAGATGCAGGCGCCAGTGCGCATGGCGGCGACGCACAGCAGTCACTTCAGCCCCGACCGGGGCGTGGTCGCGTCGAACCAGATGGGCTACCGCGTACCGCAACAGGCATCGCTGGATGGCAATACGGTCGAGCCGGAGCGCGAACAGGTCGAGTTCAGTGCCAACGCGATGCGTTACCAGGCCACGCTGTCCTTTCTCGACAGTCGGATCAAGGGCCTGAAACTTGCGATCAAGGGTAATGGCTGATGAGTAGCTTCAAGATTTTCGATATCGCCGGTTCCGGCATGAATGCGCAGAACCTGCGCCTGAACGTGGTCGCCAGCAACCTGGCCAACGTCGACGCGGTGTCCAGCAGCATCG
>JAGRHE010000261.1 GCA_020445165.1 Gammaproteobacteria bacterium
CAACGATCGACGGATACGCCAGGTGCGTGGCCCCAGCCATCTGGCAGTGATGACTGAACAGCGATGCCAGTTGGTATTCGTACATGCCCGGCCTGCAGCGGCGCATGAGCTCGCTATGCGCTGCGGCCGAGATCCGTCCTGCGCGACGCATCGTCGCGACCTCGCTCTTACTCTTATATAAACGCATGTCATGCAGGTAATGGTCGAGCGCAAGGAACTCGATCGGCCCGTGCACCCCGGCGCGCGCCCTGGCACGCACCTGCCCAACCCAGTCGGACACGCGTTGATCGAATGCCGGGTCCGAGCCCATGGCGAAATACACCCGGCTGCGTTCCTCGAGCAGGCCGGGCAGGATGTCGTCGAGATCGGTAATCGGGAATGCATCGTCGGCACCGAAGTCCTTGACTGCACCCTCGAGCCCGGCGCGGTAACCGTCCCACATCTCCTTGGTCGGGTCCTTCTCGCGACAGAACAGAATGAACTCACCGTGCCGACGGTCCGGCACCAGTACCGCAACCGCCTCGGGCTCGTCGAAACCGGTCAGGTAGTGGAAGTCACTGTCCGCCCGGAACGGGTGATGCACGTCGCGGTTGCGAATGGTCTCACGTGCTGTGGGCAGGATGGCGATGCTGTCCGCGCCCATCATCGCCATCAGCTGGCGGCGTCGACGTTTGAATTCTGCGGGCGACATGAGTGGTCTGTGGCTCCTGTACCTGTTAATTCGCGGCGGGGGCCCCGGCAAGATCGAGACGCATCAGCATTACGCCCTCGCGCACGTATTCTTCGATCTCGATCAAGGCCGCCTGGTTCTCCCGGCTGTCATCGACATCGTCGGTTTCGAGCCGGGTGATCTCGGCGATATCGTTCAACAATTCACGACTCGCCGATGTCAGTCGGGCATCCAGTGTCTCGCCGGCCAGGCCGACACCGAACACAAAGCCCTGGCACCAGTCACGCAGGGCACGAAGCCGCGCCGCATCGACCGCGAGCGCGGTCGGCAGCAACAGGTGCAAGCCCTCGGCCTCGCTGGAGCCAGCAGACAATGCAGCGGCAAACACGCGCTCGAGCAGCGCACGGCTCTCGTTGTCCAACACGTCATTCGGATCGAACTCGGCATAGACCTCCTGCTGCCAGACCCGCAACGGCTCGGGCACACCGGCCACGATCATGCCCAGCGCGAATCCGTGCAACTCGGCTGGACACTGCGGCATACCGCTGCGGCGCAATGCCTCGGCGACCTGTGCGTATTCCGGCAAGGGATCGGAAACGGAGGTTTCCATGCTTGATTTCCACGGCGGTGAGAACAGGTTCGGATCGTAGCATGATGCGCCATTGACCCGGCCGAGCACCGGAATCTATAGTCGCTGCAGCCATGAGCCAGAAAGACAAACACAGCTTGCAGGAACAGGACCTCCGCGCACTCGAGGTGCGGGTCGAGGAGCTGATCCGTGCCTGCGTCCACCTGAAGGACGAGAACAAGACGCTGCGCGCCCGCGAACACGAGCTGACTGCTGAGCGTGACCGCTTGGCGAGCAAGAACGACGAGGCCAAGCATCGGGTCGAGGACATGATCGAGCGGCTCAAGCGCCTGGAGGACGAGGCGTGAGCAGCGGCACCCCCCCGATCTCGGTCAACATCCTGGGCAAGGAATATCGCATCTCCTGCGAACCCGACACCGAGGACGAGCTGATCAGCGCAGCCCGCTTCCTGGATGCGCGCATGCGCGAGGTGCGTGGCACCGGCAAGGTGATCGGCACCGACCGGATCGCCGTCATGGTGGCGCTCAACCTGGCGCACGAACTGCTCAACGAGAAATCCGAACAGGATTCGGCGGCCAGTTCGGCCAACAAGCGTATTCGCTCACTCAGGGAGCGGATTGAAATCGCGCTGAATGACAGCACCCAGCTGGAACTCTGAGCGGATTGGGTTTAGCCTGTGATCAGACATCCCCTGCGGTGTTCGGCAGCAGGCCCGATACTCCCTTGAGCCTATGCTTTTAGCATCCCGGGACCTCGTTGCGGATGCCAGTGTGCATGTCCGCCTCGCAGCGGAAAGCCTGAGGCGCCGCTTCTGTCCCACTTGAACCTCACGGTTCAAGGATGACGGCAAGCACCGACACAGGCGGGGGATGTCGCTACCCCAGATGACAGATCAGACCACCCTTCGACAGCGCCTGAAGCAGCAGCGGCGAACACTGCCGGCCGAGGCTGCAGCAAGATCCCAGGCGCGGATCCTCGCCAGCCTGCAATCCCATCCATGGTTCAGGCGCGCGCGCAACATTGCGGCCTATTTCGGCAGCAATGGCGAAATCGATCCCATGCCGCTGCTGAACCGGATCGATGATCCACGCAAGAAACTCTACCTGCCGGTGCTGCACCCCTTGCGACATGGCCAGCTGTGGTTCTGTCACTGGCGACCCGGTGACCGACTGCACAACAACCGCTTCGGCATTCCCGAACCACTGCCCGGCGGCCGTTGCCTGATCCCGGCCCGCCAGCTCGACCTGGTGATCGTGCCCCTGCTCGGCTTCGATGATCACTGCAACCGGCTCGGCATGGGTGGCGGTTATTACGATCGGACATTCGCATTCCGAAAGCGGCATCCGCATATCACCCGACCACGTCTGCTCGGCCTCGCGCATGCCTTCCAACGGGTCGAACAGCTGCCGACACAGCCCTGGGACGTCGCCCTGGATGGCGTAATCAGCGAAAAGGGTGTGTTCTCGCGCCAGCGCTGACAGGCCAGGCCATCCCACTGCCCGCGACAACGAGACCGGCAGCGCGATCCCGCCACCTCCGCCTTCAAGTTCCCGCCATCCCCTCAAGTGGATGGCGTCGCAAAGGACTCGGCGTCCGCTTGCTCTGATCGCTGCGGCGGGAGGTGGCCCGCTTCCGATCAGGTAAGGAGTCCCTCCGGCAACCCTTGTCTGCGACATGTAGTCGTCGCAGATACAGGTCACCGCGACCGGGAAGCAGCGCAGATCCAGCGGCTCGATCCTTGTCGGCACGACTCGGCATCAGCGCAACTACGCATGTCGATCACTGTCGGCAACGCAGCGGTTTCAGCCAGCGAAACGTTCAAGCCTTCCGACAATCGTGCGTGCAGGGACAAATGTTCGGATCAACACGGCAACAATTTTTTCAAGCGAAGGACTGCACGTCGCATTCGATGTAAATCGATTTCACAGCCTATACATCGGGTGAGCGTGATTTCACTCGCTTTAAAAAATAACCGTCATACGCTAAAGCCTTGAATGCAAACGTCGATACAGTCGTCGGTAAACTAGTATTTTTGTTTTCCTTGTTTATACTCAAATCATCGTCTATGGCAGCTGTTCAACCGGAGGGGGTATATGGCAGTCAAGAAGAAGGCATCCGCCAAGAAGAAGGTCGCAGCCAAGAAGGCCGCGGTAAGGAAGAAGAAGGTCGCAGCCAAGAAGAAGGCAGCACCGAAGAAGAAGGCAGCAGCTAAGAAGAAAGCCGCTGCAA
>JAGRHE010000262.1 GCA_020445165.1 Gammaproteobacteria bacterium
CATGTCCCACTGATTGTAATAGGCCGCGAGGCTGACATTGCCGTCGAACGACTCGACCTGGATGTTGCTGCTCAGGTACCAGGCACCGACCACGGCGACGCCGACCACCAGGCCGCCGAGCACGTTGTCGAAGCTGGCGCGAAAGTCGCGCGATTTGAATGCGAACACGATCAGCACCAGCGCGAGCAGCACACCGATCGCGAGGCGTGCCGTGGCGGCCGATTCCGCCCCTGCCACCAGGTGCCCGAGGTCCTGCGACTTGCCGAGGTTGACGGCGAGCGGCCGGATCCAGTCGTAGAACAGCACGCTCATCAGGGTCTGGTCGGTACCGGGAAACGGGCTGACCATGAAGTAGGCGATCACGCCGATGATGGCGAACACGACAATCGACTTGAGATTGCCGGCACCGATGCGGATCAGGGTCTTGTTGCCGCAGCCGCTGGCCAGGGTCATGCCGATGCCGAACATCAGGCCACCGAGCAGGTTCTCGGCCCAGATGAAGCTGCCGGCACGATACGGCGGGAAAGTGTCGTCGACCTGAAGCAGGCCAAGATACTCGAACAGCGTGACACCGAGCAGCGCGATCGCGATCGCGAACAGCCAGGCGCGCATGCGGCCGGTGTCGCCCATGTTGACCAGGTCGGACACGGCGCCCATGGTGCAGAAGTTGGTCTTGTTGACCACCGCGCCCATGACCAGCGCGATCAGGAACGCGCCCCACAGCAGAACCGATTCGGCGGAAACGAAATCTTCGAACAGCATGGCATCCCTCGCTTGGATTGCGCGCGCCCGGCGCGCTTGTCGTTATGGCAGGGAGGGTACCGAATTGCACCCGGGGCGGCCAGCCACTGGCCGTCGCGCGAGGTCAGCTGAGGTAGCGGGTCGGATCGGGGACACCGGCCACGCGGAATCCCTCGGCGCGCAGCCGGCACGAATCGCAGCGGCCGCAGGCCACGCCCTGTTCGTCGGCCTGGTAGCAGGAAACGGTCAGGCCGTAGTCGACGCCAAGGCGGGTGCCGGCGCGGATGATGTCGGCCTTCGACAACTGGATCAACGGCGCGTGCACCTTGAACGCGCCACCGTCGACGCCGACCTTGGTCGCGAGGTTGGCGAGTTTCTCGAAGGCCTCGATGAACGCCGGCCGGCAGTCCGGGTAACCTGAATAGTCGACCGCGTTGACGCCGACGAACAGGTCGGTCGATCCGAGCACCTCGGCCCAGCCGAGTGCCAAGGACAGGAACACCGTGTTGCGTGCCGGCACATAGGTGACCGGGATACCCTCGCCACCTGCCTCGGGAACGTCGATAGCCTGATCGGTCAATGCCGAACCACCGATCGCGTCCAGTGCCAGCGGCAGGATCTTGTGTTCGACCGCGCCGAGCGCAGCGGCGACACGTTTGGCCGCGGCCAGCTCGGCATGATGACGTTGGCCGTAGTCGAGGCTCAGTGCATGGCACTGGTAACCCGCCGCGCGCGCCATCGCCAGCACGGTGGCCGAGTCCAGGCCACCCGACAGCAACACCACGGCCTTGTCTTTAGTCTCACTCATCGGCCCGGCTCGTCGCCCCACAGCAGCTTGTGCAGTTGCACCTGGAAACGCACGTCGAGGCGGTCACGGATGATCCAGTCGGCCAGGTCGGACGCTGACATCTGCCCGGCGACCGGCGAGAACAACACCGCGCAGCGGTCGGTCAGCCGGTGTTGTGCCAGCTGCTCGCAGCTCCAGCGGTAGTCGGCCTCGTCGGCGATCACGAACTTGACCTGGTCGTGTGGCAGCAGGTGGGCGATGTTTTCGTAGCGGTTCTTCGACGACTCGCCCGACGACGGGGTCTTCAGGTCCATGATCTTGACCACGCGCGGATCGACGTCACTGACATCCAGGGCACCGCTGGTCTCGAGCGAGACCTCGTAGCCGGCATCACACAGAGCGCGCAGCAGGCCAAGGCACTCTGCCTGGGCCAGCGGTTCGCCACCAGTTACCGTGACATAGCGGACCTCGTGACGTGCCACCTCGGCCAGGATCGCGTCCAACTCCATCCAGTTGCCACCCTTGAACGCATACGCGGTGTCGCAATAGCCGCAGCGCAGCGGGCAACCGGTCAGGCGCACGAACACGGTGCGCAGGCCGACCGTGGCGCTCTCGCCCTGCAGGGAATGGAAGATCTCGGTGATACGAAGACGCGACATCGACGAATGCGGCGCGAGGCCGGGGCCCGCTCAGCGCAGCGAATCGAGCGCTTGCCGGGCCAGGCCGGCGGCCGCTGATCCCGGGTGTTCGGCCAGCACGGTCTCGTAGCTGCTGCGTGCCGCCGCCCGGTCACCCGACGCCTGCTTCAGCTTGCCGATCTTGTACAGCGCGTCCGGTACCTTGGTGCTGCCCGGATAGCCTTTGACGACACCCTCGAATGCCTTCAGTGATGCCGGATTGTTCTGCGTGACGTAATGCGCCTCGCCCAGCCAGTACTGCGCGTTCGACGCCAGCTCGTGACGTGGATACTTGGCCAGGAAGGTCTCGAACGCCTTCGCCGACTCGGCATAGCGCTTCTGCTGCGGACTGAGCAGCGCCTTGGCCGCATCGTACTCGGTCTGGATCGCTGCCTCGTCGGCGGTGCCGGCAGCGCGGCGCGGTTCGTCGTCGACGGTTACCGGACCACCGACGGATCCAATTGCATCGGCCGGTGCGGGCGCGCCAGCTGGCATTGCACCGCCGGAACCCAGGCGCTGATCCAGATCGAGGTACATGTCGCTCTGCTTGCGCTTGAGCTGTTCCAGCTCGTAACCCAGGCGTTCAATCTCACCACGCAACTGGCGATTCTCGCTGCGCACTTGGTCGAGTTGCAGGGTCAGGTTGGTCACCTGGCCGACCCGACGCTCGAGCAGTTCCAGGCGCTGCGAGGTGGACAGGTTCGCTGCCGCCGACAAGGGCGGCAGCGAGCACAGCAGCACGGCAATGACAAAACGCTTCACTGTCAGTAGACGAGTACTGCGCGGCGGTTCTCAGCCCAGCCGATCTCATCGTGGCTGAGCGATGCCGGTCGTTCTTCGCCGTAAGAGATGGTGTCGATCTGCGCCGGCGATACACCCTCGGCTTCGAGGAAGCTGCGCACCGCATTGGCACGCCGCTCACCGAGGCCAATGTTGTATTCGCGCGAACCGCGCTCGTCGGCATGTCCTTCGATGCGCACGCGGGCCGAACCATTGGTGTTCAGGTATCCGGCGTGGGCACGCAGTACGTCGATGAACTCGCTGCGGATCGTGCTCTGATCAAACTCGAAGTAGATGGTCTTGGTCGAGAGCAGGCTGTTCGGGTCGTCCAGCGGGTTACCGGACCATGCGGCACCCGCACCGGCGCCCGACGTGGTCGCGCCCGAGGTCCCGCGGTCGTCGACGGCCGCACCGTCGCCGGTCTTGGAACCGAGGCCTGAACAACCGGTAAACAACAGTGCCGCAAAGGCGACGGCCAACCAGGCCAGGCTGTTGATCTTCAT
>JAGRHE010000263.1 GCA_020445165.1 Gammaproteobacteria bacterium
GATGTCCTGGCCGTCGAGCAGGATGCCCCCTTCGACCCGGCAGATGTCGATCGTGTCGTTCATGCGGTTCAGGCAACGCAGGAAGGTCGACTTGCCGCATCCCGAAGGACCGATCATCGCAATAACCTGGTTCTGGGCGATATCCAGGTCGACATGCTTGATCGCGTGCTTGTCACCGTAGAACACGTTGACGTCGGTACACGACATACGTGGATCTGCGACGCGCACCCTGCCAACCGTCTTGAAGTCATCGTCCAGCGGGCGCGAACCTGCCTTCGAGGTGCTGGCCGGCATATCGATCGCATCGACCGTCGTTTGTGCAGTAGTCATGGGTTGTTCCTCATTTTCCACGTCTGTCACCAGCGCCGCTCGAAACGTCGGCGCATGATAACCGCGAAAGTGTTCATGGCAATCAGGAAGGCGAGCAGTACGATGATCGCCGCAGAGGTGCGCTCGACGAATGCCCGCTCCGGACTGTCGGCCCACAGGTAGACCTGGACCGGCAGCACGGTGGACGGATCGAGTGGCCCGCCGGGAATGTCGACGATGAAGGCGACCATGCCGATCATCAACAGCGGCGCGGTCTCACCCAGTGCCTGCGCCATGCCGATGATGGTGCCGGTCAGCATGCCGGGCATCGCCAGCGGCACCACGTGGTGAAGGACGGCCTGCATCTTCGACGCGCCGACACCGAGCGCCGCCTCGCGGATCGAGGGCGGAACCGATTTCAGTGCCGCTCGTGCCGCGATGATGATCGTCGGCAGGGTCATCAGCGTAAGCACCAGGCCGCCGACCAATGGCGCTGAACGCGGCAGGCCGAACAGGTTGATGAACATGGCCAGGCCGAGCAGACCGAACACGATCGACGGCACAGCGGCAAGGTTGTTGATATTCACCTCGATAAGATCCGTCCAGCGGTTCTTGGGCGCAAATTCCTCGAGGTAGACTGCAGCTGCCACACCGATCGGGAACGACAGCAGCAGCGTGACCAGCAGTGTGTAGAATGAGCCGGCCACGGCGCCACCAATACCGGCCAGTTCCGGTTCACGCGAATCGCCGTTGGTAAAGAAGCGGGTATTGAAGTTTTTCTTCACCAGGCCCTGTTTTTCCAGCGCATCCACCCAGCCGATCACCTGGTCGCTGACGCGACGATCCGCAGCTACGACGTTGCGATCGATATGCCCCTTGACCAGCATGTCGATGTCGTCGTCCGCGATCAGGTCGACAGTGCGCCGCTGACCGATCAGCGACGGATCCTCCTGGACCATCTCAAGTAACTGGTAGGGTGCGCCGCTGCTCAGGATCGCATCCAGCGCCCGCTTGTCACGACGGCCGGTGACCTCGGGGAACATTGCACGAAGCGGTTCGCGTGCGATCTTGCGGAAATCGGCACGCGCGATCGCCTGCATGTCGCGCTGGCCATCCGGGTCGATCACGTCCGGGTCGAAGTAGACCTCGAGCGTGATGTGGGTCTGTACGAACGCTGTGTAGCCCTTGCCGATGATGTCGAGGAACAGGATCGACACGAACAGCAGGCCTAGCAGCACCGCGCCGAGACCGAGGCGACGGAAGCGTGCCTCACGTGCGTAGCGCTTTTTCAGCGATTGGTTGACGACATCGATCGCGCGTTGCTGGGTCTGGTTGGTCTCAGACATTTCCGATCACTCGTATTGCTCGCGGTACTTGCGCACGATGTGCAAGGCCACGATGTTCAAGCCAAGGGTGACGACGAACAGCAGCAGGCCCAACGCGAACGCGGCCAGGGTCTTGGCACTGTCGAATTCCTGGTCGCCGACCAGCAGGGTCACGATCTGAACGGTAACCGTGGTTACGCTGTCGAGCGGGTTGACCGTGAGGTTGGCGGCCAGCCCGGCGGCCATGACCACGATCATGGTCTCGCCGATCGCGCGTGATGCGGCCAACAGAACGCCGCCCATGATGCCCGGCAGCGCAGCCGGCAGGATCACCTGGCGAATGGTCTCCGAACGTGTCGCCCCGAGTGCGTACGACGCATCGCGCAGGGATTGCGGCACGGCATTGATCACGTCATCCGACAGGGACGAGACGAATGGAATGATCATTACGCCCATTACAAGTCCTGCTGCCAAAGCGCTTTCCGATGACACCGACAGGCCGACCGCTTCACCCGCATTGCGGATTGCCGGCGCCAGGGTCAATGCCGCAAAGAAGCCGTACACGACAGTCGGCACTCCGGCCAGCACCTCGAGCACCGGCTTGGCGTACGAGCGCAACCTGGGGCCGGCGTAATCGGCCAGGTAGATGGCTGACATCAATCCAACCGGTACCGCCACCAGCAGCGCGATGAACGAAATCAGCAGGGTTCCCACGAACAGCGGAATGGCGCCAAATGCACCGCTGGCCCCAACCTGGTCGGCACGCAGGGCAACCTGGGGGCTCCACTCCAATCCGAACAGAAAATCGGTCAGCGGGATCTTCTGGAAGAAGCGGAACGACTCGAACAGGACCGACAACACGATGCCGACCGTGGTCAAAATCGCGATCACCGAGCTCGTGATCAGCAGGATGTTGACGATCGATTCGACCCGGTTACGCGCGCGCATCTGCGGGCCGATCGCCCGCCATGCCAGCGATCCGGCGGCGAGCGCTACGCTCAGCGCGACCACGGCCAGGGCCATTTTGCCGATGCTGCGCAGCTCGTTCATGTGATCGGCGGCGCGCTGCAGGTCATCACTGATCGCAGTCGAGACGATGTTGCCGTTGGCGAGGTTGGTGATGTCGTTGACCAGCAACCCCAGTCGGTCTGGCGGCAGATCTTTCATCGCCGCCGGCAGCGACTCGACCACCAGCGAGGTGACGATCGCGCCTTCGAAGAAGGTCCACAGCGCCGCGATCAGCAAGGCCGGCAGGCCTGCCCACAACGCCGTGTAGAAACCGTAATAAGCCGGCAGCGAATGCAGGTTGCGCACCTGGGCACGTCCACCCACGGTGGCCAGGGAGCGGCGGCGGCCGAAATGGAAAGCCATCGCCATCACGCCCAGCAGGACGATTATCAATATTGATGTCTGCATGTCACTAACCGGAATCAGGAAAACTGCGGCCGACCATGCCCGAAGACCTGGTCGACCGCCTCGGTAGGTCTCGAGAGACCCTTACAGCGCGCCCATCGGCATCAGGCCCGTGGCATCGTAGCGGAACTGACCGCGCTCGGCCTCAGGCATCGGAATCAGGCCTTTTTCAGTCAGATAGCCGTCTTCGCCGTAGGCCTTTTCCGACGTGAACTCCGCCAGGTACTCGGCGATGCCAGGTACGGCACCGACGTGCGCCTTCTTCACGTAGAAGTACAGCGGACGCGACACGGGGTAGGCACCATCGGCGATCGCATCGAAAGTCGGCATCTGGCCATCAACCAGCGCTCCCTGGATCTTGTCGGCGTTCTGATCGAGGAACGAGAAGCCGAAGATGCCGACTGCCGCCGGGTTGGCTTCCAGCTTCTGCACG
>JAGRHE010000264.1 GCA_020445165.1 Gammaproteobacteria bacterium
CTTGGATTCGGCCTTGTTGGCAACCAGCACCACCGGCTTGCCGCGCTTTCTCAGGATATCGGCCAGCAATTCGTCGGCGGGCGTCAGCCCGGCCTTGGCGTCGATCAGGAACAGGGCGCCATCGGCCTCGTCCATCGCCGCCTCGCTCTGGGCGCGCATGCGGCCTTCCAACGTGTCGGGGCCGGCAACTTCCAGGCCGGCGGTGTCGATCATGCGGAACCTGAGATCGACCAGGCGCGCGTCACCGGGACGCCGGTCGCGGGTCACGCCCGGTGTATCGTCGACGAGCGCCAGCTTGCGGCCGGCGAGCCGGTTGAACAGGGTCGACTTGCCGACATTGGGGCGTCCGACAATGGCAAGGGTAATGGTCATGATCGTTCCTTGCCCGAGGGCGTCGTCATTGTCCGGATTGGCCGCGCGGTCAGGATGCGCCGCCCTTGGCCGCGATCATGTCGAGCATGAGCCCGGCGCGGGTCTTGACGCCGTTGGGCGCTTCGTTGTCGGCGGCGATGTCGCCGAACCATTGCGAGGCCTGCTTGAGGTCTCCGGCGTTGTAGGCGGCAATTCCGAGCGCCTCGCGCGCCGAATGACGGGCCGGATTGCCAGGCACCGCCAGCACTTCGACCTCTGCGGAAACGTCGGCGTAGCTGCCATTGTCGATCAGCAGGTAGGCCGCGCGCAAACGCGCCGCATCGCGGATCGCCACGGGCTGGGACACGTCCTTGCCGATGGCGGAAAATGCCGAAATCGCAGCAGCGGCATCACCGTTGTCGGCCAGAACCGTCGCAGCGCGCATTTTCGCCAGCACCGGATAGGAGCCATAGCCGCTCTTCTCAAGCTCCTGGAATTCCGCCAGCGCCGCATCGGTGTTGCCGCTGCGGGCCTTTTCCAGCGCTGCGAGAAACACGTCGCCGGACCTGGCCGCTGTGGTTTCCTTCCAGTACTGCCAGCCGCGCAGACCGGCGGTGACTGCCACAATGCCGATCGCAACGGCGAGTATGACAAAGCGGAACCGCTTCCACAGCGCCTTCATGTAATCCGAACGCAGGTCCTCATTGACCTCGCGGATGAATGTCGAATTGTCGTCGGTCATCGCGTCACCGGCCAGAGCCGGCCCTCTCAAATTCGTGCCGCAAGCGGCGTTGTGTGGGGCCTTCTAGCCGATTTTACGGCTTCTGTAAGGGGGTACGGCGTCGAAAGCGTTCCACTGCCCGGGCAAACCGATCACATTCCAATGATCGGCGGCACCCCGATCAGCAATTTGTGGAGCACCACCACGAAGAGCACATAGAGGACGAGGCCACCGACGACGGCAATGACATCCCATTTCAACGGGCCCGCCACGGGATTGCGGGTAAGGCCGGCCAGCAGGCGCTTCTTTTCCGAAATCCGGTCGAAAACCGCCCAGACCAGGAAACTGCCGAACAGCAACACCGACGCCAGATCGCCATTGACCAGAAGATGGGCCAGTGCCCAGATCTTCACGCCAAGCAGCATCGGGTGCTTGACGGCGGCCTTGATGCGTCCGGCCGGCACTTGCGAGGCGACCAGCAGAATCATGACCGGCAGCATCAACAGCGCCACGACATGGCTCATCCAGGCCGGCGCCACCCAGAACACCACCGGATCCTGCCGCGCGATGCCATAGCCCCAGACAAGGATGACAAAGCCCGCGATCGAGATCAGTGCATAGATGCCCTTCCAGGCATTCAGGCCACGCTTGTCAATCTGCGCCTGACGCCAGGCAGGCGCCACGATCCGGACCGAATGTATCCCCAAAAACAGCACCAGTCCGACAATGAGCCAGATCATTCTTGTTCTCCAAATCCTGCTGCAGGCCTTTGCCGCCCGCTCTTGCGCCGACCATAGACCGGACGCGGTTGCATGAGAAGCTTGCGAGCCCGGTATTTGTGTCGCGGCCCGGTCTGGTTCAAGATGGGCCGATGGAACCCGATCTTGTTGCCGCTCGCAGGCGGCTCGATGAAAAGAAGCGCGATCTCGAGCGCATGTCGGCGCTGAGCCAGGAAGCCCGCGCTCCGGTGATGCTCGACCAGCAGTCGGTCGGCCGGTTGTCTCGCATGGACGCGATGCAGGGCCAGGCAATGGCCGCGGCCCAGGAACGGGCGCGCAAGCGCGATCTGGTGCGCATCGAGATGGCGGAGCGTCGGCTTGCGGAAGGGGACTATGGCTGGTGCGCGGATTGCGGCGAAGCCATTCCGGACAAGCGGCTGGAAATCGATCCGATGGCGGAGAAGTGCGTTCGCTGCGCTTCCGGCTAGGGCTTTCACACCAGCGCCTTATTTGGGCGGCACAAAACCGCGACGTTTTCAGTCACGCGTAACACCGGGCCGCACACAGCATGTTTTCAGTCAAACCCCTCCCCGCACTGTCAAGAAAAGCAAGGCAGACCGCCCGGACAGTCTCGATGGCGGCGGGGTTCGGCATGCTGGCCTGCACCGTTTCGCTGGCCGGCGACGCTTCGGAGCAACTGGTGCTGATTTCCTTCGATGGCGCCCATGACAACCGGCTGTGGGACCGCAGCCTCGACATGGCGAACCGCAGCGGCGCCAAGTTTACCTATTTCCTGTCCTGCACCTTCCTGATGAGCAAGGCCGACCGCGGGTCCTACTCCGCGCCGGGCCATTCCGCGGGACGGTCGAATGTCGGTTTTGCCCGCGACAAGGCCGACGTTCTGACCCGGCTCGGCCATATCTGGTCGGCCTACCAGTCCGGCCACGAGATCGGCAGCCATGGCTGCGGGCACTTCGATGGAAAGAACTGGGGCAAGTCGGACTGGCTGAGCGAGTTCGACCAGTTCGACGCGGCCTTGGCAAATGCGTGGACGAGGAACGGTGCGGAGACGCCCTCCGGCTGGGCCAGGTTGGCCAGATCAGGTATCAGGGGATTTCGCGCGCCGTATCTGTCGACGGGTGACGGGCTTTACGCGGCGCTCGCGGCGCGCGGTTTCGCCTATGACGCCAGTACGGTCTCGAAGGGACCCGTGTCGCCCGATTTCAGCAAGCCGACCGCGCGATTTGCCCTGCCGCTGATCCCGGAGGGACCGCGGCAGCGCCCCATCATCGCGATGGACTACAACCTGTTTGTCCGCCATTCCGCCGGGCTTGAGACTCCATCGAAATCCAAGGAGTTCGAAGAGCGGGCGCTCAGCGCGTTCCGCGCCGCTTTCGAGGCCGAGTATTCCGGCGCGCGGCGGCCGCTGCAGCTGGGCTTTCACTTCGTCGAAATGAACGGCGGCGCCTACTGGAATGCGCTTGAGCGGTTCGTTACCGAGACCTGCGGCCAGCCCGATGTCGCCTGCGTGACCTATGAGGAGGCCGTGCGGAGGCTGAGGCCGGCGGACGGTTCGGCGAGCTGATCTAGAGCCGATCATCTTTAGATGGAATCGTTTGAACGCCGGGATTTCGTGGTCTGGCTAGAAGCGTGAGGCGACGCGGCGCGAGCGCCGTTAGCCTC
>JAGRHE010000265.1 GCA_020445165.1 Gammaproteobacteria bacterium
CGTGCTGAAGATCGACGAGGCCTACCAGGCGGTCAGCTGGAAGACCGTGTTCCTGCTCGCGTCGCTGATCCCGCTTGGCCTCGCGGTCGAGACATCGGGCACCGCGAAATGGATCGCTGAGCAGACACTGAGCGTGATCGGCACGATGCCGATCTGGGTCATCCAGGCCGCCGTCGCGATGCTGGCGACCTTCTTCACGCTGGTAATGTCGAACGTCGGTGCGACCGTGCTGCTGGTGCCGCTGGCGGTCAACATCGCGATCGGCGCCGGTGCCAATCCGGCGGTGTTCGCGCTGACAGTCGCGCTCGCCACGTCCAATTCGTTCCTGATCCCGACCCACCAGGTGAACGCCCTGATCATGGGTCCGGCCGGTTACCGCGTGCCCGACTTCATGCGGGCCGGCGGCATCATGACGGTACTGTTCCTGACCGTCATGCTGACCATGATGAACCTGGTCTTCTGACCCCGGGCACCGATGCCGTCGGCCTGTGCGGATAGCTGCATTGCACCGCCCGGCTGTGCCAACCCGTCCGCGATTGTTGCTATATTTCCGCCCCTGTTGACGACGGGACAGGTCCAATGAGTGATTTCGCAGCGCGTGCCGAGGAACTGGTCGAGGCCGGCCGCTACCTGTACGCCCAGGGCATGGTGCCGGCAACCAGCGGCAACTTCTCCGCGCGGCTCAGCGACGACACGCTCGCCGTCACCGTATCCGGCCGGCACAAGGGCAAGCTGACCGTCGCCGACATCATGCGCGTCGACAGCGACGGCAACTCGCTCGACGGCCGCCGCCCGTCGGCAGAGACCCTGCTGCACACCCAGATCTACAACCGCTTCGACGACGCCCGGGTGATCCTGCATCCGCATTCGGTCGCGGCGACCGTGCTGTCGCTGATGTCGCATGACCAGGTGCTGCTGCAGGACTACGAACTGCTCAAGGCCTTCCCCGGTGTCGTCACCCACGATCACAGGGTGTGCGTGCCAGTGTTCGACAACGACCAGGACATCGCCCGCCTCGCGGCGCTGGTCGATGCCCGCCTGGCACAGCAATGCGACGCCCCCGGCTACCTGATCCGTGGCCACGGCTTCTATACCTGGGGCGCGTCGACCGACGATGCCCTGCGTCACATCGAGGCCTTCGAATTCCTGTTCAACTGCGAACTGCGCCTGCAAGGAAAATGACATGACGACACTGACCATCCAGACCACCGACGGCCAGACCGTGCAGACCCTGCGTGAACACGCAGCGATCGCATCAGCGCTCGACGGGATCGGCGTCCAGCTCGAACATTGGCAGGCGAACCAGCCACTCGCCGCCGACGCCGACCAGGCCGCGGTACTCGCCGCCTATGCCGACGATGTCGAACGGCTCAACGCGCGATACGGTTTCCAGTCGGTCGACGTGGTCGCGCTGACGCCGGACAATTCGCAGAAGGCCGAATTCCGGCAGAAGTTTCTCAGCGAGCACACGCATGCCGATTTCGAGGTGCGCTTTTTCGTCGATGGCAGCGGCCTGTTCTACCTGCACGTCGAGGACAAGGTGTACATGGTGCTGTGCGAAAAGGGAGACCTGATCAGCGTGCCGGCCAACACCACGCACTGGTTCGACATGGGTAGCAACCCAAGCTTCAAGTGCATCCGCTTCTTTACGACCGCGGACGGCTGGGTCGGCAACTTCACCGGTAGCGACATTGCGACACGCTTTCCCGACTTCGATCAGTTCAGCGGCAGCCTGCAGTGACGATCAGGGCGATCCTGACCGATATCGAGGGCACGACTTCGTCGATCTCGTTCGTCAAGGATGTGCTGTTCCCCTACGCGCGCGAGCACATGGCGGCATTCATCAATGCCCATGCCGATGAACCGGACGTGCGGGCGGCACTGGATGATGTTGCGCGGGAAGTCGGCCAAGTGCTCGACGATGAAGCCGCCGTCGCGCAGCTGCTGCGCTGGATCGACGAGGACCGCAAGATCACGCCATTGAAGGCTCTGCAGGGCATGATCTGGGAGGCCGGCTACCGCAATGGCGATTTCCACGGGCACATGTATCCCGACGCCGTTGACGGCCTGCGGCGCTGGCACGACGCAGGAGTGAAACTGTACGTTTACTCGTCGGGCTCCGTGTATGCGCAGAAACTGTTGTTCGGTCACACGCCGTTCGGTGACCTGACACCGCTGTTCAGCGACTACTTCGACACCCGCATCGGCGCCAAGGTCGACAGTGCCTCTTACCGGGCGATCAGCGAGCAGATCGGCCTGCCCGCTTCGCAGATCCTGTTCCTGTCCGACATCACCGCCGAGCTCGACGCAGCGCAGGCGGCCGGTTTGCGTACCACCCAGCTGTTGCGCGAACCTGGCATGGCAGGTTCGGCGCATCCCTCCGCCGATACCTTCGACGACATCCGGCTTGACTGAGATCGCGCGCGACAGCGTGCGACCGAGCGGGATTCAGTGTTCGTGTGGCGCCGCCGGCGGCAGGGGCTGACCGTTGAACGCCGCAGTTGCGGCCGTCACTGGGTCCGTCGCCGAAGTCGCGACGACCTGCACGCCGTGCGCAGCAAGCCGACGTACGTAGCCCTCGCCGCAGCCGCCGGTGATCACCATGTCCAGGCCGAACACCGGATGCGCTTCCCCATGGTAGGCGTGGATCGACATCTCGAGCGGCAGGTCGAATCGCTCCACTTCGACCAACTCACCCTTGCCGTCGGCGGTGAACACCAGGTAGCGCCGGCTCTTGCCGGCATGACCTGTGATCGTGCGGAAATTCTGACTCGTGACTCCGATGCGCATGCTGTCCTCCACGACTGCGTTCCTGGCCTGGACCGGCCAAGCCGTATTGAGCCAACACTGTGCCGATCGCCGCAATGACGATTCGCAGTCGGATCGCGGTTGACAGTCTTCTATGCAAAATCCTTGCACGATTCACGTGTGTTTGTGTCAGTCGACCCCCTGGCAATGGCAGATCCCGAAACGACATGCACAGTCGTCCGCGCCCTCTGACGGACGACCGGAAGTAGCCAAACCGTTCCGCTGAGCGACCGTTCTTTGGTCGCTCGATTGCGAATCGTCATGGCCGGAAAGCAACACGCAGCATCAGCATGACGCCACGCCGGGTTTCCCGCCCGGCAAGCCGAACGACCGTAGGAGATCCGAAATGTTCGATCCGACAATGGTGGAACTGTCGCGCTGGCAGTTCGCCGCCACCGCCATGTACCACTTCATCTTCGTGCCTCTGACCCTCGGCCTGTCGTGGATCCTGGTGATCATGGAATCGGTCTATGTCATGACCGGTCTGCAGATCTACAAGGACATGACCAAGTTCTGGGGCAAGCTGTTCGGCATCAACTTCGCTTTAGCCGTCTTGACGGGCCTAACGCTTGAATTTCAGTTCGGTACGAACTGGGCTTATTTCT
>JAGRHE010000266.1 GCA_020445165.1 Gammaproteobacteria bacterium
CAGAACGACGATATCGAATGCCGTGTCGGCAAGACTGCGTTTGAGGTCTTCCGGTTCGTCGGCGCCCTTGCGAAGTTCGACGCCACAGAAGACCTGCGCCTCCTGCTTGTCCGAATAGCGGTAGTTGAACTCGGTGATGCTGCGCTTGCCGAGCGCACGGCAGAACGCGAGGAAGCTGCCAGGCTTCTCCGGGATCTGTACCGCGAACAGGGCCTCGCGCTGTTCGCCGACCTCGGCCCGCTCGGCGATGTGGCGCAGGCGGTCGAAATTTACGTTGGCGCCGCTGAGTATCCCGATCAGCTTCTGGTCCTTGCAGCCCTCACGCGCAACATATTTCTTGATCCCGGCGATCGCGAGCGCACCGGCCGGCTCGGCGACACTGCGCGTGTCATCGAACACGTCCTTGATTGCGGCACAGATCTCGTCGGTCGATACCAGGATCACCTCGTCGACCGTTTTGCGCGCGACGCGGAACGTCTCCTTACCGATCTGGCGCACGGCGACACCGTCGGCGAACAGACCCACGCGCGGCAGGACCACACGACGGCCTGCAGCCAGGGCGCGCTCGAGGGTCGGTGCATCCTGTGGTTCGACGCCGATGATCCGCGTTTCCGGCCGGATGTGCTTGACGTAGGCAGCGACACCGGCGATCAGCCCGCCACCCCCGACCGGTACGAAGATGGCATCGATCGGATCGGCATGCTGACGCAGGATCTCCATTCCGACCGTTCCCTGTCCGGCGATCACGTCCGGGTCATCGAACGGGTGGATGAACGCCAGGCCGCGCTGCTTTACCAGAGTCATCGCGTGCTCGAACGCATCGTCATAGGAATCACCATGCAGCACGGCCTTGCCGCCCAGGCGACGCACGGTCTCGACCTTGATCGCCGGCGTCGTCACCGGCATGACGATGGTGGTGTGCACACCGAGCCGTTGCCCTGCCAGCGCGACACCCTGGGCATGGTTGCCGGCCGACGCGGCGACCACGCCGACCGAGCGCTGCTCTTCCGGCAGGCTGAAGATCTTGTTGTAGGCACCGCGCAACTTGAACGAGAACACCTGCTGGGCATCCTCGCGCTTGAGCATGATCCGGTTGCCCATGCGTGCAGACAGCCTCACGGCCGGTTCGAGCGGCGATTCGCTGGCCACGTCGTAGACGCGGGCGCGGAGGATCTTCTCTATGTAGATGCGCGACATGCTGATGCTTCACCGGAATGATGGGCGCACCGGATCGGCCGGCACGCGAAACCCCAAGTGTAAGACAGTCAGCGACGACGCGCCGCAGCTATGGCCCGTTGACTGCGTTAAGGGAACTTCGAAAAATCGAAGTTCCCGCGCGGTGCAGGGATGCATCGTAAAAAGAGAAATGCCATGGATGGCATTTTACGAAGTCCCCTTAAGTGATAACGTCAGCGGCCAAAATTCGGGCCGGTATCGAAACCGGCGAGCAATGAGGGCAGATATGAACGCAGACGAACTCAAACGCCAGGCCGCCGAGGCGGCGGTCGAACGCCTGCCGTCCGGCGGCATCATCGGTGTCGGCACCGGCTCGACCGTGAACCACTTCATCGACGCATTCGCGCCGCACAAGGGGCGCTTCGAAGGCGCCGTGTCCAGTTCCGAGGCCTCGACCGAACGGATGAAGAAGCTCGGCATCCCGGTGTTCGACCTGAATTCGACCGGTGGGCTCGAGGTGTATGTCGACGGCGCCGACGAGTCCAACAAGCAGCTGCACCTGATCAAGGGCGGCGGTGGCGCACTCACGCGCGAGAAGATCGTCGCCGCGGCCAGCAAGCAGTTCATCTGCATTGCCGACGAGAGCAAGCTGGTCGACGTGCTGGGCAAGTTCCCGCTGCCGGTCGAGGTGATTCCGTTCGGCGCAGGCCAGGTCGTCAAGAAGTTCGAGGCCAAGGGCTACAAGCCGGTGCTGCGTCTCGACGCGAACGGCGAGCCGGTGCGCACCGATGAGAACAACTATGTGGTGGATCTGCACCTCGAGCGCATCGACCACCCGCAGGAGCTCGCGCAGGACCTCATCACCACGGTCGGCGTGGTCGAGCACGGCCTGTTCCTGAACATGGTGGACCAGGTCATCGTCGGCGATCCGAACGGCCCGCGCGTGATGGACAACCCCAACAAGTGAGATCTTGACAGGCAGGCGTGTCGGCTGGTGTGGAATATACCGGCCGACACCGCCGCGCAGATAGCAAAAATCCCGCGACTCCGAAAGGAATCGCGGGATTTTGTTTGAGCGGACGCTTCACACGCGCCTGAAGACTACTTGCGCTGGTGGCGAGTCTTACGAAGCAGTTTACGATGCTTCTTCTTGCTCATGCGCTTGCGGCGCTTCTTGATGACCGAGCCCATCTCAGCCTCCGTTCCTTAAACTCAAAGGGTAAAAGTTTGCAACTTGCCCAATACTACACTGCTTCGGGGACGAATACGCGCGCAGGCATTCATATGGTGGAAAATCACGTTTCGTTTTCCGCGTGATATTCCATCAGCCGGCCGCGATTCGCCATCGAGACGATTCCGTCGACGTTACAGGGGGAACTGCTGGTAGAAACGCTGGATGTCGTTCTTCGCGCCGGTGGCATAGAAAACCACCGTATCGTTGCGCCACACGGCAACGGCCTTGGTATCGTCGTCCGGATCGGCTTTGGCGCTGTAGGCGCCGGTCGTCTTGCCGGAGACCTTCACGTTGCCGCTTCCCAGCTCCTTGCCGGTCATGGCTTCAGCCAGCGTGTCGTACTGGGATTTCGCCTTGTCGCCGTCGTTCCACTGGCCCACTTCCAGCGTGACGTCCTGTCCTTTCTTGCCGGTGGAATACGTCAACGCGTATTCCTCGACGGGAGAGGTGCTGGACCACGTCGTGCTGGCGTCAGCCTTGGTACGCGCGTAATTCAATACGGAATCCGGCATGGCCTTGAGCAGCTCGCTGGCCCCGTCGGGCAATGCCACGGCATCGATCGACGGTTTGGTGGGCTCCGTCTTGTCGCCGTCCGTACCGTTCGAAGTGGAAGCCTGCTGGCTCGTCTGACCGGCCTGACCGGCCTGTCCGTTCTTGTTCAAGGCCCAACCAGGCCACACAAATGCGGAAATCAGAGCAAGCACAACCACAAGCGCGGCTGCTACGACGGCGGCAATCAATTTGCCATGCGAAGAGGAATTCTGCGTATCAGACATGCTTGTCATTCTTTCACAGCCATAAGACGCGCAACCATCCCCTCGAAGTCATGGAATCCAGTTCCCGAAACGGTTTTCAGCGCAATGTCTGTGCAACGAGTACGCCACCCGCGAACGTCTTGTCCCAAAACCTCCGTATTGTCGGCGATATGGCAAAGACGTCCTCGCAATTCCTCTGTTCCGAATGCGGCTGGAGCGGCCCGAAGTGGCTCGGCCGCTGC
>JAGRHE010000267.1 GCA_020445165.1 Gammaproteobacteria bacterium
TCTGCCCTGCAGGGCCACCAAAGCTAACGAAGCCTAGCTTCAGCCAGTAGCGGAACGCCTCCCAGAGGGAAACGGGTGCAGGCTGCACGCGCTCAGCGGCCGCCGTCTCAGTCAGCGTCGACATCGTTTGTGCCTCGTAGAAAAAGTCAGCCAGACAAGCTGGCTTGTTTCGCAGCGGTCGAATACCGCTGATAAAGCCCATCCAGGACCGGCGTCATCGCGACCAACAAAGCATCGTCGTCCGGTGCCGTGTCGCGCAGGCCTGCCAGAACCGCCTCGAAACCCGCCGCTTCAGGAACCGCCGGGCCGCCTACGTCCAGGAAATGGACAAGCTGTGCCAAGCCGGCCAGACCAGGATCTGTTTCGAATCCGAAACTCGCCAGCAGTACCTCGAAGCTCACCCGCTCACCAACGTGGGTGAACGCCGCGCCGTCGAAATCAAAGCCCAGGGCCTCGTCGGGGCAGTCCTCCGGACGCTCCAGCCACTGGAACCTCGCGTCAGGATCGATAAAGCGCCGAATCAACCAGGCGCTGGCGACACGATCGACCCACAGGTGCCGTCGAGTCGCCCAGAGCCTGGCGCGGTACTCGGGCGACTCAAGGCGCGCGATCTGTCCAGTTGTTTCTGCCGGCTCCCGCGGCGAGTAGCGACGATTCAGCTGATCGGCGAGTTCCTGCAACATCGCACGCGCCTGCGCTTGCGCGTCACTCGGGAAGAAATCGATCTCCATGAGCGCTTCGAAATCGCGCTGCAGCTGCCGCAGCCGTCGCCGCGCCGACGCTTCGTCAAGGCCGGTTGAATCCGAAAGCAGCTTCGAAAAATTCGCTTGGAGCTCTTCGTAGGCCGCTGCACGATCGAACGCGGCACGCAACGACTGCTCCACTTCAGGGAGCTGGGCCGACAACTCCAGCAGCCAGGCAGTACCCCCGTCCTTTTCGACCTGTGTGCCAATCGCCTCCAGCTTCACCCGGCTGCGACCGGTCGCAGGCAGCAGGCTGACGCCATCGCGCAGGGTAGCCGCGCCCAACTCTTTCAAGGCGCGCCACAGCCTGACCCGGGGCGTGCTCTGAGAGCGGCCCGGCAGGCTGGCGGTGAAAAGCAGCCACTCGATGACACCCTTTTTGTGCATTATGTAATAGAGATTACACTATGCAACATTTATTACAACTCTTTGGGGCGCGATCGAACCGTTCAGCCAAAGCAGGGTGGCCCCTCAACGTCTGCAGCTGCTCGCCGCGCTGTGCTTACGCTACCGAAGAATCGGAATGCGGACCGGCGCTCACGGGTGGCGTTTCGCCGGCTTCCCCCAGTGCATTGAAATCATCGAGGATGCAAAAAATCGCCGGCACTAGAAACAGCGCGAACAGCGTAGCGGCCAAAAGCCCGAAGGCGAGACTGGTGGCCAATGGAATCGGGATCTGCGCCTGCAGGCTCTTCTCCAACAGCAACGGGGTGAGTCCAGCAATGGTCGTGATCGCTGTCAAGAGGATAGGACGAAAACGCGCGCCCACAGTCGCACAGGCAGCATCGCGAACAGTGCTGCCGGAGGTCACGGTTATGACGCCAACAGCCACGATCGCGGGAGACATCTTCTCCCGCCCTGGTCACAGCATCGGGGAATGACCGACCAGTGTTGGTTGCTACCGGCCACCGAATCGAAAAACGGCCGTTCGGCCTGCTTTTCCTACCAAATGGCTGGTAGCCAACTCGCAGCGGTCGTAGCCAGGTCGGAAGTTGAACGACCGCTCTGGCCGATTAGCAGAACTTCATCGGCCCCGGTTCCTACCAGCTGTTCCCAGCAAACAGCCGGAGGTCGGTCACTCCAGAATCGCAGACCATGTTCGCTCAATACGATGCTTCGATTTCGTACCTGACGATACATGCGCCCTGCAGCCCCCTCTGTTGCTCATGGTTATTCGAGTAACTCGGTACACCAGAGCGGATTAGCCACCCACATTCGATTCTTGCGCTACCCAGGAATAGTCACCGTTGGGAGCAGCCAAACCGATGGCCCGTCGAAAGCAAGGACTGCTAACGAGTCGAGATGCGCATCTCGCTGATTGCACGCGCGCGCCAAATAAGGATCAACTCAAGGTACGACGAACAGCATCGCGCCAACCCTTGATCAGCTGCTGGCGCGTGGCACGTTCCATCGAAGGTCCGAAGCAACGATCGAGTTTCCAGCCGGCGGCGAATCCCTTCTCGTCTGGCCAGACACCGGCCTGCATGCCGGCCAGCCAGGCCGCGCCCAGCGCCGTGGTCTCGAGCACCTCGGGACGGTGCACCGGTCGTTCGAGGATGTCGGCCAGGCGTTGCATGGTCCAGTCGGATGCGACCATGCCGCCGTCGACCCGCAGCGGCGTACCCGATGCGCCCGGGAAGTCCGCATCCATGGCTTCGAGCAGGTCGAGGGTCTGGTAGCAGACTGCCTCCAGCGCGGCACGCGCGAACTCCTTCGGCCCGGTGCCGCGCGTGATGCCGAACATGGCACCGCGTGCATTGGCATCCCAGTACGGCGCACCGAGTCCGACGAAGGCCGGCACCAGGTAGACATGCTGGTTGGGATCGGCGGCAGCCGCCATCGGTCCGGACTCGGCCGCCCCTTCGAGTATCTTCAGTCCGTCGCGCAGCCATTGCACGGCCGCGCCGGCGATGAAGATCGATCCTTCCAGGGCATAGGTCGTCTTGCCGCGCAGGCGGTAGGCGATCGTGCTGACCAGGCGGTTCTGCGAATGCACCAGCTGGTCGCCGGTATTGAGCACGGCAAAGCAGCCGGTGCCGTAGGTAGACTTGATCGCGCCGCGTTCGAAGCAGGCCTGTCCGATCAGCGCGGCCTGCTGGTCACCGGCGACACCACGGATCGGGATCGCCGCACCGAACAGCGCCGGGTCGGTGGTGCCGAAATCGTCGGCGTTGTCCTTCACCTCGGGCAACAGCGATGGCGGGATATCCAGGATGCGCAGCAGTTCGTCATCCCAGCTGTTGCTCTGGATGTTGTACAGCAGAGTGCGCGAGGCGTTGCTGGCATCGGTGACATGCGATTTGCCGCCGGTCAGGCGCCACAGCAGGAAGCAGTCGACCGTACCGAACGCCAGCCGCCCCGCCTCGGCACTGGCACGCGCACCGGGCACATTGTCGAGCAGCCATGCGATCTTGGTGCCGGCAAAGTACGGATCAAGAAGAAGCCCGGTCTTTTCGCTGAAGGTCTGTTCCAGCCCTTCGGCCCGCAGACGCTCGCACAAAGGCGCGGTGCGACGATCCTGCCAGACGATTGCGCGATGGATCGGCTTGCCGGTGGCACGGTCCCAGATCAGCGTCGTCTCGCGCTGGTTGGTGATACCGATCGCGGCGACGTCGCCGGCGGAGATCCCGGCCTTGGCCATCG
>JAGRHE010000268.1 GCA_020445165.1 Gammaproteobacteria bacterium
GAGCAGAGGGACCTTGCCCGGGGCTGCTGGAGGATTCATAGGGCCCGCAAAGAACCGCAGGAACTGGGCCGATGCATCGGCATTCAGCCGCGAGGTTTTGCCCGATCACGAGCGGATCGGGCAACAGGAACGAGCAGGCGTGCGCGTCAGACGCAGCCCGTCGGCTTGGGCAGCCCGCCGTACTTGGTAATTGGCTTCATCGGACCGGTTTTCCACATTTTGAAGATTTCCTTCTGATCCTGCCCGAGGTACTTGGCGAACTTGCGAATCGGCGGCACGACGTTCTCGTCCTCGTAGTATTCGCGCGCCTTGAGGATCTGTTCCCATTTCTCGTCATCGAGATCGATGCCGTCTGCCGCGGCCATCGCGCGTCCGATTTCGGGAGTCCAGTCGGACATGCTCAAAAGATACCCGTCACCGTCTCGTTCCGGTATTTCCACGCTCATTGCTTACTCCTGAGTCTGAAGTCGTTTTTCACGCTCGGATGATAGAGAGCGAGGCCGGGCAAACCCCATGAAAAATTTGGGGGTTGAGAACCATTTCAGGGTGGGACGCGCTTTGCGGCTGATCGGCCTGGGAATATTTCGCTCAATTGCCGTGCGCTGGGGTCGATAAGGGATTTGCTTGCGCAACCCAGCCCGGGTCGGCGCCTTAATGGTTAACGGACAGTTCAGCAATGCAAAACCCGCGCTCTTCGGCATGGCACAACAGCATTCAGTTCAAGGTCAATCTCGCGATTGCCAGCGTATTCCTGGTCGTGCTGGCCGTGTTGGCCGGACATTCCTACCTGGACGAGCGTGAACGCAACCTCTCGCGCGCAATCGACCAGCTTCGCGGCATGAATGCCTTCTATTTCGACTCGCTGAACACGTTGATGCTCGCTGACGCGATGGAAGAGCGCGACGAGCTGCGCCAGAAAATGCTGGAACTCCCGGGCATCACCGAGGTGCGCATAAGCCGGGGTGCCGCAATCAATGACAAGTTTGGTGAGGGCCTGCACGGCGAGCAGGCTGTCGACGACCTGGATCAGCGTGGCTTGGCGGGCGAATCGATCGTGGAAGTCGGTGAGCGCGATGGACACCGTGAAGTCACGGTAATCGAACCCTATCTCATCACCGAAAACACCCGTGGGACCGACTGCCTGGAGTGCCATCGGCGCGTGGAAAGCGGCACGGTCGGTGGCGCTATACGCCTGAGCTATTCACTTGAAAGCGTCGATTCAGCAATCTTCGGCAGCTTGTTGCGCAAGTTTGTTGTGCTCGCGGTACTCCTGGTCGTCGCACTGGTAGCGCTTTCCCTGTTGCTGAAGAAGATGATCCGGACTCCCCTCGGCGACGCTCTCGGGTTCGCCAACGCGATTGCCGAAGGCAACCTCGATAACCGGATCGAACCGCACAGTAACGACGAAATGGGGCGTCTTATCAAGGCCCTGGAAACCATGCAGGGAAATCTGAAGGCATCGATCGAGCATGACCGGCAGGCTGCCGCCGAGAGCCTGCGTATCAAGCTCGCGCTCGACAGTTCGAGCACACCGACAACCGTATCCGATGCCGACAACCGCCTGATCTACATGAACAGCGCCGCGCAGGCCCTGTTCCGTGCAATGGAGTCTGCCTGGCAGAAAATCCAGCCCGGTTTCATCGTCGATGCCCTCATCGGACAAAGGCTTTCCGATCTTCTGCCGGAGAGCAACCTCCGCGAGACGTATCGGCAACAGCTCGACGCTCCCATCGAAATCGATGGCGACATCGCCGGGCGCAGCATGCACCTCGTGACCGGCCCTGTATACGATGCCGAGCGCACCTACCAGGGGCGTGTCACGCAGTGGCATGATCGTACCGAGGAACTGGAGCGACTGGCGGAAGAGAAAAGACGCCTGGTGGAAGAACGCCGGGTTGCCGCGGAAAACCAACGCATCAAGGTCGCACTGGACCAGGTCTCGGCAAACGTGATGCTGGCCGATCCGCAGCGCAGGATCGTTTACGCCAACCGCGCGACACTGCAGATGCTAAACGAAGTCGAAAGTGACTTTGCGCTCGATATCCCCGGTTTCCAGGCGGCCAACCTGATCGGCACCGACGTGAACGAACTCCTGGTCGACACATCGGGAGCGGGCAATACGAACTTATCGGACAACCTGTCTGATTCCTTCCGGACCGAGTTGGTGATCGGCGGGCACACGATGAAGCTGGTCGCCAACCCGGTCATGGACAACAACGGAACCCGGCTGGGTACGACACTGGAATGGACCGACCGTACCCAGGAAGTGGCCGTGGAACGGGAGATTGACGATCTGGTCGAGGCGGCCAGCAGCGGCAACCTGGCGCAGCGTATTGATCTGGCAGACAAATCCGGCTTCTTCCGCCAGCTCGGCGCCGGTTTCAACAGCCTGCTCGACGAACTTTCGAGCGTGTTCGACGACATCGCCCGGGTGATGGGCAGACTGGCTGAAGGAGACCTGACCGAATCAATCGATAAACCATATCGCGGGCGCTTCGGGCAGGTAAAGCAGGACATCAACCGTACGCTCGAAAACCTCGAAGAGACGGTTGCACGGCTGAGCCGGGTTGCCGACGAAGTGAACCACGGCGCACGCGAAATCTCGTCCGGAAACGAGAACCTGAGTTCACGCACCGAACAGCAGGCGTCCAGCATCGAGCAGACCGCAGCCAGTATGCAGCAGCTGACGACTACAGTGAGCAACAATGCGGATAACGCGCAGCAAGCGAACCAGGCGTCGAACACGGCACGGCTTGCGGCCAACCAGGGTAGCGAAGTGGTTGGACGTGCGGTCGAGGCGATGCAGCAGATCAACGCATCGTCGATGAAGATATCCGAAATCATCGGTGTGATCGATGAAATTGCCTTCCAAACCAATCTGCTCGCACTCAATGCGAGCGTCGAGGCAGCACGTGCCGGAGAGCAGGGTCGAGGCTTCGCGGTGGTGGCGACCGAAGTCCGCAACCTGGCATCACGCTCCGCTGCTGCAGCCAAGGAGATCAAGGAGCTGATCGAGGACTCGGGCAGCAAGGTTCGCAACGGATCACAGCTGGTCTCCGCAACCGGTGAAGCGCTCGAGGAGATACTCGGCAACGTCAAGAAAGTCGGTGACGTCGTCGCCGAGATCAGCGCCGCCAGCGCAGAACAATCAGCCGGCATTGACCAGGTGAACCGCGCGATCACCCATATCGATGAAATGACTCAGCAAAACGCGGCACTGGCGGAGCAGACATCGGCGGCGAGCAGCACGATGAACGAAAATGCCCGCGAGCTGATCAACGCGATCAGCTTCTTCAAGACGCGCGCTGGGTGAAGGTCTCGACGCAGGACCGCGCCGAATCAAGGAAAGCAATAAAACTGGAGCTGGCGAGAGGAATCGAACC
>JAGRHE010000269.1 GCA_020445165.1 Gammaproteobacteria bacterium
TTCGCCTTCGTCTACATCAAACGGCGCACGGTTGGTCTCGGCCACGCCGGAAATAAAGTACACCAGGAACAGCGGCAGCAGCGGCAGCCAGAACCAGTGCAACACACTGCCCTGTTGCGCGGCGACGATGTCTCCCAGGTTGAGACTGCCGGCGGCAACCAGCACCCCGACCAGCGCGAAGCCCATCGCGATCTCGTACGACACTATCTGAGCCGCCGAACGGATCGAACCCAGGAAGGCGTACTTGGAGTTGGAGGCCCAGCCAGCAATGATCACGCCGTACACGCCAAGCGAGGTCATCGCGAGGATGTACAACAAGCCGGCATTGACGTCAGCCAGCACCAGGCCGGCGTCGAACGGGAATACGGCCCACGCGGCCAGCGCAGGCCCGATCGACAGCATCGGCGCGATCAGGAACAGCAGCTTATTCGCACCCGACGGGATGATGATCTCTTTGAACATCAATTTGACCGCGTCGGCGATCGGTTGCCCCAGGCCCCAGAGCCTGAAACCAAAGAAACCGACCCGGTTGGGGCCGTTGCGCACCTGCATGAAGCCGATGATCTTGCGCTCGGCATAGGTGTAGTACGCAACCAGGATCATCAACGGCAGCATGATCGCGACGATCTTGATCACGATTTGGATCACTACCGGTAACGCGGTCCAAAGTTCGATCAGTGGATTCATGTGTCAGACCTTCTCCACGCTGATCGGGGCAAAACCCGCACCCAGCGACTCGCTGCCGGGTATCGCACCAGGAAGCCAGACGCAGCCCTCGGGAACCCGCTCGTCAAGTGAGACACCGAACTCCGCGCTCGCCCCGGCCTGTCCGACCCGGATCCGGCCACCCTGCTCCACGCCCAGCGATTGGGCCGCGGCTGGATGGATACGCACCTCGCCACCCCATGCATCCGGGGTCAGCTGAAGGGCATGCGCGCGTCGCACGAGGGCATCCACACTGTACATCGGCACACCACCGACCCGCTCCCAGTCTGACCCCGTGCAGTGCAGCTTGGTGTCTGCAAGTTTCCCGGTCGCCGTGTTGTCGGGCTCGAGACCGGAACAGGCACCGAGCACTTCGTCACGGACCTCGCTGGAATCGGCATAGTCGAAACCATCCAGGTTGGTCAGGTTGCCCAGTACCCGCAATACCTTCCAGGCCGGACGCGTATCGCCCGGCGGCATCGCGGCCCCGGCAAAGCTCTGCGCCGTACCCCCAAGATTGACGAAGGTGCCCGAGGTTTCCACGAATGTCGCCACCGGCAACAGGATGTCGGCATGCTCGGTCATCCAAGGCGAGGCGTAGCTGGTCAGCGCGATCAGCTTGGCCTGCGACATGGCCGCGGTCGCCTGCGCCGGATCCGCCATATCGCAGTCCGGCTCGAACCCAAGTGCCAGGTACAACTTGCGTGGCTCGACGAGCATTGCCTGCGCGTTGAGCCCCTTCGTGTCGGCCGCGGCGCCACCGGCCAGACGGTGCGGCACGGCTCCCGCCATCCAGGCGCCGCTGTCGTTGGCGCCGAGCCCGACGACGCCGAGCTTCACTCCGGCAGCCGCTGCGATGTTGCCGGCCAGACCGCGCAACAACGAGAAGTCCGGATGCATCAGAGCGGCGCTGCCCAACAGCACACTGCCCTGCTCCGCATTCTTCAGTGCGTCGGCGATCGCGCGATGCGCCTGGTCGGCTTGTGCCGAAACCCCGAGGGTATCTGTACCCAATGCTGCCGCGACACCGGCCAGTTCGGCGACCATGTCCGACGGACTCGACACGATATCGACGTCCAGGTCGTAGTTGAAATCGTAGGCAACCGGGTTGATGGCCATTACCGTACCGCCATCGAGCACCGACTGGCGTAAGCGATGGTTGAGCATCGGCTGGTCCTTGCGCAGCCAGCTACCGACCAGCAAGGTCGCGTGGTTGCCCGCCAGGTCAGCGAACGATTGTCCGAGCCACGGCATAGCCGGATCGGCGGCATCGCCGCGGAAATCCAGCTGGCGCAGACGATGATCGACGTTGGCACTGCCCAGGCCACGCGCCAGGCGTGCAGCCAGGTATTGTTCTTCGAGCGTCGCACTCGGTGACACAAGTACGCCGAGATCGTCACCTGCAACTTCTTTCAAAGCCTTTGCGGCCGCCTGTAGCGCCACCTGCCAATCGACCTCGCGCAGCCTGCCATTCTCGCGCACCATCGGGCGCTGCAGCCGGTCAGCTGCGTTGAGGCCCTGGTAGCTGAAGCGGTCACGGTCGGAGATCCAGGTCTGGTTGATTGCCGCGTTCTCACGCGGAACCACGCGCATCGGCTTATTGCGCCGGACATGCACATACAGGTTGCTGCCAACACCATCGTGCGGCGCAATCGCGTCGTGTTCGGTCAGTTCCCAGGAGCGCGCCGTGTAGCGCGATGGCTTGGCCGTCAGCGCGCCGACCGGGCAAAGATCGATGACGTTGCCCGACAGCTCGGAGGCAATACTGTGTTCGATGTACACGCCAATGCGCATGTGTTCGCCGCGTCCGGTCGCGCCCAGTTCGCGCAACCCGGCAATCTCGCCGCCGAAACGAACACAACGCGTACAATGGATGCAGCGCGTCATCTCGGTGGCAATCAGCGAACCGATGTCCTCGTCACGCACAACGCGCTTGCGCTCGGAGTACCGTGACACGTCGCCGCCGTAGCCCATGGCCACGTCCTGCAGTTCACACTCACCACCCTGGTCACAGATCGGGCAATCGAGCGGATGGTTGATGAGCAGGAATTCCATTGTGCCTTTCTGTGCCTCGCGCGCCAGCGGCGAGCGCGTGAAGACCTTCATGCCGGCAGCGACCGGCGTCGCACAGGCGGGCAGCGGCTTGGGCGCCTTCTCGACTTCGACTAGGCACATGCGGCAGTTGGCAGCGACCGACAGGTGCTTGTGATAGCAGAAACGCGGCACGGTGATGCCAGCGGCATCGGTAACCTCGATCAGCATCTGCCCCGGGCGCGCCTCGAGCTGCTGGCCGTCGACTTCGATCGTGAATGTTTGATCGTCGGACATGCGGCTTACACCATGCACTTCTTGTTATCGATGTGGTACTGGAACTCGTCGCGGAAGTGCTTGATGAACCCTGCGACGGGCATCGCCGCGGCATCACCCAGCGCACAGATCGTGCGGCCCATGATCTTCCTCGCGACGTCGTCGAGCAGGTCGAGGTCTTCCTGCCGACCCTTGCCCCGTTCGATACGGTTGACTACCCGGTGCATCCAGCCGGTACCTTCACGGCACGGCGTGCACTGGCCGCAGGATTCCTCGTAGTAGAAGTACGAGATGCGGTCGAGCACCTTGACCATGCAGTTGGTATCGTCCATGACGATTACCG
>JAGRHE010000026.1 GCA_020445165.1 Gammaproteobacteria bacterium
CCTTTGGCAGGTCCGCGTCGGCGCCCGCGGCGGGCAGCGGCGAACGCCGCCAGCGCTTCAGCCACAACGCCTCGGCCCACTCATGCGCTTCGGCCAGCAGCACCAGGATCACGCCGAGTACGGCGATGAACAGGATCACGCCGACCGTCAGCATCGCCGGCGTCATGTATTGCTGGGTAAAGTCGTACAGCAGCCAGACCACGAACGTGGTGATCGCATAGGCCACGATCGCCAGGAAGCCGCGTCCGCCGGATGACAGGCCGCGGCTGTCGCGGAACAGCAATGCCAGTATCAGGACCGACAGGCCGATGCTGATCGCCGCCAGACCGTACCAGTTGGGTACCGGCACGACCGGCGTCGTGAACGCGAACTTGGGGTCGCGTTCGTCGTTGTACACACCCCAATGGCTGCCGACATCGCCTTCCAGCTTGCGCTTCCAGGGCTGGTCGAAGGCCTCCATCAAGTAATAGGTCATGCCCTCGCGCTCGGCTTCGGCGAGAAAGCGGCGCAGAAACTTGGCCTGATTGGCCCGGCTCGCCACCGCCTCCTGGCGGGTCCGCCCGTTGCTCGGCCAGCCGACCTCCGAGATCACGATCGGCTTGCCCGGATAGGCCTGCTGCAGGTCGCGGTAGCGCAACATGACATGTTCGACGGCATTTTCGACCGGAATGCCTTCCCAGTAGGGCAGCATGTGCACAGCGATGAAGTCGACCTTGGCGACCAGTTCGGGGTGCTCGAGCCAGACATGCCACGGCTCGGCGGTGCTGATCGGGGCCCACACCTGCTCACGCACGGTATCCAGGTGGCCGATCATCTCCTCGACGGTCTGGTCTTTACGCAGCAGGGTCTCGTTGCCGACGATCACACGCACCACATGGCGATGGTTCTCGCGATAAACGCGGATCAGGTCAGCAATTTCCTGCTTATTGCGCGCCTCTTCCGGGCCGATCCAGGCGCCCAGCGCGACGTTCAGGCCATGCACGGCGGCCAGGCGCGGCACCTCGGCCATGTCGCCGCGCACGGTGTAAGTGCGAACGGCATGCGCATCACCGGCCAGCAGCGCGAGGTCGGAATCGATCTGGCCGATATCCGGCAGCTGACCGCTGATCGGGCTCTGTTCACCACGCATCGGCGAGAACGAAAACCCGGCAACCTTGGATGGCCACGGCGGCTCGATTCCCGGGCGGTTGACCAGGCCCCAGAGGACAAGCGTAAGGGCACCCATCAACAGGGTGATCAGTAGACTGGCGCGGTTCATGGTGGACTCGGCGGGGGGGCGTAGACCAAGCGCTTATTATTTGGCCAGCCTCGCGACCGCGTCCAGTAGATCAGCGCGCTTACATGACCGCGATCACATGCGCCGCCTTGCCGGACCGCAGTTCGGGCAAGTCATTCACCGAGTGCACGCACGCGCAAACGCTGAACCACGGATTCGAGGGCGTCGACCTGGGCCGCCAGCCGCCCTCTCACCTTGCGCGCCGTCTTGTGATCCCGCAGCAGCGCGAACATGCGTGTGAGGTAGTCCAGGTGTTCGATCACGGAGCGCACCTCGCGCGGACTGCCGCCGCGGCGGCGTACTTTTTCGTAACCGGCGACGATGTCATCGGCCTGCTCGGCGAAGTTCAGGTGCACGGTCGCGGACAGCACCAGGCAATCGGTCATGACCGCCGTGTTCCAGAAGTTGGAGACGACCCGATCACGCGCAGCCGCCTGGGCACGGATCTCGTCACACGCCAGGTCGACCTCGCTGCGCAGCTTCTTGGTCGTGCCCAGGGTACGCTGGGTCCCGCCGAGGGCATCCAGTACCCGCGCGGTCAACCACTGTGTGCGCGAGTAGGCACAATCCGCCTGTCCAGTTTTTTCGCACAGGGCGAACGCCTCGCCGTAGTGGCGCACGCTCGCCTCGAGCCACTGGCTGCGCAACGAATGATCCGTGTTCAGGATCGCACGCCGCTTGTAGGCGGCACCGAGCAATGCCTGGCGCTCACTGGTCGACGCGAACTCGCACAGCCGCGCAAGATCGGTGATCGCCTGCCCGGCACGGGCATCGGCCAGCTGCCTGGTTTCGTCGCGGTCATCTTCGATGGTCGATGCGACCGCCGCGCGTACCAGGAAGTTCGCGCGCTGCTCCAGCGCCCGCAGCGACATCCCGCCGCGCTCACCGCGCAGGGCCTGGTCCAGGTAGCGCACCGCATCGTCAGTCTCGCCCAGTTCGCCGTACAGAATACCCAGTGCCTCACACACATCCGCGCGCGACAACCAGTCGGACTGCACCTCACCCGGCACCCGGCCGAGGAGCTGATCGATACGCCCCCGCATCCAGCTCACGGTGTCGCCGTCGATGGCGGAGGTCTTGATGCGGCCGCACAGGTTGTTCAGCTCCACCACCAGTTCGGCGGGACTGACGAACGGGCGCCTGGGTGCAGCCTGCGACACCGTGTCGGTGACGCGCAGGCGGAAGCCGGGGTCGCCATAGCATTGGTAAGCGCCCCAGGTGTTGGAACCCGGGTGCCGACGCCAGACCGCCTCACGGGCCGCGCGGCAGGCGTCGCCGAACGCCTCACCGCCGAACATCGCCTCGTAGAACACGCGCGCGAAACGGGTGGCCGCGGCATCCTCGACCGCCCAACCGGCGGCGATCACGGCACGTACACCCATTTCAATGAACTCGACGCCGAGATTGGCCGCCAGTTCGTTCAGCCGCTCGGGGGCCTCGCTGCGGCCGAGATGGCAGCAGTTGATGAACACCAGTTCGGGCACGACACGCATCTGGCGCACATCCCCCGGGGTCAGGAAGCGATCGGCACCGATGACCATTCCGGAAATGGTTTCCCCGGACGGTGGTCTGGCCATGCGGTGCACGCCGTGGCCGGCCAGGTGCAACACCCGGTAACCGCCGTCATGCAGCGCGGTGACGATGTCGCCAGCACGTCCGTTGATGACCTCGCGCGCCTGGTAGCCGTGCCGGCGGAAGGTGTCGCCGACCGCCTCGGCCTCCCTGCGCGCACCGTCGAGCTGGTCGAACGCAACTGCCGGTGACGGCTCGTGTGATCGCGGCGTGAGATCCGGATCTCCGACCACCAGTGCGTTCAGTGCCATGCTGTGGATCGGATCGTTGCGCTGCCTGCCGGCCTGCAGCTTGAGCTGGCGCAGCATGCCGGCCGCCACGGCCATCGGTTTGCCATCCTGCGACCAGCCGTCGCGCAGCAGCTCCCATGGGAAACGCGCCGATTGGCCATCGACCACCAGCACCATGTCACGCTTGTCCGGTGCCTGTTGCTTGAGACGGTTCGGGATCAGCATCTCGAACAGGGTCTTGGACACACGTGGATCGTCGCGCGTATCGGCCAGCGCATCGCGGATGAAATCATCGGCCAGGCGCATGTCGCCGGCGGACAACGACTCCTCGATCCGGGCACGGTCGGTAAAGGCATGGAAGCGCAGACGCGACGTTTCCTGCAGGTACACGATCTCGAGCCGGTGCCACCAGTTGGGCGCCTCCTCGAAACGCACCCGGCGATGTCCGCCGACGCCCTGTTCCAGTTCGCGTGCCGGCCATTCCAGGTGCTCGCGGAACTCGTCGGTGTCGAGCAGCCGTTCCAGGTCGTGGGCCATCTGGATCGCAACGTCTTCGTACAGTTCGAGCAGGGTCAGCTCGTCGATCAGCACGTTACCGTCGAGACCGCTGATACGCAGGCGCGCATTGGCCCGGGTCACCGCGCGCAGGATCGCGGTAACCGAGTCACCGACCGACATGTTGTCGAATCCGGTTCCGATCAGCAGGCAATTGAGCTTGGCACTACGCGGACCCGTGCCATCGGCAGCCCCGAATCGATCATCCGGCCAGCGCGCGACCTCGTAGGCATAGTCGAGAAACGCGGCGACCAGCGCCGCCTCGAGACGCCCCGGCGTCAGCCCGCCGACCTCGCCCAGGCCGACCACCACGGCGCCACCCGGCTCGGTGAAGCGATCCGGGTGAATGAAGACATGGTGGGTGCCGAGCGCACCGGGATAGAGGTCGAGCAAGGCACGTTCGGACAGCGCCCCGTCGAGGCCGGCATCCAGTGCGCGTTCGGCACTGACGATGGTGTCACCGGCGTAGTGACCAACACAGACCGGGCTGTTGGCGTAGACCAGGTTGCCGTGATGCACCGCCAGGCGCACGCGCGTGGCCCTGGCTTCGCTGCGCGCCTGCGCGCTGATCCGTCCACCGCCGAACACGAAGCCGCGCAGATCACTCTCGGACGGGATGCTGTCCGGTACGGCAGGAGGCACCGGGATGCGCTCGTCCAGCGAGCGGCTGTCGCGCGACGCGGCGACCGGCTCGTTCTTTGGCAGACGCACGGTCTGGCCCGTCTGCAGCAGTTCGACATAGGCCGGGAATGCTGCGGCGTGGGTCAGCAGTGCATCGTGCTGCGCCCCTTCGACATACCAGGTCGGCACCCCGGGCAGGCGGCCGTTGTCCCAGGTGACCGTGCCATCGCCGCGCCGCGTGCCGAAGAAGCGCAACAAGGGACGCGGGAAGCCCGGCACGCTGTTGTCGCCGGTCGGATCCACTTCGAAGCCATTGACGGTCAGCTCGGCGCACCCGGCCACGTAGAGCAGGCGATCGGGGTCGGTCGGCGCGTCCGCCAGCTCGCGCCACAGGCGGCGCGCGCCGCTCAGGCCACGACCCGGCGGCAACGGCCAGCGTTCGTTCAGATCCCCGCGCAGGCCGGACCAGAAACCCGGTTCGGCGAAATCGTGCGCCGCATCGTCTGACGGCAGCAGCTCGAGCAGACCCGGGTAACGGCTGACGATCTTGAGCAGGCCGTTGCGTGAACTGGTGATGTCAAGCAGGCGCAGCTTGGTCAGGGTCGGATTGAAGCCGGTCAACCAGCGCACGGCCTCGTGCGAGCCACGATTCGGCGTACCGAGCATCAGCAGGCGGCTGTTGGCCAGGCGCTGCATGCGTTGCCACAGGCGCGGATGGCGCGCCAGCGTCAGGCGTGCGACCAGGCCCCCCATCGAATGCGCGACCAGGTGCAGCGGCTGGCCGGCGACCTCGCAATCGGTCAGCGCCGCGTCGAGCATGTCGGCCAGCCCCTGTACCGAATCGGCCAGAGAAAGGCGCCAGTCATAGGCATACGGCCGCACCTCGTGGCTGCGACTGAGGTAGACCAGGAACTCGCCATAGAAGTCCTCGAGCAGGCCATCTGCGCTCACGCCACTGGCGTCGATCGAGAGCTTGTCCAGCCCACCGAAGGCGAGATCGAGATACTGCAGCCAGACACGGTCACCGGACACCGACAGCGCACTGCCCATGGTGCCCGGCAGCACGATCGCGATCGGCCGTGGTCCCTGGCGTGCGCTGCGCGCAATGGCGGCACGCGACGCCGGCACGTCGTCCTTGTGGCGCGCCTCGGCCAGGGATTTGAACAGGCCGATATCGGCATCCTGGCGCAGCAGGCCGGAGACCAGGGCACGCACTGTGCCGGCATTGGTGAAGTAACGGAAGTGATTGACGTCGGCACCCTCGTCGAACAGCTGCCGCACCTTGTTGTCGTCGCGGCGCAGGCCGCCGTACATCGAACCGGTGTTGACCACCAGGTCGTGTTCGCTGGCATAGAACCAGTCGGTGACCGCGTACTTGACCCGCTCCCACAGCGAGCCGGGCTTGAGATCCCCGGCAATGATCGACAGGTCGGCGTTGGTGCCCAGGCGCGGGTGATTGAGCAGCCTGACCAGCGCCGACTGCGGCATCATGGCTTCGAGTCCCGGCAGGCTGCGCGGATCGGTGCGCCGCTTGACCACCTCGAGCAGGAACCAGATCGCATCGCCGACGAAGGTCTCGCCACCGATGTAGTCGAGTACCGACAGCCAACGATCCAGTCGTGCCGATGCCAGCGTGGTACCGCGCGCCGGACAGGCCGCACGCACGAAACGGCGAACGCGCAGCCCCTTTCGGTCGAGCAGCGCAAGCAACTGCACCAGCTTGGCGCGCTGTTCCTGGTACCAGGCCTTGTCCACCTCGCCGCCATGACCGAGCAGGTCGCTGAGATCGGCGCGGGTGAACAGGCGATCGAGTGTCGCCTCGTTCAACACCTCGGCACCGCCCTTGCGCTCACCCAGGCAAAGCAGCTCGCCGACCAGGCCACCGCGTGAATGGCTGACCAGGTGCAACTCGCTGCCGTCGCGCAGCCGATCGGCCAGCTGCAGCGCGTTGTCGATCGGGCTCTCGGTCAGTGTGTGGTGCTCGAATCCGTAGATCTCGCTGCCAAAACGCCCCTGCAAAGCGGCGACCGCGGCACGCTGGGCCTGGCTCCGTTCCTGCCAGAGCTTGCCGAAGCTGCCGCGCGTGCTCGAAGCGGTACCGTGCAGAAAGACGAGAACCGCCTTGCCTGCACCGCCGATCGTGCCGGCGTGATGGGCCAGGCTGCCGTCATTGGTCAGGTCGATACGACAGAGGCCGGCACGGCCATCCTGCAGCTGGCGTTTCTCGAACCAACCGGCCAGGCCCTCGGCCGTGGTCGATGCCAGATCGATGTCGAAGAACTCGAGTGCCTGGATGACCCGCTTGCCCAGACCGCGACTGCTGACCGGTCCGCCGGCATACGCATCGATCTCCCACACGCCATCCTGGTCCGTGCCGCGACTGCCGGGCAGCGGCGCAGCAAACTCGTTGCGCAGGTCGTCGCTGCGCGTCCACAGCCTGAAGCCGTCGACGTACTCGACACAGGCCACGGTATCGGGTTCGAGCGGTGGCAGGGTCAATGCACTGCCGCCGTCACGCGTGGCCGCCAACTCGACCCGCTCGCGCAGGGCGATCTTGATACCGAGCTCCGGGTTGCCCCCCAGCCAGTCACGCTGACCGACATGCGCGACGCGTTCGCCGCGTACCTTCAGGCGGATGCGGTTGTCACTGTCCCCGGCCATCAAGACACTCCCCGGTCAATGCAAGCAGGATGCCTGAGACAGAACGCTCAGGCTCACACTGAACTCTAGCATTCGAATTTCGACTGCGGCGGCGACGGGCGGCGCCTTCGCGTGAATGATAAGATCGCCGGCCAATTTCGCACCCAATCCTGCCGGCCGCGATGACCGAAGCCTCCAACCAGCACACCCCCATGATGCAGCAATACCTGCGCATCAAGGCCGAGCATCCGCAGCGCCTGGTTTTCTATCGCATGGGTGATTTCTACGAGCTGTTCTTTGACGACGCGCGGCGCGCGGCGCAGCTGCTCGACATCACGCTGACCCAGCGCGGCAAGTCGGCCGGCGAACCGATCCCGATGGCCGGGGTGCCGTTCCATGCCGCCGAGGGCTATCTCGCCAAGCTGGTGCGACTGGGCGAGTCGGTCGCGATCTGCGAACAGATCGGTGATCCGGCCACCAGCAAGGGACCGGTCGAACGTCAGGTGGTGCGCATCGTGACACCGGGTACGGTCAGCGATGAGGCGTTGATGGATGAACGCCGCGACAACCTGCTCGCGGCGTTGATGGTCGACGGAGATAAGTACGGCCTGGCCTGGCTGGACCTGACCGGCGGCCGCTTTCTGCTGCAACAGCTCGACGACCACGAGTCCCTGCTTGGCGAACTGGAGCGTCTCGATCCGGCCGAGATCCTGATCGCCGAAGACCAGCCGGTGATCCGCCGCCCTGGTCGCGACGGGGGCGTCACCCGGCGGCCACCGTGGCACTTCGAGCATGACAGTGCACTGCGCCAGCTCAGCGAACAGTTCGGCACACGCGATCTGGCCGGTTTCGGCTGCGATCACCTGCCGCTGGCGTTGAGTGCCGCGGGTGCGTTGCTGCAGTACGTCGCCGACACCCAGCGCAGCGCCCTGCCGCACATCACACGCCTCAAGGTCGAACAGCACGATGACGCGATCGTGATCGACGCGGCAACCCGGCGCAATCTCGAACTGACCGAGGCCGCTTCGGGCAAACGCACGCACAGCCTGGCCGGCCTGCTCGACACCAGCGCGACGGCCATGGGCAGTCGCCTGCTGCGACGCTGGGTCAGCCGGCCATTGCGCGACCCGCAGGCGGTGCGCGAGCGCCATGCCTTGATCGGCTGCCTGATCGATCAGGGACAGGTCGACCCGGTACGCGACACGCTGGCCGCGATCGGTGACATCGAACGCATCCTCGCCCGCGTCGCGCTCGGCTCGGCACGCCCGCGCGACCTGGCCGTGCTGCGCGACAGCCTCGGCCTGCTGCCGCAGCTGCAATCACAACTGTCATCAATCGATCACCCGGGCATGGCATCACTGGCGGCCGACATCGGTGAGCATCCGCAGACCCATGCACTGTTGGTGCGGGCGATCATCGACAACCCACCGGTGGTGCTGCGCGACGGTGGCGTGCTGGCAACCGGTTACGACGAGGAACTCGATCAGCTGCGCGACCTTTCGCAGAACGCCGACCAGTTCCTGGTCGATCTCGAAAAACGCGAGCGCGAACGCAGCGGCATCGACACCCTCAAGGTCAGCTACAACCGCGTGCACGGCTATTACATCGAGATCGGTCGCAGCAAGTCGGACAAGGTGCCGGACGATTACATCCGCCGGCAGACACTCAAATCGAGCGAGCGCTTCATCACGCCGGAACTGAAGGGTTTCGAGGATCGCGTGCTGTCGGCGCGCGAGCGCGCGCTGCAACGTGAAAAGGCGCTGTTTGCCGAACTGCTGGAAGCACTGATGGAGCCGCTGCCGCTATTACAGCAGTGCGCCGAGGCGATCGCGACGCTCGACGTGCTCGCCTGCTTCGCCGAACGCGCGCTGATGCTGGGCTGGTGCCGACCGCAGTTCCGCGATTTGCCGGGCCTGATCATCCGTGCCGGCCGCCACCCGGTAGTGGAACAGGTCAGCGATACACCGTTCGTGGCCAACGACCTGGTCATGGATGAAAAGCGTCACACCCTGATCATCACCGGCCCCAACATGGGCGGCAAATCAACCTTCATGCGCCAGTCGGCACTGATTGTCGTGCTGGCCTATGCCGGCAGTTATGTACCGGCCGAGGCGACTGAGCTCGGCCCGTTCGACCGCATCTTCTCGCGCATCGGTGCGTCGGATGATCTCGCCGGCGGGCGTTCGACCTTCATGGTCGAGATGCAGGAGACCGCCAACATCCTGCACAACGCCAGCGATCGCTCGCTGGTACTGATGGACGAGATCGGACGCGGCACACCAGCACCTTCGACGGCCTGTCACTGGCCTGGGCCTGTGCCGTCGAACTGGCCACACGGATCCGCGCCTTCACACTGTTTGCGACCCACTATTTCGAGCTGACCACGCTGCCCGACGAGCATCCGGGCATCGCCAACGTGCACCTCGACGCGGTCGAGCATGGCGACAGCATCGTGTTCCTGCATGCCTTGCGCGAGGGTCCGGCTAACCAGAGCTATGGCCTGCAGGTCGCCGCCCTCGCCGGTGTGCCACGCAAGGTGATCGCACTGGCACGCCGCCGGCTGCAGGAGCTGGAACAAGCGGCGCAGCGGCATGCGCAGAACGAGTCGAACCAGCTGTCCCTGTTCCAGCCGCCAGCGCCGACCAGCCCGGCTCGCGATCCCGTGCGCGAGCGCCTGGCCGACATCGATCCCGACCAGCTCAGCCCGCGCCAGGCGTTGGACGCACTTTACGAATTGCTGGCACTGCGCGATCCTGACTGAACCGAGTCCCAACCCATAGGGTGTATGCATGACCTACGTGGTGACCGAGAACTGCATCAAGTGCAAGTACACCGACTGCGTCGAAGTATGCCCGGTCGACTGCTTCCACGAAGGCCCGAACTTTCTCGCCATCGATCCGGACGAGTGTATCGACTGCGCCCTGTGCGAACCGGAATGTCCGGCCGAGGCGATCTTTGCCGAGGACGACGTACCGCCGGAGCAACAGGCCTTCACGGCATTGAACGCAGAGCTGTGCGCCAGCTGGCCGGTGATCACGCAGCGCAAGGCACCGCCGGACGATGCCGCCGAGTGGGACGGCAAACCGGACAAGCTGAAGCTGTTGGAACGCTGAGTACCGGCGGCGTGGTCAGCCCGGCAAGACAGGTCGCGCCAGAATCACGCTGACGTTGTCATTGCCGCCGGCATCGAGCGCCGCCTCGATCAACGCCTCGGCCTGCTCCTCGATCGGCCCTTCCGGATCGCGCAGGATGCGTGCGATCTGCGAGTCGGCCACCAGCCCGTGTAGGCCATCGCTGCAGATCAGGTAGGTATCGCCAGCCTCGAGCAGCGCATCACCGACATCGACATCCGCCTGCCGCTGCAGTCCGAGGCTGCGGGTAAGCACGTTGTCGCGGATGCCGGCGCCACGTGCCTCGGCACGGTTGATGAAGACGCCATCGTCGACCATCTGCTGGATCAGGGAATGATCGCGGGTCAGGCGCCGGATGCGACCATAGCGCACCCGGTACAGGCGCGAGTCGCCGACATGGGCATGATAGATACGGCCGTCACGGAAGATCGCCAGCACCACGGTCGTGCCCATGCCGGTCAGTTCCGGATGGACCGCACACATATCGAGCAGCGCCTGGTTGGCGGTCTCGACCGCGTGCCCGACCCGCAGTAGGCTCTCCATGCCGTCGGCCTGGTCGTCCTGCTGCGCCGGCAGCAGGTTGGCCAGCGCAGCCTCCGCCGCAACCCGGCTGGCGACCTCGCCGCTGCGATGACCACCCATACCGTCGGCGAGCACCAGCACGCCGAGTTCGCTGTCGACCCGAACCCAATCCTGGTTGCGCTTGCGCACCAGACCCTGGTGGGTACGGTACGCGACTTCAACAGAATGAACCGCCATCAGTCCCGCATCACGTCCGGCCCGGCGCCGGGTCTTGGTTGGTGTTCCCGCCGCAGGATCAGCCGCCTGCCGCCCGTCGGTCGAGTGCCTGGCGAAGCTTGTCGGCCGGCACGTAGCCCGGCAGCATTTCGCCATCCTCGAGCAGCAGAGCCGGCGTGCCCTGTATGCGCATCGCCTGGCCGAGCGCATGGTGTTCGGCAACCGGATTGTCACAGGTCTTGGCCGGCACCGAGCCCCCCGCCTTAGCCGTATCCATGGCCGCCCTGCGATCGTCGGCACACCAGACCGACACTGCCTTGTCATACGAATCACTGCCGATCCCGGCGCGCGGATACATCAGATAGCGGATCCGGATGCCGTTGGACTTGTACTGATCCATTTCGGAATGCAGCTTGCGGCAAAAGCCACAATCGATGTCGGTGAACACCGTGACCGTGTACCGGGTGTCTTCCGGCTCGTACACCAGCATGTCCTTCTCATCGAGCTCGGCCATCGCGGCGACCTTGAGTTCGGACATGCGACGCTCTGTGATCTCGGTGCGCGTCTCCAGGTCGATCAGCTTGCCCTGGACCAGGTAGCGCCCATCGCCGGTCGCATAGACCAGGCGCATGCCAAACGCCACCTCGTACAGGTTCTCCATCGGCGTCGCACGGATGGTGTCCGGGACCAGGCCCGGCAACAGCACGGCAAGCGAGTTACGGATACGCTCTTCGACCTGCGCATCGATTTCCTGCGCCTGGACCTGGACACTCAGCAGCAGCGCCGCGAGCAGCGCCGGAATGATTTTCTTCATGACTTACAGCTAGTCCCTGAAATTGTTGAATTGCAGTGGCAGGCCGAAATCGCCCTTCCTGAGCAGTGCGATCGCGTCCTGCAGGGCATCACGGCTCTTGCCGCTGACCCGAACCTGTTCGCCCTGGATCTGGGCCTGCACCTTCATCTTCGCGCCCTTGATGGTCTTGACGATCTCGCGCGCCGTGTCGCTGTCGATGCCCTGTCGCAGGGTGATGGACTGGCGTGCCCGGTTGTTCGCTGTTTCCACCTTGCCCGTCTCGATGCAGCTGATATCGACCGACCGCTTGACCAGCTTGAGCTGGAGGATATCCATCATCTGTTCGAGCTGGAACTCGCTCTGCGCATGTAGGGTGATAACGTTTTCGTCGAGATCGTAATGCGCCTCGCTGCCCTTGAAATCGAAGCGCGTGTTGACCTCGCGGTTGGACTGGTCGGTGGCATTGCGCACCTCCTGCAGATCGACCTCGGACACAACATCGAACGACGGCATGGTTCAGCTCCAGATGATTCCGGCGCAAGGCTATCACAGCGCCGCGGCTGCGCGTGCGCCGGCGTCAACCGCGCGGATGGTGGCGGGCATGCAATGCCTGCAGGCGTTCGCGCGCGACATGGGTATAGATCTGGGTGGTCGACAGCGAACTGTGACCGAGCAGCAGCTGCACCACGCGCAGGTCGGCGCCATGGTTGACCAGGTGCGTGGCAAAGGCATGCCGCACCGTGTGCGGTGACAACGACTGGCGGATGCCGGCAGCGACCGCGTGCTTCTTGATCCGGTACCAGAATGCCTGGCGCGTCATCCCGTCGCCGCGCCGGGTCGCGAACAGCTGGTTGGCCGGCTGTCCACCCAGCAATGCCGGTCGTGCCTGCTCGATGTAACGCTGCAACCATTCGACGGCCTCATCGCCGAGCGGTACCAGGCGCTCCTTGCCGCCCTTACCGACCACGCGCACCACGCCCTGGCTCAGGCTGAGCTGGTCGGGTTGCAGGCCGACCAGCTCGGACACCCGCAGGCCGGTCGCATACAACAGTTCCAGCATGGCGCGGTCGCGCAGCCCTTCTGCCGTGGCCGGGTCGGGCGCCTCGAGCAGTGCCTCGACTTCCGACTCGCTCAACGACTTTGGCAGCGGGCGTCCGAGGCGTGGCGCCTCGATCTGCGCGCTCGGGTCATCCGGCCGCAGTTGCTCGCGACACAGCCACTGGTAGAACTGGCGCAACGTCGACAGGCGGCGCGCACTGGTGCGCGGACGCACGCCCGTTTCCACGCCGGCCGCCAGGAAGGCCAGCAGCTGCTCACGCCGGGCATCGACCAGTCCCACAGCACGGTGCTGCCGCAACCAGGCGGCGCAGTGCCGCAGATCGGACTGGTACGAGACCAGGGTGTTGCGCGCAAGACCGCGCTCCATCCAGGTCGCATCGGCGAACGCCTCGACCACGCGCTGATCATCGTCGTTCACGTCGTTGGCAATCGCCGCTGTCGCCCTTTTCGCCCGCACCGTCATGTCTCCTGAAGCAACCGCCACCCGCGGTGGTAATCACCGCGAACGCATGCAAGGATAACCCTTGCAACCGCAAACACGGGGGGCCGATGCGGGACGAGCTGACACTGTTGCTGCATGATCTCGAACGCGAACTGCGCCTGCAGGATCGCTGGCAGCCCGGTGAACCACCCGCGGCGGCGCTGCGCAGCACCGAGCCATTTGCGGTCGACGTGCTCGACTTCGATCAATGGCTGCAATGGATCCTGCTGCCGCGCATGCACGAGCTGTTGTTGCGGCAACTGCCCTTGCCGGACAACTGTGCCATGCAGCCAATGGCCGAGGAGTTCTTCGCCGCCGACGATAGCCAGGGCCAACGCATCGTTGCGCTGCTGGCCGCGATCGACGCACTGCTGACACAACACCACGGCGGCATCAACTGACCGCGCAACTGCGACGTATTACCGACTGCAAGGCGTCCGGAATCAGGATGTTTTTTTCCACACACCCTGTGGAAAACTCTGTGGGAAAGGTGATGAGAATGGCCGCTATGCCGTGTCGCCGCGTTGCGGTCATTAAATTGACTAAAATTTGAACAATTCGATGTTTTTATATTTAAATCATCATGTTAAATGCTTTTCCTAAGACTGAACTTGGGAAATAAACGGCAACCATGCGATCTTTTCGACGCCGCGCAAGCGATTGTGCATAACCATCTCCTAATTTAACTGTTTTCTACGGACGCCCACTGCCATGCCCATGTCGGAACGCCCCTTCTGGGAAAGCAAGAGCCTGCGCGAAATGACGACCGAGGAATGGGAATCTTTGTGCGATGGCTGCACCAAGTGCTGCCACTACCGGCTCGAAGACGAAGACACCCGGGCGATCTATTTCACCAATGTCTATTGCCGGCTGCTCGACCCGGACACCGGCCTGTGCACCGATTACGTCAATCGCTCGCGGCGCGTACCCGATTGCGTGACCATTACGCCCGAGGTGCTGGAGGATCCGTACTGGCTGCCGGCAAGCTGTGCCTACCGCAGACTCGCCGAGGGCAAATCGCTGCCATCGTGGCATCCGCTGATCAGCGGCGACCCGGACAGCGTCGTCAAAGCCGGGCAAAGGGTGTGCAACCGGACCATCAACGAAGATGACGCCGGTCCGCTGGAAAGCCACCTGGTCGACTGGATCGAATGAGCAATACCCGACGCCATGCATGACAAGCAGCCGAGCCTTCTGCGCCTGCTCGAAGACAGCGGCAGCCGTGTGCTCGTTTACGACATCGGGCGCCGGATCAGTGCCATACCGCGTGCGACCTTCGCCGCGTTCGAAGAGGCCTCAACGCCCTATCCCCTGCCCATGCAACGCAAGGCATGGAGCGCGCTCGTACAGGTCGGCGAAGGGCAACCGGTGATCTGGTTCCTGCGCCTGGCGCTGGACGAACAGGGGCTACTGGTGCAGGCCGAACGAGATTACCTGCTCGGGCGTCTGCTCGAATCGGCCTACGCCGGGCGCGCCGGTGCCGACCCACAACAGGCACTGCGTGACAACCCACAGGCATTCACACCGCGCGATGATCGCATGGCCCTGTTCCACGCGCGCCTGGGGGCCGACCTGAGACTGCCGCCGTCACGCTTCTACGAACACGCACTGGCTTACTTCAACGGTGAACCAGGCTGGGACCAGTGGGAATTCGTTGGCTACCAGGGCATCGCGGATGTCGCCTGCCGGCACACCGACGAACCGCTCAGCGCAGCGATTGCACAGTTGCCGCGAGAACCGCTGGTTGCGCTGTGCCATTGCTTGGAGAGCCAGACTATCTCCACGCCATTGCGCGACGCCCTGCTCGCACGCCTCGCCGCCGTGCAGCGACAGACGAAGCCGGATATCGGGGTGATCGCCGGCCTGGTCCGCGGATTGTCTTCGCATGCCGGATCGGCTGGCGTCCGTGGAGGCCTGGAGTCCCTGCTCGCAACATCATCCGGACGCAATATCGAGGTCCTGGCCGCCATCTCGGGCCGCGCCTGGGAAGCACTGACCGATGACCTGCTCGGCGTGTGGCTGGAGGCACTCGCACACAATGACCACGGCCAGGCCGCATTCTCTCAGTGCATCAGCGATCTGCTCAGCCTGCCGTCCATGGCGGAACCGGTGCGTGCGGCGCTGCGCTCGGCGGACCGGTCCGCCGCCGCGCGCTCGGCCTTTGCCGCGATGACCGCGACCGGACAAGACGCCGACCGGACCTGAAACCCGAGCGTCCGCCCGCGCGATCACCTCAATCGAACTGCCAGCTCCAGCTCACCTCGAGCTCGTGCTGGTCCATGGCCACGAAACCCTGTTGCGGCCCGGTCAGTGGGTTCGTGCCATCGATCTCCTCGCGCAGCGCGCGCGTGTAGGCGACGCTGATCTCGTTGCCCTGATCGATTCTGTACGTCATGCCCAAACTCGCGTGGGTGCGCACGGTGGCGGGCGCAAGCACATTGAACAATGCCTGGCCGTTGTCGAACAGCTGGTCGGCGTGACTCACGCCGGCACGTAGCGTGAGCCGTGGGCTGTACTGCCATTGCACCCCGAGCTTGATGATATCGATGTCGCGCCAGCCGAAACCCAGCCCGTCGTCAGCACCCAGGAACGTGGCCGGCGCCAGTGGTGCATTGTTCGGGTTATGCAGCGAGGCGACGTTGCTGTAGAAGATCCGCTGCCAGTCGGCGACCAGCGTGATGTCCGGAGTCGCCTTGAACGCCAGTCCCACCGTGATCGTCGGTGGTACGTCGAAATCGCCCTGCTCGGCGAACAGGCCCTCGTAGTCGTCGAACTCGGTCATGAACAGGCGCGACTGCGCCGATGCGCCGACGCTCAACCGGTCACCGAACTGGCCCAGCCAGCCGATACGAACGCCATAACCCCAGGAATAGTCGTAGCCGTTGTTGCTGACCTTGGTCGCAGCCGTGGACAATGCCTGGAACGGCTCCAGGCCCTCGGCCTTGAAGCGTTGTACGGCGAGGATCGGCATGATGCCGACCGAATGATTCTCGCTCAGACGCTGCGCATAGCTCACGCCCATGAACAACTGCGCGAAATCGACCCCGGTGGGGGACGTGGCGATATTGCCGGGACTGTTGAACGCCTGCCAAACGGTGGAGTTGTACTCGGTATTCATGCCGCCGTTGGCACCGACCAGGATGCCGATGGTGCGGTTTTCGTCGAGCGGCTTGCTCCAGCCGAAATGCGGAATCAGGAACACGTCGTTGCGGCTGTTGTGGGTGCCGAGCGCGATCGGCCCCGGCGTCTCGGCGGTGAATCCGCGGTCCGGCGCGAACAGCGCCAGGCCGGCATCGATACGGTTGCCGACCTCGATCATCCCTGCCGGGTTCGTGGCACCGGCCATCGCATCCTGCGGCAGCGCGACACCGGCACCCGCCAGTCCCTTGTTGATGGTGCCGAAGCCGGTCGGCGAATAGCCGTTGGTCGCCGCCGCGGCAGAAACGAGCATGGCCAGCGATGCGCCGAGCACCGCGCGTGGGAATACTGCAGAAGTCATCGAAATGTCCCGTCGATCTGGTTGTTGTGTGAAAAGGGCGGGATTCTACATGCGCTGCAGACACCTGTCCGGACAGGCGGGGCTCTGCCGGGCATTGTCGACCGCGGGTGCGCGGTGACTACGGCAACATACGGGTCAGCAGGGTCATCGCATCGGCCGGTTCGGGCAGACGCATGCGCACCTCCCAACCACCGCCCGGTGCCTCCTGCAACTCGTTGCCATGCTTGTCCTGCATGTCGAGCACGCGGAAACGACGGTTACCGTGTGGCGAGATCTGCTCCAGCTCGTCACCCACCCGGATCTTGTTCTTGACTGCAAGGCTGGCCAACCCCGACTGGGGGTCGACGGCCGTCACCTCGGCGACGAATTGTGACCGGGTACTGCTGGACGACGCCTGCCGATAGCTCTGCATTTCCTCACTGGCATGGCGTTCAAAGAAACCGTCGGTATAGCCACGATTGGCCAGGTTCTCCAACTCGGCCAGCAAGGTCGGATCGAACGGCCGTCCGGCCACCGCATCATCGATCGCGCGCCGGTATACCTGCGTCGTGCGCGCGGTGTAGTAATGCGACTTGGTGCGGCCCTCGATCTTCAGGCAGTCGACACCGATCTCGGTCAGGCGATGCACGTGCTCGACCGCGCGCAGGTCACGCGAGTTCATGATGTAGGTACCGTGCTCGTCCTCGAAGATCGGCATGAACTCACCCGGGCGTTCACGTTCCTCGAGGTAGTACACCTCGTCCGCCTTCGGATGACGCTTGATCGATTCGACCGGGATCTCGGCCACCGCATCCAGGTCTTCGCGCGCGATCTTGTAGTCCCAGCGGCACGAGTTGGTGCAGGTACCCTGGTTGGCATCGCGGTGATTGAAGTAGCCCGACAACAGGCATCGGCCCGAATAGGCGATGCACAAGGCACCGTGCACGAACACCTCGATCTCCATGTCCGGGCAGGCCTGGCGGATCTCGGCCACCTCGTCGAGCGACAGCTCGCGCGACAGGATCACGCGTGTCAAGCCAACCGACTGCCAGAATTTCACACCGGCCGCGTTGACCGTGTTGGCCTGTACCGACAGGTGAATCGGCATCTCCGGCCAGCGTTCGCGCACCAACATGATCAACCCGGGATCGGCCATGATCAGTGCATCCGGCTGCATCGCGACGACCGGCGCGATGTCATCCAGGAATGTCTTCAACTTGGCACCGTGCGGCATCACGTTGGTCGCGACGAAAAACTGCCTGCCCTGCCGATGTGCCTCGGCAATCCCGGTGCGCAGATTTTCCTCGAGGAAATCATTGTTGCGCACGCGCAGGCTGTAGCGCGGCATTCCGGCATACACGGCATCCGCGCCGTAAGCAAAGGCGTAGCGCATGTTGCGCAGCGTACCGGCCGGAGCGAGCAGTTCAGGGGTTTTCATTGCAATTGCGGCGAGTCACGTTCTGGGGCGCCGATTATGACAGCATCCGGTGGCGGGCGATGACCACCACCAGCAGCACCAACAGCAGCCCGACCCAGAAAAGACCCGACAGCCAGGTCGACTGGCGCGCCTTGCTGCGCTGGTACCAGGTCCGTGGCTGCACGCCCTTGAGCATGAAAACGATCTTCGCGGCGACGATTACGCAGACGATGTTCACCGCCAGCAACAACAGGGCGCCGAGGGCCAGTTCCGGGTGCCCGGCACCCAGCAGCATGCCCGTGGTGGCCGTCGGTGGCAGCAGCGCGACCGCAACCATGACACCGACCAGGGTCGTCGACAGGCCGGTGGTCAGCGACAACACCGCCGCCGCCCCCGAGACCAGCGCCAATGCCACGCCGTCCATTCCGACATCGGTGCGCGACAGGATCTCGCTGCTGGCGATCAGCACCTCGCCGCGGGCGATGTCCACCGGCCATACCACGCCGATCAGCAGCGCGGTGCAGAATGCCATCAGCAGGCCGGTCAGACCGGTGCGCAGGGATCGCCAGATCAACAGCCCATCGCCGAGTGTCGAAGCGAATGCGAGCCCGATGATCGGTCCCAGCAGCGGCGCGATGACCATTGCCCCGATGACCACGGCAACATTGTCTTCGATCAGGCCAATCGCCGCGACGATGGTCGACAACAGAACCAGCAACAGGAAGTTGCTGTCGGTCACCGCCCCCCGTTCGATCTGCGCGTACAACTCTTCTCGGGTTGCCTTGGCCGCCCCGTTCTCCTCGCCTGCCTCGCGTGGCAGGTAGGTGTCGACCGGAAGGACGACGATACGGTGCGTCTCCGAGCCACCAAAGATATTCTGCAGCGCATCCATCACCGGCTGCCGGTCGGCATCGCTGACCAGCATGCGGAACGAGCGCCGCCCGTCATCGGCCGGCGAGCCCCACCAGTAATCCGTAATTTCGTGCTGGTCGGCGATACCGGCAAGCGTGTCGGTATGGCCAGCGTCGGCGACGATCTCGATCAGGCGCATCGACAGGCTTCCTGGCGCAAATGGATTGTGGACGGCGTGATTGTACTCCGACCAGGGATGGCAGTTCGGTCTACGCGTTCGTACTCAATTCCGCTTTCGAAGGCGCGGGCGCGCGCGGCCGGGAAGCGAAGAGATCGTTTGCCAGCGTGCCGGCATGAATCTCGAGCAGGGTCAGATCGTCATCGAGCGCGGCATCGCCCAGGAACCGGTCCAGGCTGTGCAATGCCGCGGCCAGCGGATCGACACTGCCGCGTGCGTCCATGAGTGCCATGGCCAGGCGGTCGCGACCGTACAATGCTCCACTCGCATCGTGGGCCTCGGTGATGCCATCGGTGTAGGCGTAGACCTTGTCATCAGGTTCCAGCAGCAGTTCCTGGAATTCGGGGTCGAAGTCCCGCGCCGCCAGCACGCCGAGGGCGAGGTTTCGCGATGGCAGTTGCTCTATCCGGCCTGACCCGCGTATCACCAGCAGGTCATCCAGGCCACCGTTCCAGATGCGCGCGCGACACCTCCCGCCGTCGAGCACAGTCACGTCGATGATCACCGCAGCCATGAACATACTGTTCGGCAGTAGGCGATGCAGATTGGTGTTCAATTCGTCGATCAGTACTTCGAACGACAGGGCCTTGCGATTGATGGAGCCGAATGTCTGGGCTACCGGGATGGCGGCAAGCGCCGCCGACAGCCCGTGCCCGGTTGCATCGCCGAGCAGTACCCGGATTCCACGTTGAGGCAGAGTGTCGAACAGGACCACGTCCCCGACGAAACCCTGCAGCGAGCGCTGTGACTGACGCACGCCGCAGGCACTGCAGTTGTGCGGCCTGACGATGCTCTCCATGACGTGTGCCGCAACGTTCTGCTCGTGCAGGATGACACTCTGCGCAGCGAGCAGTTCATCGTGCTCGCTGCGTACCCGGTCGAGCAGGTCCTGGTTGCGGCGGCCGAGGTCGAAGGCATTGACCAATTGCTCGTTGTAGCGCCGCGAGGCAGCCAGCAGCGTGGCATAGAAGACCAGCGACAGGACGGCGAGTCCAGGCATGGTCGGCGCCGCGAAGAACGCGGCCCAGCAGGCGAAGCTGCCCAGCAACATCCCGGCGTACAGGGCGTACATGAGTCGCAGCGCAGACATCGTGCCCAACGCACCAGCCGTGACACCGGCCAGGACCACGCCAATGAACAGGGCGTCGGCGCGCGAATGAATGTCGGGCTGGGCGAAGGGCATCAGTCCCCAGGCCAACCCGGACAATCCGGCAGCGAAGGCATAAGCGATCAGCCAGGGGCGCAAGGCGCCCGCTTCGGGCCGTCGATCCTGGTACTGCTGATAAAGATAAAACCTGGCCGCGGTCAGCAGTGCATGCAGCAACAGCCAGAAATCGACCAGGCCCTCGTCGATTCCCAGCACGAGGGCGGTTATGCAGGCGACGACAAAGTTGGCGATCAGTGCGCTCTTGAGTTGAGCAAACAGCAGGTCAGCGTGCGCCTTGCGGAGCATCCGGCTTCGCTCGTCGGCCAAAGTCGCATTTACGCCCTGTGTCATTTCCTACCGCCGCAATCCCTGGGAGGGACCAGGATGCGCATTCCGGCGCTCAGCCAGGCATCCGATCACTGACACCTGGTCAGCGGCCAGACCGGCAGCGACTTGACCCCGTGCAGCAACAATGGGCCAGGAAGAGAACCCGGTTCTGCCGCGGCAATTACTGGGCGCAGAATCAGCCGACGGTCTGGTAGTACAGGTTCTGCGGGTGCTTGGCCTCGGCGAAGAAGTACCAGCGTTCGGCCATCAGCCCGAGATACTGGGCGACGAAGGCCAGCATCGGCAGGTAGGCCGATTCGAGTGCATTGGAAGCTGCCAGCAATGCCACCGGCACCAGGAACACCATCAGCACGAAGAACAGCCTGACGAATGCAACCATACCGGCGCTGGCGCCGTGAAAGAACTCGCGGGTGTTGAATGAACCGCCCATGAAACCCATCGACCTCTGCCGGATCTGCGTGTGTCGAACACCGATCGCAGTGCGCAGGGTGGACTTGTGCTTGATACGGCCGTTGCGATAGATCGAGAACCCCCGCGACACGGCCGCCAGTGCCGTGAAGATGACCGCCCAGGTACCGAAGAACGCAACCAGCTCGACGCCGCTCCAGGCCGAGAAAGCGGCTGCCAGGGTGAAGCCCGAGGCGAGACCGAACAGGATGAAATTGGCCACGGTCAGTGGGCTGTGCCATTCCTGCAGGAAGCGCAGGCTGGCATAGATCATCGCAGTCGACACGTACAGGATGACCGACAACAGCGCGCCGAGCACACCCAGCAGCAGGCTCGGGTCGACCGGAATCAATCCCTTGATCACGAACAGCGGCTGAGTGAATCCGAAGTAATGCGCGGCTCCGTACAGGACCACGACCAGCGTGAACACCGGCAGGAAGATCAGCTCTCGCGACAGCCATGAGGTACGCCACTGGCTCATTCCGCGCCATGCGCGGGTGAGGAAATAGCTGGGCTTGCCCAGGTGGAACACCGCGGCGACCAGGCCCATGACCAGCAGCGCGGTTGCCAGCAGGCTGCCCATGCCATAGAAGCTCACGTTGTCCTGCGGCGCCAGCAGGTTGGCCAGTGAATAGACCTGCCCCGTGACCAGCGCCATGAACAGGCCCTGCCCTGCACCGATCAGGGTGGTCAGAAAGATTACCGAGAATGCTGGATGCATTGTTGACTCCAATTTGTAGGGCAGGTTGCGCCTGCCGGTGTCGGGCACAGCCCGACCTACGCCTGATGCAATATTCCTGGCCGCAGCTGTCGGGCAAAGCCCGACCTACTAATTGCCATTCCGTTAGTAAGCCACGTCGTCGAGGGTCTCGCCCTCGGCCGCCGGCAGCGGTGCCTCTTTGCGCAACGGGTTGTCGGCGCGCTCCAGTTCGTCGTCGAAGATCTGGATACGGGTCTTGCGCCGCGGCAGGTAGTGGTTGGCCGGCTGCGTGCCCCACTCCGGCATCAACTGGTAACCACCGTTCTCGCGGATCGTCACCGATACCTCGGAATCCGGGTCGTGGACGTCGCCGAACAGACGCGCGTTGGTCGGACAGGCCAGCACGCAGGCCGGCTTGCGCTCGCGCTCGGGCAGTGACTCGTCGGTAATGCGGTCGATGCACAAGGTGCACTTCTTCATCACCTTCTGCATTTCGTCGAGCTCGCGCACACCATACGGACAGGCCCAGGAGCAGTACTTGCAGCCGATGCACTTGTCGTAGTCGACCAGCACCACGCCGTTGTCTTCGCGCTTGTACGACGCGCCAGTCGGACACACCGGCACGCAGGGCGGCTCCTCGCAGTGCAGGCAGCTCTTCGGGAAATGTACCGTCTCGGTGTTCGGGTACTCACCGACCTCGAACATCTGCACCCGGTTGAAGAAAGTACCGGTCGGATCGGCGTCGTACGGACGCTGATCGACCATCGTCCCGGCCCATCCCGACGTGTTCCATTCCTTGCACGACGTCACACAGGCATGACAGCCCACGCAGACGTTCAGATCGATTACCAGTGCCAGTTGTGTCATTCGATTAGCTCTCTTTGGACGCAGAGGTCACAGAGGAGCGCAGAGGGCACAGAGTTTCCTACTCAAATGCATATCAATTCTCTGCGAACTCTGCGGACCTCCGCGCGCTCTGCGTCCCAAGGTTCTGTTACTCAATGCCG
>JAGRHE010000270.1 GCA_020445165.1 Gammaproteobacteria bacterium
AGAGGGTGTTCGAGATCAACCGTAATTTCCGCAACGAGGGATTGTCGACTCGGCACAATCCCGAGTTCACGATGATCGAGTTCTACGAGGCCTACGCCGACTACCGCGACATGATGGACCGGACCGAGGCCCTGCTGCGCGGCATCGCGCTCGACCTGCTCGGTTCACCGACTGTCGAGTACCAGGGCGAGACCTACGACTTCGGCAAGCCGTTCACGCGCATGACCGTCAAAGAGGCGATCCTGCACTACAACCCGGATATCGCCGCGGCGGATCTCGACGACCTGGAAAAGGCCAGCGCGATCGCGCGCAAGCTGCGTATCGATGTGAAGCCCTCGTACGGACTGGGCAAGGTGCAAATCGAGATCTTCGAAGAGACGGTCGAACACCTGCTGAAGGATCCGACCTTCATCACCGCCTATCCGACCGAGGTCTCACCGCTGGCACGGCGCAACGACGACGACCCGACCGTCACCGACCGCTTCGAGTTCTTCATCGGTGGGCGCGAGATCGCCAACGGCTTCTCCGAGCTCAACGATCCGGAAGACCAGGCCGAGCGCTTCCGCCGCCAGGTCGAGGAGAAAGAGGCCGGCGACGAAGAAGCCATGCACTTCGATGCCGACTACATCCGTGCGCTGGAACACGGCCTGCCGCCGACCGCGGGCGAGGGTATCGGGATCGACCGCCTGGTGATGCTGTTCACCAATTCGCCGTCGATCCGCGACGTGCTGTTGTTCCCGCACATGCGTCTGGAAGGGTGACCGCGCTGCAGTTGCTGTGCATGGCGATCGATCGGCAATCCAGCAACTTCGACACGCGTTGTCCTGACATGTGACCCGCTATCGCGCGGATCTGCGGCCGACGAATGCCGTTACTGTGGTGTCCAATTATTTTGCACTTGCTGCCGACGGCGCATACATCAGCGCCTACTGGGAGCTGCTAACTGCTTATTTCAACTCGGGAGTTTTTGCCTGGCACGAAAGCTGCGCACACCATCGAAAACAAAGAGGGTGAGCCAGATGTTTGTAAAGAATTCGGTTATCGGGGCGGCGGCGTTGTCGTTGGCCATGTGTGCGGTCACGGCGCAGGCAACGTTGCTTGATGATGGCGGTTTCGACCTGGCCACCAGCGGCGGGACGGTGAGCAACAGCGACTGGGTGCTTACTGTCAATACACCCGACGGGACCAACCCGGCCGCCCAGTTCCAGACCGGCTTCGCCAATGCCAACAACACCGGCGTCGGTGGATCGCAACCGCCGGGTACGGGTACCGGCGTCTGGTTCCGCAGCTTCGAGGGCAATCAGTCCGGGAATGGTGAGCCGCTGGCCCATGCGGATATCACTCAAACCGTGATCGCCCCCGTCTCCGGCGACTACATGCTCACCTTCGTGGCAGGGCGCGAAACGAATTTCACCGCGGAAGAGTTTGCGGTCACGCTCTTTTCCAGCGGTACTGGCGGTTCGGCGACGGTTGATCTGCTTACGGCGTTGATTCCCAATGGCAACATCGGCGGCGCGGCATCCGGTAACCCGGGCGGTACGATGTTAAGCCTTGGCCTGCTTGATGTTACGGCCGGGGACATGCTGACCGTCAGGGGGTTGATGGTTAACGGGGAGGACAGCCAGATCCCGGGTGGCCAATCCGCTTTCCTGGACAACTTCTCCCTGACTTCTGATTCGGCCGTCCCGGTGCCAGCCAGTCTTGCGTTGTTTGCGCTGGGGCTGTTTGTTTTCGGGGCCCGACGCACCCGCTAGTCACCTGTCGCGCCGGAGCATCATCAGGCAAGACCGGCGCGTTGCGCCGGTCGATGACAGGCTTCGCCAATCCTGCAATCTGCCAATCCGATATCCAGCCAACAAGGACGTCGGTGCTAATGGCCTCGTTTCGTCACTTGCCCACCAGATGCGATGCGCGCCAGGGCATGCCGTCGGATCGAGCTCGGATGCCCTGGCTCAGACCTGTAGCGCGATCAGCACCAGTGAACCGGCCAGCATCGTCGCCCAAAACAGGCGTTTACTCGCATGTTCGCGTTCGCCGAACATGAAAACGGACAGAAACGCCGCTGCAACAATTCCGAGATTGCTGAGTGCGACTGCATAGGCGGTGGGAATCACCCGCATCGCCCCGATAACCAGGCCATAGCCCGCACCGATGAACACGGAGCCGATCACCAGCGGCCAGACCCCGGGATGCTGTCGCGGCCACCAACTACCACGACGTTGCCGCAGCCAGAGGCTGTACATGAACCAAGCTCCAAGATAAGTGCCAGACACGTAACCGAGTTGCGCTGGGTAACTCGACAACTGGCCGACAGCACGGTTGTCCGCCAGTGAATAGATCGTCGTTCCACAGGCGGCCAGTGCTGCGGGTAGCAGGGCGCCGCGCGCTTCTCCATGGCGGGCACTCACCCCGAGCTGCAGGATCGCTACAGTGCTGGCAAAGATGCCCACCCAGCCCAGTGTAGACAGATGGTCACCAAGAAATACCGCACCGATCAGCGCGATCAGCAAAGGTGCACTGCGCGCCAATGGGTATACCAATGCCACGGGAGCCCGACGATAGGCGGTGCGCAGTGCCGCGAAATAGAGGAATAGTGCCGTCGACGATATTGCCATGCACGACAGCACCAGTGTCAGGTCCTGGGTTTCGCGCACCATTACCGGCAATGCCCAGGGACCGAACAGCACTATGTTGCCGGCAATGGCCCACCACAGGAACTCGGCTTCGGGCTTGGTATGGCGCGCAAACAGGTTCCAGGTGACGTGCATCACGACGGAAATCAGGATGGCGACAAGCGGTGGCATGTGGCCAGTATCGCACCGTGGCCTGCGATCTGAGTGTGTCCCGTATTACCGGCAATTTCCTGCAGGGTCACCTGGTCCTGTGGAAATATCGATCATGCCGCATCCAGATGCCGCTGGCTGAGCGCAAACATCAGCAGTTCCCACATCACCACGCTGTTGTCGCGGCGGCCGCTGTCATGCTGTGCCTGCAACCGCTCCAGGTAGCTCATGTCGAACAGCCGGTTGTCGGCCATCGCCTCGCTCAGTACTTCGGTGCGGTACTTGTCGCGTAGCGGGCCGCGGAACCACTCGGCAAGTGGGATCGAGAAGCCTTGCTTGGGGCGATACAGGATGTCGTCGGGCAGGTAGGGTTTCAGTGCACGCTTGAACAGGTGCTTACCGTCGCCACCGTTGAGTTTCCACGACGGCTTCAGCCCCGACATCCACTCGACCAGCTTGTGATCGAGCAGGGGCACACGCACCTCGAGCGAGTGCGCCATGCTGGCCCGGTCGACCTTGTGCAGGATGCTGACCAGGAAGG
>JAGRHE010000271.1 GCA_020445165.1 Gammaproteobacteria bacterium
TGACCGTGCTGGCCGACACCGGCATCCGTGCCGCCGACCTCGACGAAGCCGCCGCGCAGGAAGCCAAGCGCCGCGCCGAAGATGCGCTGGCCAACAACGCCGCGGACATCGACCTGGCCAAGGCCCAGGTCGAACTCGCCGAGGCGGTGGCCCAGCTGCGTGCGATCGAGCGTCTGCGCAAAACGCGCTGACCCGCAGTTCCAGCAGGTAAATGCCCAGGCCCCGGTTGACCTGCGTCACCGGGGTCTGTTCATTTCGCTAATCCAAAAGGTATTGCTCGATGAGCGACGAGCCCATCAGTCCCGGCAAGTATGTCGCCCTTACTTACAGCATCGTGGACGAATACGAAAACCTGCTTGAACAGCATGATCTGCCGGTCGGCTTCGTCTACGGCAGCGATACCGTGCTGATCGGCGGTATGGACGAGGCGGTGCTTGGCAAGCGCGTGGGCGACCGCGTCGAAATCCATCTCGCGCCCGAACAGGGCTTCGGTGACCACGATCCCAGCCTCACCTTCACCGACACTATCGACAACGTGCCGGAGCAATTCCGCCACATCGGTGCCGAGGTGCAAATGCAGAATGAACAGGGTGAGACACGTTCATTTCATGTCACCCGTATCGAGCATGGCGAACTCACTATCGACGGCAATCACCCGCTGGCCGGCAAGCACTTGACCGTGCGTGCCCTGATCACCGAGGTGCGCGATTCGCAACCGGGCGAGGAGCAGGTCTCCGGCATTCACGCAGTGCCGGTACCGGGATCACCTACAATCAACTGAGCGATGGTGTACTTCAGAATGGCCTTTACAGGACGCCAAGCACTGCACGCATTTCAGATCGACAGCAGTCGTTTGCTGCGCTGCAAACAGACCGCGCACCAGGTGCAACAGGACCTTTCCCACACATGACTATCCGCAGCATGAACATTCGCAACCGGCCATCGACCGAGCCGCGCGCTCGGGCCGGCAAGCGTGGAGAGACGTCGTGAATCTCGGTGTCGTGATCCTCGCCGCCGGTCAGGGCACCCGGATGAAGTCGAGCCTGCCCAAGGTGTTGCACCGATTGGCGGGCAAGCCTCTGCTCGGCCACGTCATCGACTGCGCGCGCAGCCTTTCGCCGGCCGAGATCGTGGTCGTCTACGGCCACGGCGGCGACCGGGTGCAGGCCGCGTTCGAGGGCCAGGACGACCTGCAGTGGGTCGAACAGGCACAGCAGCTCGGCACCGGCCATGCGGTGCAGCAGGCCATGCCGGTGCTCAAATCCTCCGACCAGGTGCTGGTCCTGTACGGCGACGTGCCACTGACCCGCAGCGAAACCCTCGCCGCCCTGATCGAGGCGACCCGGCACCAGGGCTTCGGTCTACTCACCGTCAAGCTGCCCAACCCGAGCGGTTACGGCCGCATCGTGCGCAACGATGGTGGACGCGTCCAACGCATTGTCGAACAGAAGGATGCTACGCCCGAGGAGCTGGCCATCGACGAGGTCAACACAGGCATCATGTGTTTGCCGCGTGATCGCCTGGTTACCTGGCTGGCCGGCCTGTCCAACAGCAATGCCCAGGGCGAGTACTACCTGACCGACGTACTGGCGATGGCCGTTGCCGATGGTTTCGATATCCAGGTGTGCCAGCCGGCAGCCGCGGTCGAGGCCGAAGGCGTCAACGACCGCGCACAGCTTGCGCGCCTGGAACGCGCTCACCAGCAGCGCGTCGCTGACAGATTGATGGCCGATGGTGTCACCCTGAGCGACCCGACCCGTCTCGACGTGCGCGGTGAACTGCAGCATGGCCAGGACTGCGAGATCGACATCAACGTGCTGATCGAGGGATTGGTGAAGCTCGGTAACCGGGTGCGAATCGGCGCCAACTGCGTGTTGCGCGACATGGTTGTCGGCGACGATGTCGAGATCCTCGAGAACTGCGTGCTGGAACAGGCCCACATCGGCAATGCCAGCAAGGTCGGCCCGTTCGCCCGCCTGCGTCCCGGTGCCGACCTGGTCGGCGGCGCGCACGTCGGCAACTTCGTCGAGATCAAGAAGTCGGTCGTCGGTCTCGGGTCCAAGGTCAACCACCTCACCTACATCGGCGACAGCGAGATCGGCGAAGGCGTCAACATCGGTGCCGGCACCATCACCTGCAATTATGATGGCGCCAACAAGCATAAGACCATCATCGGTGACCGCGCCTTCATCGGCTCGAACAGTGCGCTGGTCGCGCCGGTCACGATCGGAGCCAACGCCACCATCGGTGCCGGATCGGTGATCGGTAAGGATGCGCCGGAAGACAAGCTGACCCTGACCCGTGCCAAGCAGGTCAGCCTGAACTGGCAGCGGCCGACCAAGAAGTGAACGGTAATTTTGATACCGAGTCTCGAACGCAAAGGACACAAAGTCACGAAGGGCTCAAAGGTTTCCTATGCGGATGGCGTTTTCGTAGCCCGTCTAGGTCGGGCTGCGCCCGACACGGCAGGCACAGCCTGCCCTACGCAACTACGCTAAAATTCGGGCGGCCTCTCCATAAACAACAAATAGCATTCTTTGCGTCCTTGGCGTCTTTGCGGCCTTTGCGTTCGAGACTCGGTTTCCAAATCGGTATCCAAACAGGAGCAATCTGAACCATGTGCGGCATCGTCGGAGCCATTGCAGAACGTAACGTCGTGCCGATTCTGATGGAGGGTCTGCGGCGCCTGGAATACCGTGGCTACGACTCGGCCGGTATCGCGATCCGCAACCCGACTGCGCACCTGCAGCGCATCCGTTCGGTGGGCAAGGTCGCCGAGCTGCAGAAGATGCTCGACGGCGGTAGTGTCGAAGGTCCGCTCGGGATCGCGCACACGCGCTGGGCGACGCACGGCATGCCAGCCGAGCGCAATGCGCATCCACACATGAGCGGTGAGCAGGTCGCGATCGTGCACAACGGCATCATCGAGAACCATGCCGAGCTGCGCAGCGACCTGCAGGCACGCGGCTACGAGTTCACGTCCGACACCGACACCGAGGTGATCGCGCACCTGCTGGCCGACATGCTCGACCAGGGCCAGCCGATCTGCGAGGCGACCCGCAACGTGATCAAGCGCCTGGTCGGTGCCTTCGCCCTGGCCGTGATCAGCCCGGACGACCCCGACCGGATGATCGTCAGCCGTGCCGGCAGCCCGCTGGTGATCGGCATCGGCGTCGGCGAGAACTTCATCGCCTCGGACGTGTTCGCCCTGCTGCCGGTGACCCAGCAGTTCATCTTTCTCGAAGAAGGCGACCTCGCCGAAATCCGCCGCGACGGTGTCAGCATCTTCGACGCGGACGGTGAG
>JAGRHE010000272.1 GCA_020445165.1 Gammaproteobacteria bacterium
CTGAGCTTCGACTGCAGGCCGGACGGCAGTTGCAGGTCGTAGAAGCCGAACATCGAGAACGCCAGCGCGACGAACACCGCGGCGAAGATCGTGATCGCGATCGGGTTCTGCAGCATCGCCTGCAGGTTCTCGCCGGCCAGCGCGGCGAACACGCCGGCAACGGTGTAGGTCAGGGCCATCGCCAACACGTAAACCAGCGACAGCATGAAGGCCTTGCGGGTCGTGATGTGCTTGCCCTGGCCGGTGATGATGCCGGACAGGATCGGGATCATCGGGAACACGCACGGGGTAAAGGCCAGGCCCAGGCCGATCAGGAAGAAAGCGCCGATCACCACCCACGAGCTCTTGCCCGCGATCATCGACGCGATCTCGTCCTGCTCGGACAGCTTGACCGGGGCATCGGCGGTGCTGACCTGGCCGCCAGCGCTGGCCGGCGTGGCTGCAGCGACCGTCGTTGCGCCGGCAGCCGCGGCCAGGTCGATGTCGAACACGGTCTTCTGCGGCGGGTAACAGATGCCACGGTCGGCGCAGCCCTGGTAGCTGGCGGTAAGCTTGACCTGCGTGGCCTCGGTGTTGCTGCGCACCAGCGGGATGTCGAGGTCGATGCGCTCGTGGTACACGGCGACGTCGCCGATGCTGCCGTCGGGCTTGATCGAATCCTTCTTGATGTCGGGCGCGGGCAGCTGGTATTCACCGAGCTGGACGCCGTCACCTTCGAGAACGAGCTTGACCTTGTCCTGGTACAGGTAGGTGCCGTCGGCGATGGTCCATTGCACCTGGACGCGGCTGCCATCGCCGCTGTTGGCGCTGACCTGGAAGGCTTTTTCCGGGGGCAGGATATCGTCCTCGCCGATGCCCAGGCTGTCGCCGAGTGCGTCCAGCTCCTTGAGCGGGTCGGCGCCAGCGGGCGCCGGTTCCGGTTCAGGCTCGGTCGCCGGCAGCGCGGCTGCGACCGGCGGCGCGCTACCGGAGGCGTTCATCTCCTCGATACGATTCGGATCCACTGGCGGCGGTGCGTCGACGCCCTGGGCCAGGGCGACCAGTACCGTCTGGGTGTGCGGCGGGTAGCAGATGCCGGCGTCGGCACAGCCCTGCGAACGGGCCTTCAGGGTCAGCGTGTCGGTGTCGGCCGGGACCGCTTCCAGGGGCACGCGTACGGTCACCCGGTCGCGGTAGGTTTCGACCTTGCCAAAGATCGGGTCGTCCTTGGTGATCGACGCCGGCAGATCGGGGGCGCCCAGTTCCACGCCGGGCGTTTCGCTGAGAAAACGGAACTTGCTGCGGTACATGTAGTAGCCGTCGGCAATCTGCCAGCTGAACGCGACCGTGTTGCCGTCGTCGGACAGGGCCGAGATCGCGAACGCCTGGTCCGGTTTCAGGAATTCCTGTTCCGCCTGTGCGGACGGGTTCAGCGCGAGTAGCAGCGACAGCCAGAAGATCAGCTTTGTATACATTCGTCGATCCAGTGCAGATAGTCGTTCAGTCCAGCGGTGATAGGCAGGCCGATCACCTCGGGGACGTCGTAGGGGTGGCGTTGGACGATCGCCTGCTCGAGTGCCGGGTAGGCCGCGCGCGTGGTCTTGATCGTCAACAGGATTTCTTGCGCCTGCTCGGTTCTTCCCTGCCACTGGTAAACAGACGTTGAAGGGCCCGCGATATTCACGCAAGCCGCGAGTTTCTGCTCGACCAGGCTGGTCGCCAGCGTCGCGGCGGTCTCGCTGTTGGGCACCGTCGTCAGTACCAGCATGGGTTCGGACATGTCGTAACCTCTTCGGTGCCAGGCATGCGCCAGCCGGGCGCAATGCGACACAAATGGGCCCGGTAGTGTAATGCGGAACCGGATGGTACATCGAATGCCGTGTTCGCCCATCGCCGGTCAGGCGTCTGGTAATGAAGACCCCGCGGCCGCCGTCCGGGTTGCACAACCCTGCGCCGGCCATGGCCTTGGCGTGGTTGTACCGTTCCGGCCGGCTGTGTTCTGCTGTGGTCCGGAATCGCGAATCGGGCCGGGCCGGCCCGGAGGCTGGCGGGCGACATGCCACTGTTGATTTTTCTGGTTATTTTCGTCGGTGCGCCGCTCATCGAGCTATACCTGCTGATCGAAGTGGGCAGTGTGATCGGCGCGCTGCCGACGATCGCGTTGTCGCTGTTCACGGCCGCGCTGGGTGGCTGGCTGGTGCGCATGCAGGGCTTCGCCGTGCTGTTCCGCGCCCAATCGGCGATGGCCGAGCGCGAAATCCCGGCGATCGAACTGCTGGAAGGGGCGGTCCTGCTGCTGACCGGCCTGGCGCTGCTGCTGCCCGGGTTCATCACCGACGCGATCGGTTTTCTGCTGCTGATTCCGCCGCTGCGGCGCGCCCTGATCGTGCGCTGGCTCAAGTCACGCGGCACCCTGCGTCCGGGCGACGTCCACGTGCATCACGCCGAGACACGCTCGGAGCACTTCATCGAGGGTGATTACAAGCGCGAGGATTGATTGCTCCTTGCGCGAAAGGGACGCAGCGCGCGCAGAGGAGCGCAGCGTTCGCGGAGTTTTCCCCGCCTTCACTCACTCTGTGTCCTCTGCGGATCTCTGCGCCCTCTGCGTCCCGTTTTTTCACTGCCTGCGGTCGACCCGACCGGTCACGACCGCGACCAGGTCGACGAAGTTCTTGAAGCCTGCTGCCAGTTCGCCGAACACCTGCGCGCGTTCGCCGGGCGAGTTCTGGCCGAGGTAGCCGTAGGCGTTGCCGCCCATCGCCACGCAGTAGTCGAGGTCGGTGAAATGGCGGCTGAGGCGACCGGCGAACAGGCCGCCGACCAGCAGCGCCAGGTCGCCCAACCGCTGTAGCCACAGGCGACGTTCGTGCGCGCCGGAGGCGGCCAGGGCGTCGCCATAGAGCAGGGCCAGCGGGCGCAGGCACTGGCGCTGGTCGGCGTAGTCGAACAGCCGTTCGCTGCGCGCATGCTCGCTGAGCAGCAGGACCAGGTAATGCAGCGTGGCCTGGTCGGCATGCACGTGCTGCCGCTCGGCGGTGCGATGCACGGCCTGGTTGAAATACTCGCCAAGGTCGGTCGCCTGGATGAGGCGGCCGTGATCGTCATGCTCGGACATCGCACATACCTCCGGTCTGCGTACCTGCCATTTCTTACGACATTTCTTGAAAAATGTTTAGTTATCAGCAGTTTGTGAGTGCGAGTGCCAATCGTCCCTGGGGTCGGTTTTTTTTCGGGTGGCGCCCTTGACTTGGCTTGAATCGCCCCTATTATTAGCACTCGTCAAAGATGAGTGCTAACAGGGCATCATCTATAAAACCCTAATTTT
>JAGRHE010000273.1 GCA_020445165.1 Gammaproteobacteria bacterium
CATTGCGCACCCAGCTGAGCGGCATGATCCTGGCCAAGTGGCAACTGCCAACCGAGATCGTGACCGCCGCCAAGGAGGCCGAGAACTGGCGGCGCGACGGCATCGCCAAAGCCGACTACGCCGACCTGGTGATCGCGGCCCAGGTCCACGAAGGTCTGGCCGATGGCATGGCGCCGGGCCAGATACCGGCGATAGCCCGGCTCGGCCTGGACCTGGACGAAGTCGGCCAGGGTATCGAATTGCTGCACAACGCGCACGAGGAAGTGGCTGCGGCCAAGCGCCTGCTGGCGGGTTGAAACCGGCTCGACCGCTTGGCCCGGCGCCTGCCATCCGGCCAGCACAAGTATTTCCATTCCCAAAACAGTGATCCACTGCGCAAGCCGACACAGTCGCGCATAGCCAAGCCGCGCTGACGGCGATAACATGATCTCCCCTTCATTAGAGGCGCTAGCCGAGACGCCCATGGGGTAGATATGTCGTTGACAGACGAATCGTCGATCAACGCCGTGTTGCAGCAGTTGAATCACCTGGCCGGAATCGATGCCGGCCTGCTTGAACGTTTCGCGCGGGAAGCCGAGATCCACGTGGCACGTCCAGGTACGCGCCTGCTGGAACTCGGCAGTACCAATCCGCAGCAGCTTCTGCTGATTCAGGGCGAGCTGGAACTGACCGCCGGCGACGGTGCGCGCCATCGTGTCCGCCACGGTGACAATGCCGCGGCCGGTCCCGTGTCGCGCCTGCGGCCATCCCGTTACCGGGTGGTCGCACATTCCCGCGTACGCTACATGCTGGTCGACCAGGCCATGCTTGATGCGTACCAGACCAACAACACCACCCTGGTCGTCGAAGAGAGCTACTCGGTCAGCGAGCCGAACGAATTGCTCGACGACAGTGCCAGCCATCCGCTGATCTTCGATGTATTCAATGACATCAACCTGGGCCGCCTCGTGGTGCCCTCGTGTTCCGACGTGGCGGTGCGAGTCGGTCGCGCGTTGCGTCGGCATGCCGACGACCTGGAACGCTTTACCGAGATCCTGACCGTGTGCCCGGCGCTCACGCTGAAGACAATGCGTGCGGCACGCGCCACGGACGAGGCCGGACGCACACCGCGCAACGTGCGCGAAGCGCTGGTACGCCTGGGCGTCGACCAGAGTTATGCGCTGTCGGTCAACTGTGTGCTGCGCGAGACCCTGCGCAGCTGCTCACCGACGGTCAGCAAGCGGATGACCCTGTGGTGGCGACACAGCATGCGTACCGCGGCCATCGCCAGGGCGCTGGCGCGCAGCAGTGAGCGCTTCGACCCGCATCTTGCGGCCCTGATCGGGTTGCTGCACGGCATCGCCGAGCCGGCCATGCTCGCTTACGCAGACCGCCATGAAGACCTCGCTGACGAAGCCGCACTCGACAACCTGTTACGCAACAACCGCACCGAGCTCGGTCGTATCCTGTTGGCGATGTGGTCGATGCCCAGGGCGATCGTCGAAGCGACCGCGAACAGCGACAACTGGGGATACGACCACAACGGTGATGCCGACTACACCGACATCCTGCTGGTCGCCCTGTGGCATGCGACACTGGCAACCAACACCCGGCCGCGGATTCCGCCAGCGGCCGATATCCCGGCATTCCGCCGGCTGGGCCTCGATTCACCCGGCTCGGAGTTGGGCATGCGCGTGGTTGCCGCCGGCGGCAGCGCGGTAGAGCGCGCCGAGGCCCTGCTCGACGAATGATTCAGGCCGCGCTCTGCGCCTGGACCGGATGCGTCACGGCAAGCAGTAATTGGCCTGGCTCATCAGGTCGATGCCGCACTGCAGCTCGCTGATCCAGCGGATGAACTCGGGCACGGCCTTGCCGGTGAATGCGCGGCCGTGCTGCGGCACGATCATCGAGATATCCAGGTCGGCCACCATGTGTGCCCAGTATCGGCAGACCACGTTGCTGTTCATGTAGCGCTTGTGGAAGCCCTCCATGTACGGCAGCACCTCGTCGATGTGCCGGGCCGGCGTGTTGATGACCTCGGTCGGACACAGGTTGGCGCCCAGATCACCTGAGAACAGGATCCGGCTCTTCGGATCATAGAACTGGAAATTGCCTTCGGCGTGCAGAAAATGCGCCGGCAGGGCCTTGAGCTGGATGCCGCCCAACGCCAGGTTCATACCCTGGTCGGGAATCGAGATCACGCGTCCGGTCAACTTGCCGGGACGGGTGAAGTGCGGAATGAAGCGCTCCCACAGTGCCGGAACCACCACCTTGCAGTCGGTGCCCACCAGCCACTTGTTGAGCGAGGCGACGATGTCTGGATCCTGGTGCGAGGCGAGCACATAGTCGAGACTGCGCACGTTCATGTAGTTGCTGATTTCCATGAACAGTGCGCTGTAGGTCAGGTCACCGCCCGGATCGATCAGGGCCGCGTGGTCATTGTCGTAGATCAGGAACTGGTTGGCCTGCACTGCCTCGCCCGAGACCAGGTCGCGGAACGCGACACAGACGTGATCGCCCTTGTTGTAGAGTTCGACCGGCATTGGCGGACAGCCTCGAGCTGGGCCTGAAAAAGGAAATGTAGATCCTTAGGCGGCCGGCGCCGGAAAAACTTGCACGGCGGCGCCGGTCATGCGGGACGCAGGTGTTCGATGTACTTGGGCACACCATCCATGACCAGGTTCACGGCCGTGGCTTCGACCCGGATCATCGCGTCACCGACCTTGAGCGCGCAGTGCGCGCGACCGCGGCTCTGCAACGGCACCGGGATCATGTCGCGATAGGTGTAGACGTTTTCACCGACATCGCCACCCGTGCAGTCGGCCGGCAGCTCTGGCAACGGCTTCTCGTCGTCCAGTTGCGCATCTTCGAACACCAGCGCGCCATTCTGCCACCAGCGGGTGCGCTCGACTGAACCGGTCATCGACTTGACCAGGTAGGCAGGTTCGAAAACGACGCGAACCGTGTCACCTTCCACCTCGACCGCTGCGATCTTCGAGCCAACGAGTTCGATACTGGTGCTGTCCATGTTTGTGCGGGCCTCCGCGTACAAAAGCCGCGATTATAAGGCCGCAGCCGGCCGGGAATCGGCGGGTCGGGACTGTGGTTGAAAAGTGGCGCCCGCCTGCAGACCCGGGATCGTTTCAACCGGCCTCGCGCTGCTCGTCCTCCAGGCCGAGATCCTTGATCTTGCGCGTCAGCGTATTACGCCCCCAGCCCAGTAATTTAGCGTCCTGCTGTCGTTTTCCGCCCGTCTTGCGCATCGCCGACTCGATCAGAATCGATTCAAACTGCGGAATCGCGGTCCCGACGATCTTGCTTTCC
>JAGRHE010000274.1 GCA_020445165.1 Gammaproteobacteria bacterium
TCACGCGCAACGGGCGCATGCTGCGGATTCAGCAATGGATGAGAGATCTTCACTTTCAGGCGTACGATTCGATGCTTACGGCCAACCTTCGAGTATAGACAGACGAAACGCGTTTCATTCTGCCGGAATCGCGGCAGCTAACCGAAAAGCGGCCTCAAGTCCTTGATCCTACGTTACGAAATTCCGACGCTCAACCGGGCGGCCAATGCATCATGCGCCCGCCCAGCAGGTGCAGGTGGATATGAAAAACGGTCTGGCCTCCGGCTTCGTTGCAATTCATGACGGTGCGGAAACCGGCCTCCGCCAGCCCTTCGGCTTCGGCAATCTCCCGTGCCGCACCGTACATGCGTCCGATCACCGCCTCATTGCTGCCATCGATCTCGTTCAAGGTCGCGATGTGCGTGCGCGGAATCACCAGGACATGCGACGGTGCCTGCGGATTCAGGTCGCGGAAGGCAAGCACGATGTCGTCTTCATAGACCTTGTCAGCCGGGATATCACCGCGCGCGATGCGGCAGAAAATGCAATCTTCCGTCATGGATCCTCCTGTTGCAGGCCGCAGGACACACGCGGCTCAGCGGTCTGAAACCTGTCGCCGACCGGCAAAGGCATGCGCCAGGGTACCGCCGTCGACATACTCGAGCTCACCGCCGAGCGGCACACCGTGCGCGATGCGGGTACTGGTGATGCCGCGCTCCGCGGTCAGCTCACTGATGTAATGCGCCGTCGCTTCTCCCTCGACGGTGGTCGTGGTCGCCAGAATCACCTCGCTCGGCCGCAGCTCGTCGAGCCGGCTGCGCAAGCGGTCGATGCCGATCTCGGCAGGACCGATGCCGTCCAGCGGCGACAGCCTCCCGCCTAGCACGAAGTACCGGCCGCGATACCCGGTAGACTGTTCCAATGCGAGCACGTCAGAAGGATTCTCGACCACGCACAACTGGCTGTCGTCACGCGCAGGATTGCTGCACAGCTCACACAGATCATCCTCGGTCAGCGTGCGACAGGCACTGCACTGGCCGATCGATTCCACCGCCTCGGCAAGTACGGCGGCCAGGCGGGCACCGCCGGCACGATCGCGCTGCAGAATATGAAATGCCATGCGCTGAGCCGATTTCGGGCCGACGCCGGGTAGGCAGCGCAGGCTGTCGATCAACTGCTCGAGAAGCGGTTTGGCATTCACAATGGGTACGGCATCCGAACCTCGATCAGAACGGCAGCTTCATACCCGGCGGCAGGTTCAGCCCAGAGGTCACCCCGGCCATGTGCTCCTTGGTGTGCGCGTCAATCTTGTGCGCGGCATCGTTGCACGCGGCGGCGACCAGGTCCTCGAGCATTTCCTTGTCGTCACCGACCAGGCTGTCGTCGATCTCGACCCGGCGTACCTCGTGGCGACCGTTCATCGTCACCTTGACCAGTCCGCCGCCGGATTCGCCGGTCACCTCGGCCCTGGCCACTTCTTCCTGAGCCCGTTGCAGGTCTTCCTGCATCTTCTGCGCCTGGCGCATCAGGTTTCCCATCGGCCCTTTCATGATTCAACCCCCTCTGTTCGCGTGTTCAATACGACGGATCGAGTCAGGCACGATCGTCGCGTCAAATTTTTCCTGCACTGCCTGCACCAGTGGATCGTCGGCAATGTCCGCCTCGGTGGCGCGCTGGCGCTCATCGCTCTCACGCTTCTGGCGCTGCGCCGGTGTCTCGTCACGACCCTCGGCAACGGCCAGGTTCAATGTCACTGCACATCCCAGCACCGTCGACAGCGACTCCTGCAGCCGGCGTTCGGCCAAGCTCCCGAGCAGACCGGCGCAAGCGGGATCGACGCGCAGCGACAACTGCTTGCCGTCCCAGTCCTGGAAGGTGCTGTTGTCGGCCAGTTGCGCCGCCATGCCTTTGAGCCCCATCCGGTCGACAAAGGCATGCCAGTCCTGCAGCCTGGCGACATCGATGGGCTCGGATGATGCTGTCTGGTCGCTGTCCGGTAGCGCGACCTGTGCGGCCGGCACCCGTTCCGTCTCCGGCGGGCGGTTGGCATCGCCCCGCTTTGGCGAAGCGGTCGCAGCAGGGGCATCCGTCTTTTCCGAGCCTGCCGGCGCGGTAACAGCCGCTTTCCCCGGTGTTCCGGAAACCTGTCCTCCGTCGCCATCCGGGCGGAAGGCGAGCATCCGCAGCATGACCATCTCGAAACCACTGCGCATATCCGGTGCCAGCGGCAGGTCGCGTTGGCCGGTCAGCGCTATCTGGTAGTAGAGCTGCACGTCCTCGGCCGGCAGCGAAGATGCCAGCGACTGCAGTCTGCCGGGTTCCCCCCAACTGGCCTGCGCCGCCTCCGGCACCTGCTGCAGGATTGCGACGCGGTGCAGCAGGGTCACCACCTCCCGCAACAGACCGCCGAAATCGGGTGCGTGTTCCGCAAGCTCTCCGATCGACGCCATGACCGCGGCGGCATCGCCGGCAGCAACCGCGGCCAACATGTCTGGCAGGCGCTCGCCAGCGACCACGCCGAGCATTGCCCGAACCTCGTCGGCTTTCACCTGGCCGCCGCCGAAACCAATCGCCTGGTCGAGCAGGCTCAGACCGTCACGCATGCTGCCATCGGCCGCGCGCGCGAGTACACCCAGCGCCGGTGGCTCGTAGGCAACCCCCTCGGCTTCCAGGATGTGGCGCAGCTGGCCCTCGATCTGCTCGACCGGCAGGCGCTTGAGATTGAACTGCAGGCAGCGCGACAGGACCGTGACCGGCACTTTCTGTGGATCGGTCGTCGCGAGCAGGAACTTCACGTGCGGCGGAGGTTCTTCCAGGGTCTTCAGCAGGGCGTTGAAGCTGTGCCCGGAGAACATGTGCACCTCGTCGATCAGGTACACCTTGTAGCGGCCACGCACCGGCGCATAAGGCACGTTGTCGAGCAGTTCGCGGGTGTCATCGACACCTGTCTTGGACGCCGCATCGACCTCCAGCAGGTCGACGAAGCGTCCCTCGTCGATCTCCCGGCACACACTGCACTTGCCGCAGGGCGAGGAAGTGACGCCGGTCTCGCAATTGAGCGATTTCGACAGGATCCGGGCCAGAGTGGTCTTGCCAACGCCACGCGTGCCGGTGAACAGGTAGGCATGATGCAGGCGGTCGTTGTCGAGCGCATTACCCAGCGCACGCACGACGTGTTCCTGGCCGACCATCTCGGCGAAATTTCGCGGGCGCCACTTACGGGCGAGAACCTGGTAAGACATGCGGGATCGGCATCCGTCGAAGCGGTGGACAGAGTCTAACCGAATGTCCGCGGCGGATGCACCGCAGGTG